>DATLIA010000386.1:0-69292 GCA_035540215.1 Actinokineospora sp. | reverse complement strand
GACCCGCGCAGGCCCATTTTTAGGGGTCCCCAAATCAAGGCGAACCACCCGAACAGGCACCAGCAGCAATACGCACCACCGAAGAACCGGGAGGCAACCGATGGAGCCAAATGAGCACGCATCCCGCGCCCCCGGCGGACTTAACGCAATCCACGAGCGCTGGATAACCAGACTGAACAGAAGCACCGACGACCCAGAATACCGCGAAGAATGGTACGGAACACAGTGCGGCGGCTGCCGCCACTGGTTCCCAATCGCAGGCCGATTGGGAACCGACTACGGCGTGTGCGCAAACATGAAGTCCCAGTTCGACGGCACAGCGAGATTCGAGCACGACGGCTGCGACGGCTTCGAAAACGCAGGCGCATGGGTCATCCCAAGCGACCTCTGACCACCGAACCTACACCGACACCAATTCCCCAGTCCGCTGCCGAATCGCCGGGGCGATTGCCATCTGTACAACCGAGGCTGCGATGGCCAGCACGGCCAACGTTCCCCACAGGATCGCTGGTCCGAGGCTGAGTAATCCCGTGCCGATTCCTGGCGATAGGAGGTTGCTCAGCGAGAAGGCGAAGCCGTAGACGCCCATGTACCGGCCCCGCAAATGCGCAGGCGCCAGGTTCGTCGCGATAGCCGCGCTTACCCCAGTCACAACGATCTCGCCGAGGGACCACACCACAACAGTCGCCATATACCCGGCGGTCGTCGACACCAGCATGGTCAACCCGAACCCGACGCCGACCAAAGTCATCCCGACCGCAGCCACCCTGCTGTGATCATGCTTCCCCAGCCAGTTCACCACCAACGGCTGGATCAACACCACCACAACCCCATTGGCCGCCAACGCGATCCCGTACGCCGCAGGCGACAACCCGTCAGCCTTCATCACCAACGGCAACGTGATCATCGACTGGTGGTACACCACCGCATAGACCAGCGTGATGCCCGTGAAGATCACCATCACCCGGTCGCCCAAGACATCCTTGAATGACCCCGTCTTCGAAGCATCCCGCGGTGCCTCATGGGACGCCGGAACCAGGAACCACACCAACAGCCCGAAAGCCACGCAGGTAATCGCGTCAATCCAGAACAGCAACACGATCGCGCTGTGGGCCAGCAAGCCACCGGTCAACACGCCACCCGTAAAGCCCAGGTTCACCGCCCAGAACAGCAGCGCGAACGCGCGAGTCCGGTCCTTGACCGGGATGATGTCGCCGACCAACGCACTCGACGCGGGCCGGTAGACCTCCATGGCGACGCCGAGCAGGAACATGCATCCGACGATCACCGCCAAGTTCTGGCTGTAGGCCAAGACCAGCATGATTCCCGCCGTGGCCAGCATTCCGCCCGTGAGCGTGATCCGCCTGCCATAGCGATCAGCCAGCGCACCCGACAGCAGCTGTGAGAAGAAGGCGCCAGCGCCGAAGACAGTCAGGACCAAGCCGACCGAAGCGACCGACAGGCCGCGGGAACCGGTCAGGTAGAAGGCGAAGAACGGCTGGACCATCGTGCCGAGTCGGTTGACGAACGTGCCGCCCCACAGCACCCAGTACGACCTGGGCAGCCCGCCGAACCGGTCGTGGACGGCCGCACGCAGCCCACTCACGCCGCGCTCCGGCCCGCGGCTTCGACCTCGATCGTCACGGTGGCGGCGGCCTTCTCGACCAGCGGGGCCGGGTCCTCGCCCAGCGGCAGGTCGAAGATCACCGACACGGACCTGGCCTCGGAATCCGTCTGCGGTCCCAGGACGTCACCGGGCACCGTCGTGACCAGGACCGCGTGGTCCTGGGCGGGCGCGTCGGCGGCCTGCGGGGTGAACGCGGGCCAACTGTCGTCGCGGGTCACCCATGAGACCGGGGCGCCAGTACTGGTGACGTCAAGCAGCGAACCGTACGGGTGCTCCAAGTAGACCTGGCAGGCCCGCCGACGCGGCGCCGGGTATGAGGTGGGCTCGCCGAGGGCCAGGTCCAGCATCACCGGCTCCAACGGCTGCCCCGTCGCCAGCTCCCACAGGAACGTGATCCCATCGCCCGGCAGGCGGGTCGCGATCTCCATCATGACCGGGCCTGACGCCGACAGGCGGAACTCCGAGTGGCTGATCCCGTCACGGAAACCGAGGCGGCGCAGTACCTCCGTGTTCGCGTCGACCAGCGCCTTACGGTCCACATCGGACAGTTCGGCTGGCGACGTGTGGCCCATCTCGGTGAAGAAGATCCCGCCGGACTCGTTGGTCCGCTTGCCGGTGACCTCCGCCCACAGCACCTTCCCGTTCTGGGTCAGCGCCTCAACGGAGAACTCCGGCCCGACGACCCTGCTCTCCACCAGCACCGTCTCGTCCTCGGGATACGTGGCGAGCACGTCGGCGAGTTCCGATGGCTGGTGCACCTGCCGCACGCCCAGGCTGGAGAACCGGCCGACCGGCTTGACAACAACCGGGAACGTGACGTCGTCGGCGATCGGCCCGCCGCGCTCGGCGGGGGTGACCACCTGGAAGGTCGGGGAGAGATCCGGCAGCGCCGTGCGCTGGAGCATCTTGTTGCGGCTCATCCGGCTGGCCGCCGAACCCGCGCCGGGCACGCCGAGGCAGTCCGCGACGACGCCGACCGGCTCGACGAAGAAGTCGCCGATGCACAGCACGGCCTTCACGTCATAGCGGCGCAGCAGCGGCTGGATGCCGGGCACCACGAAGTCGACCTTCGCGTCCTCGACCTCGACGACGTCGGCCAGTTTGGACAGCGGGTGCGTCGGGTCGGCGCGCAGTTCGGCGAGCCGGGCCGGGTCGGTGTACGGGGTGACCACGAGCAGCGGCGCGTAGCCCCGGCGGTGGGCCTCGGTGATCAGCCTGGTCTGCCGGGCGACGATCACCAGGTCGCCCATGAACAACACGGCTGGCGGGCGGGTGGCTTGGCTGGTGTTCATGTGTCCGATCCTTTGCGCAAGGTGTCCGATGGGCTGTCAAAACCAGGGAGTCCGATGACGCGCAGCGCGCCGCGGGCCAGGGTGTCGTTCTGTCGGAACGACACGGCGTTGGACTTCGGCGTGGCGAATGTGGCGAAGTGCCGCACGTTGGTGAACGGGCCGATCGCGTAGCGGCGCGGGTGCGGGCGGCCCTCCCGGTCCAGCACCCGAAAGTCCTCAGTGGACACAAGCAGCAGGCCGGAGCTGTGCAGGAATCCGTCACCGTCGGACAGCACGTGGTCAGTGGCCTCGCCGCGCTCGTAGAGCCCACGCAGCAGCGGGTCGGTGGTGCGGCTCAGGTCGGCCTGTGGCAGCCGGGCCTCCACCAGCGCGGTCGCCTCGACGCTGTCTGGCGTGCTGCCGCTGCCCGCGAGGAAGGCGCCGACGTCGTCGTCGGTGGCCACCCACATGTTCGCGCCGAGGAACCGCAGGACGCCCGCCTCGGACAGGGCGAGCAGCTGGCGGCTGCGCTGCGCGGGCGGGCCGCTGGTGTAGTACTCGAAGAACCCCTGCCACCAGCCGTGCACGTCCTCGACCATGGACCGCGCGGAGATCTTGTCCGCGGCCCGCAGCTGGCGGAACTGCCGGTTGACCGACAGCATCGCGTGGTAGGCGCCGAGGTCGGCGCTGTGGGTGAACTCATTGCGCCGCCGCAGGTCGGCTGCCACGTGCTTGCGGACGTGCGCCTGCACCTCGGCCAGGCTGTCGAACCGCAGCCCGTCCAGCGGCCGGTCCAGCGCGGTCAGGTCGATCCGGTCGCCCGGTTCGATGACCGCCGCCTCGACCAGGTCACGCAGTTCCGCGCTGTCCCAGTCGCATTCGGCGTAGGCGGCGGCGAACTCGGGCCACCCGGTCATCACGCGGTGCGGGTGGGCGGTGAACAGCTCGTGGTAGTAGCCCCAGCCGATCTCCTTGGCCATCAGCGGCCACAGGTCGGCGTGGAAGTCGACCCGCGCGTGGTCGGCGAGCACCTTGTCGAGCACCGCTGCCTCGAAGAAGCGCGGCAGCGGCGCCGGGTCGCCGCACAGCCGGTAGGCGATCTTCGCCCGCTGCGGCACCCCGCGCCGGGAGCCGACCCACAGCACCGGCTCCTGCCCGCACGGCACGTAGCACAGCCTGCCCTCCTCGACGACGTACTCACCGCCGCGCCCCTCGGTCAGCAGGGCCATGACGTCGACGAACGCGGCGCCGAAGCCGCGCAGCACGACGTTCTCCCCCGGTTTGAACCCCGACAGGTCGGCGTCGGCGGTGTAGGCGCTGGACAGGTGGCGCAGGCCGTGGCGGGCGGCGAAACCGGCCACCCGCAGGTCCTCCTCGGTCGGCTCGGCCTCCTGGTGGCCCAGCGCGAGCACCACCGCGTCGGCGACCAGCGGCTCGGTCCGGTCGGCCAGCCAGACCGTCTGACGTTCGCCATGTCCGCCGGTCAGCCGGGTCGCGGTGGTCTCGTGCACCGCCACGGTGACGCCCTCGGGCACCTCGGCAACGATCCGGTCGAACACCCAGCTCAGGTACCGGCTCTGCACCTGCCTGCTGGCGAAACTCATGCCCAGCACGTCCCAGTGCGTGCCGTCGGCCGCGGCCCACTCGCTCAGCGACGGGCCCGGCCGGATGGGGCCGTCGCAGCGCACGGTGTCGTCGGTGAACATGGTGACGTTGCCCGCCATCGCGTTCATCCACATCAGCGAGGACTGCTCCTCGCGCCACACCCGGCCGCCGCCGGGCGGGAACGGGTCGACCAGGTCGATCCGCAGCGGTCGCGGCAGCACCGCGGCGCCCGCGTTGGCCAGCAGGCGTTCGAGGATCCCGGTGCCACGCGGCCCGGCCCCGATGATGACCACGACAAGCGGGTCGACTCCCGGTTCTGTCACGATGCGGTCCTTCGCTACCGGTCTAACACGTAGCCGTCGTGCGGGCGGTGGTCACGCGAGCGGCGCAGGTCCGTCGCGACGAACGTGCGCTGCAGCCAGCGGTCCGCGCCGTCGTAGCGCGGCCGGAACGCGGTGCGCCCGTGCGCGGCGACCCGGTTGTCCACAATGGCCAGATCACCCGCGTCGAGCCGGACGCTGGTCGCCGCGCCGTCGAACGCCTCGGCCAACTCGGCCAACGCCTCCTCCGCGCGCGGGGTCAGCGGGGTCGTCGCGGCCAGGTCGACCCGCATGTCCGGGTCCTCCGGCGCCCCGTGGAACACCGCGTGCGGCGTGCCCGCGCCACCGTCGGCGCCGAAGGACGGCGGCGGGTCGGTGAGGAACTCGGCGCTGAACAGTGCCTCCCGGGCGGCGGCGCTCAACCGAGGCATGACCTCGCGGACGCAGACCGTGCGCAGCCCGGCGACCCGCTCATGGTCGGGCCGCAGGCACAGCAGCATGACGAAGTCCGGCCGGTGCCGGTGGAAGGCGTTCTCGTTGTGGAACGACAGCAGCACCGACCCCGCGTTGCCCTGGAAGGTTTCCTTGCCTGGCACCGGAACGACGTCCTGCACCAGCGCGCCGGACTTCTCCGCGCGGAACGCCGCCGGTTCGCCCAGTTCGCAGGCGGCCGTCATCAGCACCGCGGCGGGCACGGTCACCAGCCGCTGCACCGACCCGTCGACATCGGGGGTCGGCGGCAGGACTTCGCCGTCGACCGGCAGGCCCCGGACCAGCAGCGTTCCGGTCGGACCGGAGTCGCGGCGGAACCGGCGCAGCGTCCGCCGCAGCGCCGGGGGCAGCCACGCCGACGCGTCACGGACGGCGGCCACCCAGGCTGGGTCGTCAACCTGCTCGTCACCCCAGTTGCAGAGGTCGAGCGCGATGCGGTGCACCTCGGCGGCCGCGGCGGTGTCGAGCGTCGCGACCCTGGCGGAGGTGATCGTGGGCGTCGACATCACCGCACCACCGCGTCGAAGACGGGCAGTTCGAACGGCACCACAGTGCCGCCGTCGATGTCGAACCGCTCCCCGCAGCCGCAGGCGGCCGCCAGGTCGATGAGGATCGGTGCCGCGCCGGTCAGCAGTGCCCGCACCTCGAAGAGCAGGTCGCCGAGCCGCTCGTCGGCGGCGACCCCGGCGGTGGCGGAGAGTCTGCTGAGCTGGTCGACGATCAGCGACGCGGCCCTGGTCAGGCTGTAGGAGTCGAGTTCGTAGCAGGTGCGGAACCTGGCGAGTACGGCCTCGGCCCGCGACCGCGCCGCGTCCGACACCGCCAGCGGCTCCGTACCGACCCCCGCGTCAGCCATGGCCTTGCCCAGCCGGGCGGCGAGCCGGTTCCACGGACCGACCAGCCGATCGCCGGTGACTTTGACCAGCGCGTCGCGGCCGAAGTTGGTCGTCTGGTGTTCGGGGGCGCTCAGCGCGAGGTAGAACCGGATCAGGTCGCGCGGCAGCTCGGCGAGCAGGTCCCCGGTGTGCAGGACGTGGCCGAGGCTGGTGGAGAACTTCTCGTTCTCCAGCTCATAGAACTCGTTGGAGATGATCGCGTCCGGCAGCACATAGCGGCCCTCGTGCGCCATCAGCAGAGCGACGTGCGTCAGGCCCCAGAAGTAGACGTTGTCGAAGCCGATGAAGTAGATGACCTCGGCGTCGCCCTCCGCCCGCCACAGCTCGTCATCGGCCGCGCCGCCCTCGCCGAGCTGTTCGGCGGCGAACGCGGTGCAGTACATGACCGCCGGGATCCCCTCGACCCACGCGTTGATCACCTGGGCCGGGGTCTCCTCGAACGGCGCCGGGATGCCCCACGAGACCGGATAGGTGATCGGGAAGTCGGGCAGCGGCCTGGCCAGGACCTCGCGGAAGAGCTGCACGGTGTGCGGGCGCATCCGCGACTCGCGGGCCAGGTAGAACTCGGTGAGCTGGTCGCGGTAGCGCTCCATGGGCAGCACCAGGATGTCGGCCGCGCGGTGCGTCACGTCGTCGTCCGGGTCCATTGTGGACCGAGGGTCGACCAGCTCGTCGAAGTTGTTGGGGTGTCCGCAGCTCTCGCACAGCCCGCCCCGGCTGCGCACCAGGCAGATCGGGCAGTACCCGCAGACCAGGCCCTCGACCAGGTACTCGCCGGTCCGCTCGTTGTAGGGCAGTTGGACGGTCTTCAGCTCGAACTTGCCCGCCGCGTACAGGTCGTCGACGAAGTCGAGCACCGCGGCGCGGTAGCGGTCGTCGTATGGGGCGAACCCGTCGAGCGAGATGCCCATGTCGGCCAGGGTCTGGCGGATCGCGTGCCACGACCGGCCGCTGAGCTCCTGCGGGGTGACGCCCTTGCGGCGGGCGCTGGCCAGCACGTAGGTCTGGCTGTCGTCGGTGCCGGTGGAGAACACCACCTCCCGGCCCGCGGACCGCAGGTAGCGGGCGTGCACGTCGGCGGCGAGGAACGGGCCCGCGAGGTGCCCGACGTGCAGGTCGCCGTTGGACGTCGGCGGGGTGTCGATGACCAGGGCGCGTCGGCCTAAGTGCGCTGCCATGTCTCAGCCCTCGCCTTCGTGGCGGGTGGCGAACGTGTCGGCCATCGCCAGGTCCCACCAGACGGTGTACATCTCGAAGTCCTCGGTACCCTCGTTGATCACCTGATGATCGGTGTGCGGCGGGAAGTGCACGACGTCACCGGCGGTGAACGCGGTGCGCTCCCCCGCCGACTCCAGCACCGCCGTGCCGGTGACGGCGATGAAGATCTCGTACTCGTGGTGCGCGTGGCGCACCGATGACGTGCCGGGCTTGATCAGGCACCACGCGCCCTCGAACGGGGCGTTGAGCGCCGACCATGGCAGCAGTCGCTGGGAGTGGTTGTTGTCGGGCCCCAGTCGGTCCCGGTCCAGACCGCGGATCTCCACAGAAGTCTCCTTGTCAACGGGCGGGAACGGCGGCGGGCAGCAACTCGGCCGCCTGTTCGGCACGGTGGGACAAGATGTCGGCGGCGATGTCGGCGCCGCGCACGGCGAGCACGCTCAGCAGCGAGTCGCTGATGCCGTGGGTCGCCTCGTTGACGCCCTGCAGGTAACAGGCGCCGGTGGCGGGTGTGTCCATACGCAGCCGGTAGTCGCGGTTCACCTCGACCCGGCCGACGCCGAGCGACTTGGCCAAGCCGCGGACCAGCGCGGGCTGGTCGCGGACGAAGCCGGTGCCCAGCAGCACGAGGTCGCACCGCAGCTCCTCGACGGCGCCGGTCCGGCGGTCGGCCAGTTCGAGCACGACGTCGTCGCCGTCCTCGAAAGCGGCCGTCACCTCGGTCATGGTGGCGACGCGGAGCCTGCCATCGCCGCTCATCCGGTCGAGGTAGAGCGAGCGGTACAGCTTCTCCAGCAGGTCAGGGGCCAGGCCGGAGTAGTTGGTGGTGTGCATCTCCCGCATGATCTGCGCGCGGGCCTGCGGCTGGGCGCTGAAGAAGTCGTCCACCGCGGACGGGTAGTACAGCTCGTTGGTGAACTTGCTGTTCTCATAGGTCTTCAGACCGACGGAACGCATGACCAGGGTCGGCCTGCAGCCGGGGAGGTCGTGCTGGACGGCGTCGAACATCTCCGCGGCGCTCTGCGCCCCGCCGATCACCGCGACCCGGGCCGCGCTGTCCTTGGGCAGCTTGGCGATGCGCGGCAGATAGTCGGTGCTGTGGATGACGCGGGCCGCGGGCAGCGTCGCGAACTCCGCTGGGACAAAGGGATCGCGGCCCGCGCCGACCACCAGGTAGCGGCTGTGGATGGTCGACCCGTCGGCCAGCCGGGTCAGCCAGCCGGTGACCGTGCCCGCGTCGTCGCGGCACGGTTCGACGCCCGCGCAGCGGCGCCCGTACTCCAGGCGGACCTTCGCCAGGGAGTCCGCCGCCCACTGGAAGTAGTCGGAGATCTCCTGCCGGTACGGCCAGAAGTCGCCGAGGTTGATGAAGTCGCTGAGCCTGCCGATCGAGTGCAGATAGTTGACGAAGGAGAACCGGCTGCGCGGGTCGCGCAGGGTCACGAGGTCCTTGAGGAAGGAGACCTGGCTGCGCGCGCCGTCGAGCAGCATCCCGCGCTGCCAGGAGACGGTGTCGGCCTTCTCGATCACCAAGGAGTTCGTCGCCAGGTCCTCAGGCGCCAGTTCGTCGAGTGCCACCGCGAGGGCCAGGTTCGCCGGTCCCGCGCCGATGGCGAGCAGTTCCACGTCGCGATGCGCCATATCCCACTCCCCCAACTAGGCCCTGTCTGACAAATCGCGGCGGCGAGAGTCGTGATCGAGGTGGTTCCTGGCGGTGCGGCCGGAATGCCCTCGTACCGGTGTTGTACTTGGGTGTTCCGGCCGTGCCGCCAGGTGCCGCCTCGGCGCGGCTATCGCCGTTGCGATTTGTCAGATTGGGCCTTCTCCTGAACTGCGGTCTCTGGCCATCCTGGTAGGACTGATCGACAAGTCGCATCTTCACCCGTGCTGTCCGATTCGCCCGGCGGATTCCGCACTTTCGGAGAATCCACAGTGGATCGATCGCCGGTAAGGTCGCCAGGGATTTCCACTCGTTAGGAGGCGCTGATGAGTATCACCTTGTGGTTCGACCCGAGCTGCCCATTCACCTGGCGCACGTCACGTTGGGTCAAGGATGTCGCGGGCAGGCGGGACGAGAAGGTGAGCTGGCGCTTCCTGAGCCTGGCGATCCTCAATGAGGGCAAGGACATTCCGGAGAACTACCGCGCGGCCCACCAGCGGGCCCGCGCCGCGCTGCGGGTGCTGGCCGCCACCGACGACCGGCACGGCCAGGACGCCGTCGACCGGCTCTACAGCGCGATCGGCGAACGGGTCCACGGCCCGGCCGACCGCTACCTGACCCACGACGTGATCGTCGAGGCGCTCGCCGAGGCCGAACTGCCCGCCGAGCTGATCGACGCCACCGAGGACGAGTCGCTCGACGTGGTCGTCCGGGAGAGCCACGAGGCGGGTCAGGCCCGCGTGGGCACCGAGACCGGCAGCCCGGTGACCGCGATCGACGACGGCCCCGGCTTCTTCGGCCCGGTGGTGTCGTCGGTGCCCGGCCCGGAGGACGCCGACCGGCTCCTCGACGGACTGCGCCTGTTGTCCCCGGTCCGCGTCTTCAGTGAGATGAAGCGCGCCCGCGACCCGTTATCGTGACTGGGGAACCCATGGGCTACTACGAGTACAAGCACACCGTCGAGACCGCGGAGACCACGCTGGTCGGCAATGTGCACTTCGTGAGCTATCTGCGCTGGCAGGGCCGCTGCAAGGAGAACTTCCTCGCCGACGAGACCCCGACGCTGCTGGCCGACGGCCTGCGGCTGCACACGGTCAAGGCCGAGTGCGAGTACTTCTCCGAGATCCTCGCCGCCGACGAGCTGTCGGTGCGGATGCGGCTGGAGGAGCTGACCAAGACCCAGATGCAGCTCACGTTCGACTACGTCAGGTTCCGCGCGGGCAGCGAGAAGCTGGCCGCGCGGGGCAGGCAGCGGGTGGCGTGCGTGGTCGGCGGCGAAGCCGATCCCAAGCTGTCGCCGGTCCCCCGCCGCCTACGCGACGCGCTGTTGCCCTACGCCGAATCCCCCTGCTGAGAAACCCTTGGCGCCCAGCGGACCGGAGCGGCCTTGCGCGAAACCGCGCAAGGCCGCGTCCGTCTCGGGTACGGGGTCCCGTGGCGATCAGGCAGGCAGTGTCCACCGCTGGTTGGTGCCACCGTGGCAGTCCCAGATGATCAGCTTGGTGCCGTCGGCCGAACCACCGCCGCTGGCGTCGAGACACCGCCCGGACACCGGGTTGCGCAGCGAGCCGTTGGACTGCGCCGCCCATACCTGCGCCGCCGACCCGTCGCACGAGTAGAGCACCGCCTTGGTGCCGTTGGCCGTGGCGCCACCGGCCACGTTCATGCACTTGCCCATTGCCCGCAGCGTGCCGTCGGCCGACACCGTCCACCGCTGGTTCGCCCCACCGTGACAGGTCCACAGCGCCAACTGCGTGCCATCCGCGGTGTTGCTCGCGGGAATGTCCACGCAGTTGCCGCCCGACGCCACGATCGGGCCGACCCTCGCGACCTTGGTGAGGGTGAAGTCGTCGACATCGAACGAGGTGCCGGTGAACACCAGGTAGAGGTTCTGCGCACCGGTCGGCACCGACGTCAGGCTCGCCGACACGTTGGCATAGGTCTCCCAGCCGCCGGTCGCGGGCACGGTCACCGAACCCAGTTTGGTCCCGGTGGCCGAACCGACCCGGACATCGAAGCCGCCCGTCGAGCCGACACCGGCGACCCGCGCGGTGATGCCGGTGACCCCGGTCAGGTCGATCCCGTTGTACGCCGCCCAGTCACCGGCCTGCACGTAGCCGAGCACGGAACCACCGTTGGCGTTGGCGTGCGCGGCGGTCTGGACACCGCTCGCCGCCGACCAGTCCTCTGCCTGACGGCCGCCGAACTCCTTGATCCGGATGTTGCGGAACGACACATCGTCGCCCGTGCCGTGGTTCTGGATGCCGATGTGGCCCGCAAGCGACCGGTTCGGGTCGGTGTCGGTGAAATCGTTGATCTTGACACCGTTGAGGAACACCTGCAGTCGGTCGCCGACGACCAGCAGCTCGTAGGTGTTCCACTCCCCCGGCGGGTTCAGCGCGGCGTCGCGGGCGGCGATGTCGGCGGCCTTGACCAGATACACCGACCCGGTGGTCCGCTCTGGCAGGTCCGTGGCGTCGATCTGGACCTCGTAACCCTTCCCCCGCTGGGCCAGCGGGTCAATGGCCGGGAGACCGAGGTGGACACCGGCGTTGTCGTCGCCCGCCATCCGCCAGTCCAGCTTGAGCGAGTAGGAGGTGAAGGTCTTGGGCGTGTACCAGAGCACGCCCTGGCCGCCATAGGAACTCAGCGTCGCGTCGGTGTTGGTGAAGCCGCCCGGCCCGTCCTGCGACCAGCCGGTCGTGGATCCGTTGTAGAGCGCGGTGTAGCCGTTCTCCGGACGGCAGTCGGCCTTGGTCATCCCCGCGGCGTAGCGGATCCCACCGAGCAGGTGGGCACGGAAGGCCGTCTCGGCGTAGGACGCCTGGGTGTGCCCGCCGCCGGTGTAGAAGGACCGGCCGCCCTGATAGGCCTTGCACCAGGTGTGCGGGTGGTCGCCGCCCATCGTCCCGCCCGTGTAGCTCGACTCGTCGAGCGAGGCCAGCACGCGTGCGGTCGTGCGGGGGTTCGCCTTGTAGTTGTACCACTCGTCCAGACGCGACCAGGTCTGTCCGAGGTGGGCGGTGGCCGCGTTGGCCCGGTCCTCCACCTTGATCGTGGCCTGCTGGTTGGCCGGGTGCGAGGCGAAGTACGCGCCGACCAGCTCACCGTAGAACGGCCAGTCGTACTCGGTGTCGGCAGCGGAGTGGACCCCGGCGTAGCCGCCACCGCCCCGGATGTAGGACTCGAACGCGGTCTGCTGGCCGCTGTCGAGGACGTCGCCGGTGGTGCTCAGGAAGACCACGGCCTTGTACTGGGCCAGATTCGACGCGGTGAACGCGGTCGCGTCCTCAGTCGCGGTCACGGTGAAGTTGTTCGCCGCGCCGAGGTCCTTGACCGCCTGGACGCCCACCGCGATCGAGTCGTGGCGGAATCCCGCGGTCTTGGAGAAGACAAGCACTTTGTAGGCGGGGTCGGCGGCCGACGCGGGCTGAGCCGCGACGCCTGCGACGACGACGAGTGCGACGGCTGACGCGCCGAGAGTTCGACGCGCCAGATTTCGGGCGATCCTCATGACAGGGTCCACTTCTGGTTGGTGCCGCTGTAACTGGCCGCGAGCAGGGGCAGGGGTTCTCGGGGACCGGGCGGGCATGGATCTTCCTCCCGAAACCAGCAGGTCACGGACGGATTTGCGCCTGGTCGGATGTTACGACCCGCTTACGACTGAAGACAAGCAAAAGTGAATCGTTCAATCCCTCGAGATATGCACCAACGAGGGCCGAAGTCCGGCGCGGTCGTGGCCACCACGCGATGAACCCCTCTGACCGGCTGGTCAGAGGGGTTCATGGCCGCCGACGTCGGGCGGGCAGCGGCACCCTCAGGATCGAGATCTTGTGGCGCGACCGCGGGCACTTCGACAGCGAGGACAAGGCTCTAGAGCTACCGCCGTGCCAGTCTTGTCCGGCACCAGCGTGCGCGTGGGCGATGTAGGGGGGTGAGCGGCATCCGTCCCGCTCACCCCCACAGCTCAGCGCGTCACAGAATCCACTTCTGCGCCGCGGAACCGTTGCAGGTCCACAGTCGCAGCTTCGTGCCCGCGGCGGTACCGCCAGAAGTGACATCAAGACACTTACCGCCTGTGCCCGTGATGGTGCCGTTGGCGTTGAGCGTCCACTTCTGGTTGTTCTGGGTACCGCAGGTCCACAGGATCACCGCCGTGCCGTCGGCCGAACTGCCGCCACTGGCGTCCAGACAGCGGCCCGCGTTGCCGGTGATCGACCCGGTCGGACCGTTGAGCGTCCACTTCTGCGTGACCCCGCCGACGCAGTCCGCGATCTGCACCGGAGCGCCGTTCGTGGCACCCGCGTCCATACAGCGCGCCGACGCCGGGTTGACCAACGCGACGGCCCACTTCTGCGCCGCGGAACCGTTGCAGGTCCACAGTTGCAGCCTCGTCCCGTTCGCGGTGGCGCCGCCCTCGGCCTCCACACACTTGCCACCGATCCCCGTGATGGTGCCGTTGGCGTTGAGCGTCCACTTCTGGTTGGCCTGGTTGCCGCAGGTCCAGCCGATCAGCTTGGTGCCGTCGGCCGAACTGCCGCCCGTGGCGTCGAGGCAGATCCCGTCCTTGCCGGTGATCGCCTGGGTCGACTCCTTGTAGAGCCAGTTCTGGTTGGTGCCGCTGTTGCAGTCCCACAGTTGCACCGCGGTGCCCGCGGACGAGCTGCCACCGGCGAGTTCGGCGCAGCGGCCGGACTGCGGGTTGCTGATCGGGGTGCCCACGGCGGCGGCGGGCGGAACGGCCATGGTGCCGACGGCCTTGTACTTGTGCCCCGCCACGGCGGTAAAGGTGATCCGGTCACCGACGCGGGTGTTGGTGACGGCGGTACCCGTTGTCGTGTCGGTGAGCGTGTAGGTGCCGTTGAACATGGGGTTGCGGACGTTGAGGGTGCCCGCGTTGGCCGGGGTCAGGGTGAAGTCGGTGGCCCCGTTGGCCGCCCAGTTCGCGTCGACGGTGACGTTCCCACGGGCCTTGAGGCCGGAGACGGATCCGGTCGGCCAGGCCGACGGCTTGGCCGGGAGGACCTGGATGTCGCCGGTCTGGCTCTGCACCAGCATCTCGGTCATGCCCGCCGTGGCACCGAAGTTGCCGTCGATCTGGAACGGCGGGTGGGTGTCGAACAGGTTCGCCAGGGTGCTGCCCTTGAGCTGCTCGGCCAGCATCTTGTGCGAGTGGTCGCCGTCGAGCAGCCGGGCCCAGAAATTGATCTTCCAGGCCTTGCTCCAGCCGGTGCCGCCGTCGCCGCGCGCGGTCAGGGAGACCTTCGCGGCGTCGGTGTAGGTCTTGGCGGTGGCCGGGGCGATCTGGTGGCCAGGGTGCAGCGCGTAGAGGTGGGACACGTGCCGGTGGGTGTTGGCCGGGTCGTCGAGGTCGGCCTTCCACTCCTGCAGCTGGTCCCAGTCGCCGACGCGCAGGCCGGGGTCGAGGTTGTTCAGCGCGGTCTGCAGCTGGGTGCGCAGCGTCGAGTCGACGCCGAGTTTCGTCGCGGCGGCGAGGGTGTCGGTGAGAAGGCCCCACACGATCTGCTGGGCCATCGAGTCACCCGAGGTGAAGTCGCCCTGCTCCGGGGAGTAGCTCGGAGTGACGACGAGCTTGTTGTCGCGGGGATCGGTGCGCAGGTTGGCCAGCCAGAACTCCGACGCGCCCTTGAGCAGCGGGTAGGCGCGGTCGCGCAGGAACGTGGTGTCCTGGTTGAACGAGTACAGGTCATAGACCTGGGAGGCGAGCCAGCCGTTGGCCTCGGGGAACCAGAACGCGGTGGCCCAGTCGTGCACGCCGGTGAAGCCGAACGGGTTGGTCTCGTTCTGCACGACCCAGCCCGCGGTGCCGAACATGTCCGTCGCGGACTTCTCGCCGGGCGCCTTGAGCTTCTCCACGAAGCGCGTGAACGGCTCGGCGGTCTCGGCGAGGTTGGTCTGCCCGGCCAGCCAGTAGTTCATCTGGACGTTGATGTTGGTGTGGTAGTCGGCGCTCCACGGCGGCGACGTCGAGTTGTTCCACACGCCCTGCAGGTTCGCGGGCAGCGACCCGGCCCGCGACGACGCGATCAGCATGTAGCGGCCGTACTGGTAGAACAGCGCCTCCAGCGCGCGGTCGTCGGCCGACGAGCCACCGGTGTAGGCCGAGCGCAGGTCGTCGGTCGGCTTGTCCGGCATCACCTGCCCGATGTTCAGCTTGACCCGGTCGAACAGCGCCTTGTGGTCGGCGACGTGCGCGGCCCGCAGCGTGTCGAAGGTCTTGGCCGACGCGGTGTCCACCGCGGACTTGACCGCGGCCGCCGGGTCCACGCCGCGGTAGGTCGGGTAGGAGTCGGCGTAGTTGGTGCCCGCCGACAGGACCAGGGTGGCGCTGTTGGCTCCGGTCACCGTGACCTGGCCGTTGGAGTTGGTGACGGTGCCGCCGTCGGCGGTCACCTGGACCTGCGCCTCGAAGATCATCCCGTTGTTCGCGAGCGTGCCGCGGATCTTGATCCGGCCACCGGTCGACGTGGCGGTGTAGTCGGCGCGCGGGGACGTGTAGCGCAGGGTGAAGGAGACCTTGCCCGACTGGCTGGCGCCGAGCTTGCCGACGATCACGTTGCCGGGGTTGCTGGCGAAGTACTCGCGGCTGTAGGTGACACCGCCGGCCTCGTAGCCGACCTTCGCGGTCGCGTCGCCGATGTTGAGGTCACGGCGGTAGTTCGTGTAGCTCGTCGTGCCGGTGTCGAGGAACAGGTCACCGAAGGTCTGGTAGGCGCCGAATCCATGCTTGGGCTGACCCAGCTTGCCCGCGACCCAGCCGGGATCGGCCTTGCCGTCGCGGTCGATCGCGGCGACGACCTCGTCGATGGCGCCGGGGCGCGGCGCGGTCCAGTTGCCGAAGTCGTAGCCGGTCGACCCGGGGCCGCCGGTCCACAGTGACTTCTCGTTGAACTGGAGTTGCTCGGAGGCCACGCCGCCGAACACCATCCCGCCCATCGCGCCGTTGCCGATCGGCAGCGCGCGGCTCTCCCAGGAGTTGGCGGGCTCGTCGTACCAGAGCGTGTTGGCGTCGGCGGCCGCGACCTGCTGGGCGGTGGCGGCGGTGGGGAGCACCGCCACCCCCGCCGCGACCAGCATCCCCGCGGCCGCGACAGCGGCCAAAGTCCGTAACTCAGTGCGGCTGCGCATCGAGTGTCCTCCGATTGAAGCGATCACGATGGCCACCACAAGATTCCTTAACGTCCGATGACTGGTTGGAATGAAGCGGCCTTATCGTGTGTTTAACCAGGACTTTGCCAGGAATTTACGTGTGACACAAGACATAGATCTGACGTATCGCTGCCATTTAGGCGGGCAACACCCAACGCTGATTGGTGCCGCCGTGACAGTCCCAGACGATGAGCGCCGCGCCGTCTGACGAACTCCCGCCAGACGCGTCGAGGCATCGTCCGGACCGCTGGTCGCGCAATGAGCCGTTCGACTGCGCGGCCCAGACCTGGGCGTCCGTGCCATCACATGTCCGCAGCTGCGCCTTCGTGCCGTTGGCCGTGCCGCCGCCCGCGAGGGCCATACACTTGCCCAACGTCCGCAGGGTGCCGTCACCGAGCACCGACCACCGCTGGTTGGCGCCGCCGTGACAGGTCCACATGACCAGCGCGGCCCCGTCAGTCGAGGAACCACCGGAGACGTCGACGCACTTCCCGGCCACCCCCGCGATGGGACCGACCCTGGCGCCCCTGGTGAGCGTGAAGTCGTCCACGTCGAACTGGGTGCCCGTGAACACGAGATAGAGGTCCTGCGGTCCGGCGGGCACCCCGGTCAGCGCGGTGGTCACGTCGGCATAGGTCCCCCACCCGCCGGTCACGGGCACGGTGACCGAGCCGAGCCGCGCCCCCGTCGCCGAGCCGACCCGGACGTCGAAGCCGCCGGTCGAGCCGACGCCCGCGACCCGCGCGGTGAGGCTCGTGACGCCGGTCAGGTCGACCCCGTGGTAGCCGACCCAGTCGCCCGGGTTCACGTGGCCGAGCACGGACCCGCCATGGGCGTTGGTGTGCGCGGTCGTCCGCAGACCACTCGCCGACGACCAGTTCTCGGCCTGAACGGCGTTGAGCTCCTTGACGCGCACGTCGCGGAACGAGACGTCGTCACCGGTGCCGTGGTTCTGCAGGCCGATGTGCCCGCGCAGGGACCGGGTCGCGTCGGTATTGGTGAAGTCGTTGACCTGCACGCCGTTGAGGAACACGCGCAGCCGCTCGCCGACGACCAGCAGCTCGAAGGTGTTCCACTCCCCTGACGGGTTCAGCGCGGCGTCCCGCGCGGCGATGTCGGCGGACTGGATCCCGTACACCGAACCGGTCGTCTTCGCCGCGACGTCGGTGGCGTCGATCTGGACCTCGAACCCGCGGTTCCCCGACGCCGGGTCGGACCCCGACGGGACCCCGACGAAGATCCCGGAGTTGTCGTCGCCCGCGACCTTCCAGTCCAGCTTGAGCGAGTAGGACCCGAACTGCTTCGCCGAGTACCAGTACAGGCCCAGCCCGCCGACCGAGCTCAGTGTCGCGTCCGCGTTGGTGAAGCTGCCCGGCCCGGCCTGCGCCCAGCCCGTCGCGGAACCGTTGTACAGCGCGGTATACCCGTTCTCCGGGCGACAGTCGGCCTTGGCGCGGCCCGCGGCGTAGCGCAGCCCGCCGAGCAGGTGGGCGCGGAAGACCGAGTCGGCGTAGGACGCCTGGGTGTGGCCGCCGCCGGTGTAGAAGGACCGGCCGCCCTGATAAGTCTTGCACCAGGCGTGCGGGTGGCCGCCCGGCGTTCCGCCGGTGTAGGTCGACTCGTCGAGCGACGCGAGAACGTGGGCGGTCGACCGCGGATTCGCCTTGTAGTTGTACCACTCGTCGGTGCGCGGCCACGTCTGTCCGATGTGGGCGGTCGCGGCGTGCGCGCGGTCCTCGACCCGCACGGTGGCCTGCTGGATCGCCGGGTGCGAAGCGAAATACGCGCCGACGAGTTCGCCGTAGAACGGCCAGTCGTACTCGGTGTCGGCGGCGGAGTGGACGCCGAGGTAGCCGCCACCGCCCTTGATGTAGGACTCGAACGCGCCCTGCTGCGCGGCGTCGAGGACGTCCCCGGTCGTCAGCATGAACACGACGGCTTCGTACTGGGCCAGATTCGCCGCGGTGAACGTCGCCGCGTCCTCGGTCGCGGTGACGGTGAAGTTGTTGACCGTGCCCAGGTCCCTGAGCGCTTGGACCCCGACAGCGATCGCGTCGTGCCGGAAATCGGCGGTCTTGGAGAACACCAGCACCTGGTAGGCCGGATCGGCCGCGGCCGTCGAGGTGGCCACGCCCGCGGACGGTGTGGTGCTGCAGCCGACGGCGGCCAGCGCGACGGCCAAGATGCTGAGCGCCAGGCTCCGCATGGTGGTCATGACTGGCACCTCCCTGATCGGGCCAGGTCAGACCCGACGGCTGCCGCGAGATGGCAGGCAGGCCGCCCATGTTACGAGCCACTTATGACGAAAGACAAGCAAAAGTTGATCGATTGGTTCCAGACATAAGTACATCCTTCGCCATCCGATGAAACGAGAAACGCCCCTCTGGCCAGTGGCCAGAGGGGCGTCCCGAGAGCGGTATTAGAAGGTGCCCTGGGTCTGGACGTTCAGCTCCGTGAACGTCACCGACTTCGCGGGATCGGTCCGCGGGTCGGTGATGTCGACGACGTCGAGGCCCTTGACCAGGTCGGAGGAGTAGATCCGGCCGTTGTACCAGTACGACGACCACGCCCCGCCCGAGCCGCTGTTGGGCAGCGGGCCGCGCTCGAAGAAGCCGATCTCGGTCGGACGCGACGAGTCGGTGAAGTCCCACACCTGCAGGCCGCCCTGGTACCAGGCCTGGACCATGATGTCCTTGCCCGCGATCGGCAGCAGCGACCCGTTGTGGGCCACGCAGTTCTCGGTGTTGGTCTGGTAGCGGGAGATCTTGAAGTAGCTGCGGAACACCAGCGTGCGCGCGTCACCGGAACCGGTGATGTCGTAGATGCCGTCGGCGCCCCGGGTCGGGCCGGTCTTCCGGTTGCAGGTCGCCGCGCCGCCGCCACCGAGCTCGTCGGTGAAGACGACCTTGGTGCCCGCGTTGTTGAACGTCGCCGAGTGCCAGAACGCGAAGTTCGTGTTGTCCTGCACCTGGTGGATCACCCGCGGCGCCTCGCGGTCGCTGATGTCGAGCAGCACGCCGTCACCCATGCAGGCGCCCGCGGCGAGGTCCTTCGACGGGTAGGCGGTGATGTCGTGGCAGCCGCTGGTC
This sequence comes from Actinokineospora sp., assembly GCA_035540215.1. Classification (GTDB taxonomy): domain Bacteria; phylum Actinomycetota; class Actinomycetes; order Mycobacteriales; family Pseudonocardiaceae; genus Actinokineospora. Next base: position 49,944 of record DATLIA010000386.1, on the reverse strand, counting down.
GCGGAGACCTTGCTGGAGCCGGGGTTGCCGCCGCCGGGGAAGAGCACCGGGGTGGCCACCAGGGCCGCCGAGGTCGGGCTGGCCAGCGGCACCTTCACGATCGAGATCTTGTCGTGCGGCGGCTGGCACTTCGACAGCGTCGTGGACGGCGAGTACGACGAGACATAGAGGTAGACGGCGGTACCCGTCTTGTCCGGCACCAGCGTGTGCGTGTGGGAGCCGCAGGCGGTCTCGACGCTCTTCAGGTAGCGCGGGTTGCGCTTGTCCGAGATGTCGAAGATCTTGATGCCCTCCCAGTACTGCGTCCCGCTGCTGGTGGAGGTCGACGAGCACGAGTCGTTGGTCCGGCGGGAGTCGGTGGACAGGAACAGCAGGTTCCCGCTCACCGACACGTCGTTCTGCGAACCGGGGCAGAGCACCTGGCTGGCGACGACGGGCCGGTCCTTGTCGGTGATGTCGTAGATCGTGAAGCCGTCGTAGTCGCCCGCGATCGCGTAGTTGCCAGTGAACGTCAGGTCGGTCCCCGTGTGTCCGGGGCCGTTCAGCGGCGCGGTCGGCGGCACGTTCGCGACATGGCGGACGTTGGCGCTGGTGACGACCTCGTCGACGGCCGGGGACCCGGGCGCCGCGTCGGCGGCGGGGGCGACCATGACGGCGGCGGGGACTAGGAGGGCGGCGGCGAACAGCCTGAACCGGGTGGTGGGCATGCAGGACCCCTTCCCCAGGGCTAGCCCGGGATATTTTGCTCTTCCGGGAAGTATCACCAGTGGACCTTCCCGATCACAGGAGTCCCATGGAACAAGTTTCACCAGATTCCCAGTTGGCTTCCCCGCGTTCCCAGTTGGCTGTCACCCAGACGGGTTTCCACCCACCGGGATGGCCTACCGGGTTCGTCCGTTCTCCCTAAACTTGGCCTCGAAATGTCCGGACAATACGAAGGGGGCCAGCTCGTGGGCCTGCAACTCGGTGACATCGCACCCGACTTCACCGCCGACACGACCGCCGGTGAGATCGGGTTCCGGGAGTGGAAGAGCGGCTCCTGGGCGGTTCTGTTCAGCCACCCCGCCGACTTCACCCCCGTGTGCACCACCGAGCTCGGCCGCGTGGCCCAGCTCAAGGCCGAGTGGGCCGCGCGCGACGCCAAGCCGATCGCCCTGTCGGTCGACTCGGTGGCCGACCACAAGAACTGGATCCCGGACATCGACGCGGTCAACGAGACCACCGTCGACTACCCGATCATCGCCGACCCGGACAAGAAGGTCGCCGAGCTCTACGGGATGATCCACCCCAACGAGGGCGACACCTCCTCGGTCCGGTCGGTCTTCATCATCGACCCGGCCGACAAGGTCCGACTGACCCTCACCTACCCCAAGAGCGTCGGCCGCAACTTCGACGAGATCCTGCGTGCGCTCGACGCACTGCAGCTCACCGACCGCGCCGCCGTCTCGACGCCGGTCGACTGGCGCAACGGCGACCGCGTCATCGTCCCGCCGACCGTGTCCACTGAGGACGCCAAGGCCAAGTTCGGCGAGGTCGACGAGGTCAAGCCCTACCTGCGTTTCGTGGCCCAGCCCGAGGCGTGACCCGCTGACGGCGGTGGCCCAGAGCCATTCGCCCAGCCCCCGGAAACGGCCAGTGGGCCACCTGCGACAGGTGGCCCACTGGCGTTTCAGGTCAGCCCTACGGGGCCTTGGTGATGTTGGTGATCAGGTACGTGTTGTCGTTGTAGTCGTAGTTTCCACCGGAGAAGTCCATGATCATGAGGTACGTGTTCGGGACGGTCACGCCGACACGGTCCTTGACGGGGAAGAAGCGAACGCCCTGACCGCACGGGTCGACGCACCCTCTGGAGTGGTCGGTGGTCTGGTTGTTCTTGGTCGGGTCACTCCACACGTAGTCGACCGCGAAGCCGAACGAGCCCGTCGGGTTGAACGATCCGAAGACCGGGGTGCCGTCGGTCTTGCTCGGCACCATCGACTGGGCCCACACGCCGGGCGCGGTGGCGATCGTGGTCTTGGTGTTGCTGCCCCTGGCGTGCCAGAACACGGTCGCGCTGTTCGGGTAGCCGCGGTAGACGGCGATCTGGCGCACCGTGACCGGCTTGGTCGCGTCGACCCGGTTCCAGTACGGGGCGATGATCTCGTCGCCCTGCGGGGACACGTGGCCCAACTGGTCGAGGTATTCAGGGATGTTGGTGGTGATCCCGTGGACCTCGACGATGTCGCGGACGCTCGCCTCCTCGTACTCCGAGGCGGGCTGCCAGTACCCGGCCAACTCGATGATGTTGGTGTGCTTGGTCGACGAGTTGCTGTTGACGGTCAATGAACCCGTGTGGATGTTGACCGAGGTGGCGGTGAAGCGGACCGTGAGGTCGACGGTGCCACCCGGCTGGATCGTCAGCGGCAAGGCAGGCGGCGCGACCAGGGTGAACTGGCCGGAGACGGGCAGCGAGAGGATCTTGAGCGCCTCGGTGCCGCTGTTGCCGAGCCGGATGACCGAGGTCTCCCGGGTCTTCTGCGCGGCGGGGTCCTCCGGAGTCGTGATCCGGTTGAAGATGACGCGGTCGTTGTAGAGCCCACCGTTCGGATTGGCCACGGTGAGCACACCCGCCGACATCACCCGCGGCCGCACGAGGACGATCTTCGAGGTGGCGAGCTCGGTGACGTAGAGGTTGCCGGTGGCGGTGTCCTCGGTCAGGTCGAGCGGCTGCTGGAACCCGGTGAACCCGGTGGTCCCGGTGGTGCGGTTGGACAGCGCGCCGGACGCGGCGACGTCGAAGGTCTCGATGTCCTGGCCGTTGCTGTAGCGGACCGCGAGGAGCTTGCCCTTGAGCTTGCCGCCGAAGGAGTTGCTCTTGTACTCGATGGTGCCGTTGGCCGAGGCGTGCATGCCCGCCTCGTACATCCCGGCCAGGTCAAGGTTGCGGTCAGGCTGGGTGCCGACCGGGTAGGCGACGTGCTCGAACGGCTCGTAGCCCGCGGTCGGGTTGGCGCCCGCCAGCGTCCACTCGCACCGAGTGGGGTTGGGGTGGCCGTAGTACTTGCCCTTCTTGACGTCGAAGACGTAGTCGGTCTCGGCCTGGTTGTTGCCCGTGATCGCGGGCACCGACGGACCGGTGTACGCCCCGGCCGTGGCCTTGTCGATCCGGTTGGCGCAGCTCGCGGGCAGCGGGCTGGGCGTGGCGGGGGTGTTGCCGCCCGCGCCGGAGCCGTTGGTCGGCATGTAGAGGTGACCGTTGGAGTGGAACACGAGGTCGAACGCGTTGCGCACACCCGTGGCGTACAGGGTCAGCGGGGCGTTCGCCGCGTACGGGTCGTAGGTGCCCGGCGCCTCAGTGCGCACGTCGACGGGCAGCGTGGCCGGGAGCTTGGCCGGGTCGAGCCGGAGGACAGCGGCGGTAAGCAGGTGCTCTTCCCGGAATCCCCACGCGCCGTCGGGCGCGCCCATGGCGTTGCTGCCACCCTGCGGGAGGTAAAGCGCGCCGTCGGGTCCGAAGGCCAGCGAGTTGGTCTGGTGGTCCAGGACCGAGCGCGGCAGATTGGTGACGACCTCGGTGTAGGTCGCGAGGTTCGGACCGCTCAGCTTGGCGATCTTGCTGGTCCAGTCGGGCTGGTTGAACGGGATCTCGCCCGCGTACATCGTGTTGGACGTGATCCACAGGATCAGGTTCGACGCGGTGGCGGCCGGGTCGAACGCGAGCCCGAGGACCGTGCGGTTCGGCGCGCCGGGCAGCCCCTGGGCGGTGGCGTTGTCACGGATGGTGGAGATCGTCTGCCGACCGCTCAGCGTGCCGTCCGCCGCGATGGTGTAGCGCTCGATGTATCCATCCAGCGTGGACGCGTACAGCTTGCCGTCCGGTCCCTTGACCACCGACGCGAACTTCGCGCCGGAGGCCCCGCTGTCGGCCTTGTCGAAGGCGACGCCCTCTGGGGCCGGAGCGGCTCCGGTGGTGAACACCGACGTCCAGCCCACGAAGGACTTGCCGTCGGTGTCCTTGACGTTGCTGGTGATGGCGAACCGGTAGCGGGTCTCCGGGATCAGCGGGGCGCTCGGCGACAGGTTGATGACGTCGGCGCCGCCGCTGGTGATCACGTGCGCCGGGACGGCCGCGCCGGTGAGCGTGTTGGTCAGCGTGACCGTCGAGCTGGACAGCGTCGACGGGTCGACACCGCCGCTGACCAGCCGAAGGTCGGCGATCACACTGGCGGTCGTCGACAGTCCCTCGAAGGTGTTGGGCGGGGTGACGGCGCGGATCTGCGGCCGCGCGTCGGCACCGACGAGCGGCGCGATCGTCACGTATCCCAGCTTGGTGTTGTCGCCCTGGGTCGGGCTGACCGTCAGCCTGCCGTCGGCCACGGCGACGTTCACCGTGGCGGTGGCGTACTTCGACGCCGGGGTCGGCTTGTGGCCGGTGATGGCGTTCTGGTCCTCGACCTGAATGGCGTAGTTGCTGTTGTAGTACTGGGGATCCCCGACCGCCACGGTCACGGTGTACACACCGTTCGGGACGGCGATCTCCCAGCTGCCCGGGGCCTGCACGCCTGCCGACCCGGCGGGCAGCTGCATGTGCATGAGGGTGGTGAGCCGCTTGTCCGGGTCGGACGTGGCGCCCCGGTTACGGCCGTTCCCGACCAGGTTGAGCGGCGTGGTCGTGCCAGGGCTCACCCAGCCGTATTGCAGGCCGCTGCCCTGGTTCGGCCCAGTCCTGGCGCCGAACGCCTGGCCGTAGTCGGAGAGATAGCCCGCCACTGGGGCCGTCGCCTGGTCTCCGAAGTCGATCCGCGCGGTGAACGTCGGTTCAGCCGCGGCGGGCTGTGACAGCCCGACGGTGCCGGTCGCCGTCGCCACGAGCGCGACGAGCATGATCGTTCTTCGGCTTTTGCTCAGCATGAAACAGTTCTCTCCTGGACTTCGAGGGTCTCCGACGACGCGGTCCACTAAGGACACCGCGGGGCCACACGATCGGATTCGACGTTGATTCGCGTCCGATCGTAGGGTGCCGCGCCGCCGCAGCGGGAGGGGAAAGTGTCTCGTGCCACGTGCGAGTCCGTGAGAAAAGTCCTTAAGAAAGGGCATTCCTAGCCCGTCACCAGCCAAGATCGGCTCCACCCAAGGAATGAGTCGGGTTAATCGACCCGGAAGCCCCACAGCGGGTCGCAACCACGCACCGCGGGCGGCGACCCAATCGGAACCGGAGCCCGCGCACCGACCCAGCGTGCGCCGCACGAAGTGTCCGCAGCGTGATACAACAGGCACAGTGCGTGTTCTCGATCACTACGGCCGCGGCGTGGAGGGAGTCCCTTGTCCAATCCGGTGTTCCCGGGTGTCGACGCTCTGCTGACGCTGGTTCGCGGCGTGGTGCGCAGGCCGCGGCTGTTCGAGCGGGACCGCGACCTCGAGGTCCGCGGGGACCTGCCGCTCCCCCTGGTGTGCCTGATCACCGATCCAGGCGCCGACGGCTTCCTCGACCGGCTCGACCAGGCACTCGAGGCCAAGCTGCCCAAGGTGCCGCACGTGCTGGTCGATGTGGCCAAGCCCGGCGAGCACGCCGACGCCGTGCTGCCGCTGCTGCACGTGCTCCACAAGAAGCTGCGCGACCAGCAGTTGGGGCGCGACCCGCTCAAGCGGTTCGACCACTACGAACTCGCCCACCACCTGACCAGGGTGGAACTGCCCGCGCGGCAGGGCAAACGCGAGGAACCCGTCGAGACCGTGCTGCGCACGTGGAGCAGCAGGTCCCCGGTGTCCGGCGCGCTGGCCGACGTGGCCGAGCAGGCCGGGGAACGCGCGAAGCTGGCGATGGCGCTGGCCACATTCGGTGGCCGCCTCGTCGGCCTGTACTGGGGGCCCGACCGCGTCCCCGGGCTCGGGCGCGAGCGGCGCTGGTTCATGAGCCAGCCCTACATGGTGCCCAGGCACTCCCAGGACTTCTTCGGCTTCGCCGCCCGGCTCACCCGCGACCGCCGCGACTTCGAGAACCCCGAACAGGTCCGCAAGCTGCTGGTGCACGCGTTCCTGGAAGACCTCCGGGTCGCCTACCGGCGCACCCGGCTGGGGTTGCTCCCCCGCCGCCGGGGGCTGCGGCGCACCGCCTACGTCACCGCGCTGCTGGACAACGTCGACGCACCCGGCGGCTGGGAACTGCTGCGGCTGATCAACGAGGTCCGCAACGAGACCGGCGAACTCGACCCGCTGCTGATCATCACCACGAGCCGCGAACAGCCCACGGCCCTGACCAGGCCGCCCGCGCCCAACAAGCCGAACGGGGCCAAGGGCGCGTTCACCGCGTGGAAGGACCGGCTGCCGAGGCGGCGACAGCTGCTCGCCGAGGACGCACGCTACCTCTTCGTGACCCTGCCCGCGACCGTGCCGCCCGAGGTCGAGTTGGACTCCGCCGACCGGCACGCCTGGGAGTCGGAGGCACGCGAGCAGCCGCGGGAGGAACCTCGGCTCGCCCGCCGGGGTGCGGGCGAGATGATCGTCGCGGGCGCGCTGCTGGCCGCGCTGGTGATGCCCGCGGTGTCGGTGCGGGACCACTGGAACGCCAAGTGCGCCTTCTTCGGCGCGGTCGCGGACGGTGTCGCCACGACACTGGTCCGGAACCCGGGCAAGCCCGACCAGTGTGTCGGCTACAGCGACAGCGCGAGCCAGGTGTTCGGCACGAACGAGCGACTGCAAAAGGCGCAGGAACTTGTCTTCCTGGAGAACGAGGACGCCGAGCGGCTCCACCGCGACTCACCGAATCGGCCGTACTTCAGCCTGGTCTACTTCGCGGGCCTGACCGCGAGCGACAGCGCGCCTGCCACCGAGCACGCCGTGGCCGAGGAACTGGAGGGGCTGGTGATCCGCCAGCGCGGCCAGCACGCCGAGGACACCTCCGACTCGGACCCGCTGCTCCGGGTCATCGTCGCGAACGGCGGCACCGGGATGGAAGCCGCCGAGATGGTGGCCCGCGACATGCTCGTCCCGCTGATCGAGTCCGACCCGAGCATCCTGGGTGTGGTCGGCCTGGACCGCAGCGTCGCCCAGACCGAGAAGGCGATCGAGGAACTCGGCCTGCACGGCATTCCGGCCGTCGGCACGACGCTGACCAAGGTGGGGCTGGACAAACTGTCGCCGCTCTACTTCCAGCTGGTGCCGGACAACAACAAGCAGGCCGAACTGATCAGCGAATACGCCGACCGGATCGACGCGACCGCGGTGACGATCTACCACCCGCCCGTCAACGGGCCGAACACCTATGTCAGCTCACTGGTCGACGTCATCCAGAAACGGCTCGGCACCAACAACGTCGGTGTGTCGAGTGAGCAGTGGGAGAAGTCGCCGACCGAACTGAAGTCGCTTTGTGCCGACAAGACCGACCGGCACCAGGAGATGGTGTTCTACGCGGGCCGGGAAGACCAGTTCGGCGAGTTCCTGAGCTTCATTCGACGCAACTGCGCTGATTCGTCCAAGCTGCCGCGCATCGTCGGGGACGACGCGACGTCCCGGTTCGTCGCCCACGCACCCGGCCGCAGGCAGAACGACTTCAACGGCTTGTCCATCGCCTACGTCGGGATGGGCGGGCTCGTCGTGCTCGCGGGAAGTGGCTGTGCCGAAGGCAGATCGGGGACACTGCGCGGCGGGGCACCGGCGCTGGACGCCTTCTGCTCTGGCTACCGCGAACTGCGCGCCGATCCGGAGGCCGCCGTGCTCCGCGAAGAAGACCGGCCCGTCATGCCATGGCCTGGCGAGCGGGTCGGCGGCCTCTACGACGCGTCCGGCCTGTTCGTCGACGCCGTGCGCCAGTCATGGCCCGCCGCCGGGACCCTGCCGCACCGGGCCGCGATCGCGCCGATGTTCCGTGAGATGACCTTCGTCGGGGCGACGGGGGCGATCGACTTCCACGGTTCCCGGATCGCCAACAACCGGAATCTCTCCGTGCTCACCATCGACAATGTCAATGACGTCACGGGCGCCGCGGGCACACCCAAATGCAAAATGATGCGGGGCGAACTCTATGGCGGCAGTGAGGACACGGAAGACAACGGGTGTCCGCGGCCTCGCTGAAAGTGACGTTGACCGCAGCCTGGCCACCCTGCTCCGTGATCGGCGAATCCGGCGCGCGCCCGGGACGCCGACGATCCCGGAGAGCCAACGGCACGCCGTCAACGCGGGCCCCACGCGGCGGGGAGCGAGAGGTCGCCGAGCTGGCCGCGGAGGGACTCACCGGCCGAGACATAGCCGCGCGCCTGGGCATCGGCCAAGGCACGGTCCGCAACCACCTGCAGCACGCCAGGGACAAACTCGGCGGGCTCGCGGAGCGGGACTTCACCCGCTTCAAGTGAGCACGGGCCTTGACCCGCACAACGCCGTCAGTGGGACCACGCAGCCCTGACCTGGGGCAACGGCAACCGGTTTCCCGAAGCCAGGCACCGAACGTGATACTTGCCTGTCGACATGGAAGGGAGGCCGGTGGAGTTCCGCGTATTGGGGACGGTCGAGTGCTCCACCGACGGCGTGTCCGTCGACATCGGGCGCAGACGTGTCGAACGGGGGCTGCTGGGGCTGCTGCTGGTCGATCTGGGCAGGCCAGTACGGGTCGCTCGCCTGGTCGAGCTCTTGTGGGAGGACCGCGCACCAGACAATCCGCGGCGCGCGATCCAGGTCGCGGTGTCGCGGCTGCGCCGGGTGCTGGCCGCCGCCGACGCGGAGCGGCACGGCTTCAAGTTGATCACCCTGGGTGACGCGTACACCCTGGAAGGCGACCCGGAACGGGTCGATCTGCACCGGTTCCGGATCCAGGTCGACCGGGCGCGGCGGGCGGTGGACCCGGTCGAGCAGCAGACCATGATCGGCGACGCTCTCGCGCTCGTCCGTGGCCCGCTGCTGAGCGACGTCGGCGGGAACGCCATCGCCGACTGGGTCCGACCGGGGTTCGACGAAGAGGTCCTCGGCGCGACCGAACTGCGAATCCACGCCGATCTGACGCTCGGACGACACGCCGAGGTCGTCGCCGAGCTCACCACGCTGATGGCCGCGCACCCGCTGCGGGAGCGGGTGGTGTGCCTGCGCATGCTCGCCCTGCACCGGTGTGGTCGCCTGCCCGAGGCGCTTGCCGTCGCCCGCGAGTTCCGCGAGACGCTCGCCGATGAGCACGGACTCGATCCGAGCCCCGAGTTCGTCGAGTTGGCGAACCGGCTGCTGGCCGAGGATCCCGGCCTGCTCACCGTCAGCCCCAGGTCGACGCCCGCGCAGCTGCCGCCGGACACCGCCGACTTCACCGCCCGCGGCGGCGAGGTGGCCAGGCTGACCGCGGCGCTGACCGGTCCCCAGTCCGGTCCCCCGGTGTGGGTGATCTCCGGGCAGGGCGGCGTCGGGAAGTCCACGCTGGCCATCCACGTCGCGCACGCCGTGGCGGACGCCTACCCGGACGGGCACCTCTACGTCGATCTGCGTGGCGCGACGGACACACCCGCAGCGCCGAGCGAGGTCATGGCCCGGTTCCTGCGTGCGATGGGCCTGCCGACCCCGGAGTTGCCGAGCGAACGCGAGGATCTGCTCCGCAGCGCGCTGTCGGCCAAGCGCATGCTCATCGTGTTGGACGACGCGGCGGGCGAGCACCAGGTGCACCCGCTGCTGCCCGGGACGTCGACCTGCGGTGTCCTGGTCACCTCGCGGCGCCTGCTGCCCGCCCTGCGCGGGGCCGCCTACCTGGAGCTGGGCACGTTCGATCCCGAGGTCGCCATCGAACTGCTCGGGCGGATCATCGGCGCGGACCGGGTGGACGCCGAGCCACGGGCCGCCCGCGCACTCGTCGAGCTGTGCGGTGGGCTGCCCCTCGCCGTGCGCAACACCGGCGCGCGGACACGGTCACGGGGCCATTGGCCGCTCGAGTCGATGGTGCGCAGGCTGGCCGACGAGCACCGCAGGCTCGATGAACTCGACATGGGCGATGTGGCGGTCCGCGCGAGCGTCGGCCTGAGCTACCACGCGCTGGACCCGGTGGCCCGCCGGACGTTCCGCCTCCTCGGTCTCCTCGGCGTCCCTGACTTCGCCGCGTGGGTGGCCGCCGCGCTGCTCGACGTGCCTGAGGAGGCCGCGGAGGAGATCGTCGAGCGGCTGGTCGAGGCCAGGGTCGTCGACATCGCCACGCCGGGGCCGGACCGCGAGATCCGGTACCGCCTGCACGACCTGCACCGGATCTACGCCGCCGAGCGCGCAGGCGTCGAGGAACTCGACTCGGACCGGGCGGACGCGGTCAGCCGGGCCATGGGGGCGTGGCTGTGGCTGGTCCAGACCCTGTCGGACCGCACGCCGTCCGGGGAGATCGAGCCGTGCGCGACCTACACGACCGCGTATCCGCTGACCATGGCCCCCGCTGACGCCCACGCGTGGTTCCAGACGGAACTGCCATCGCTCGTCGTGGCCGTCGAGCGGGCGTCGGCCATGGACCTGCACGTGGCCGCCTGCGAGGTCGCCGCCGCGCTGTGCTGCTCGTCGCTCGCCGTCGGCAACCGGTTCGACCAGTGGTGGCGCACCCACGCCGCCGCCGTCGGCGCGGCGATGCGCGCGGACGACCACGTCGGGGCGGCCATGACGCTGGTCGGCCTCGGCCAGCTGCGCTACGCCCAGGACGAGTTCGATGACGCGATCGAGTATTACGACCAGGCGATGGACCACTACGCCGCGTCGGGCGACGTCCGCGGCCGCGGGGTCGTCCTCGCGGGCATCGGCAGCGCGTTCCGCGAACAGGGCAGGCTCCTCAACGCGCGGGAGGTCCTGACCGACGCCTGCGTGGCGTTCACGATCGTCGACGACACGGCGGGCCTCGGTTACTCCAGCAGGCTCGCCGCGTCCGTCGACCTCGAACTGGGTGACTACATCCGCGCGGTCTCCGCCGTCGAGCAGTCCCTCGCGGCGTACCGGCGACTCGGCAGCCGCCGCGGCGAAGCCCTCGCGCTGCGCACCTCCGGCCTGATCCAGCGCGCCATGGGCAACTACCCCGCGGCCCACGCCCTCTGCGCGGAGGCACTGGACATGCTCACCGGCCTCGGCGACCAGCTGATGATCGCCTACGCGTCGCAGGCGCTGGTCAAGACCCAGATCCGGCTGGGCGTCGCCACGATGGGCCCGCTGCACGATGCCCTGGCCACGTGCCGCTCCCACCACGACCGCCTGGGTGAAGGACTCGTCCTGCGCACCATGGGCGAACTGGAACTCGCCGCGGGCCGACCCGCCGAAGCCGAAACCCTGCTGTGGGAGGCGATCGCCGTCTGGGACTCGGTCGATCTGCCGGTCTTCCGCGCCAGGGCGATGCGCGACCTGGCCGCGGCCCACGCCGCCACCGCGCGACCGGAGTCCGCCATCGGCCTGCGGCAGGAGGCCCTGCGGATCTTCGCCGAGCACGGCACCCGGGAGTGGGCCGAGCTCAGCGACCAGCACACCATCGGAATCGGCGGAGACCCCGCGACGGGATAGGTGACCCCTGGCGCCGATGAGACCACCGGCGCCAGGGGTTCTCCGAATCACGCCACGCGCAGCCGTGCCGGGTCCGACCAGCCGGTGCTGATCACCCTGGCCGTGCCCCACGTGCCGTTGATGGCATCGACGTTCCACCAGGTCAACAGGTCACCGTTGGCCTGGACGCGGATGATCTCCGCCTTGCCGTCGCCGTCGATGTCGCCGAAGTGGCCCCTGGCGGGCTCGGGGAACCCCGAACCCATCACCCTCGACGTGCCCCACACGTAGTTGATGCCGTCGGTGTTGGGCCACGCGCGGATCGTCCCGGCCGCCTCGATCACGATGAACTCGTCCTTGCCGTCACCGTTGAGGTCGGCGAACCGGATCCGGTCGGGCTCGGTGAAGCCATCGGCGATCTTGCGCTGGGTGCCCCAGCTGTTGTTCAGGCCGTCGACGTTCGGCCAGGCCTGCACCGTGCCGTCGGCGTCGAGCCGGATCAGGTCGTCCTTGCGGTCGCCGTTGAGGTCGGCGAAGCGCAGCCGCGCCGGGTCGGTGAAGCCCTCCCCGACCTTGCGGCCGGTGCCATAGACGTCGTTGACGCCGTCGATGTTCGGGTAGCCGCGCAGCACACCGTCGGTCTTGACGAAGACGTACTCCTTCTTGCCGTCACCGTCGAGGTCGGCGAACTGGCCGCGGATCGGCTCGGTGGCCATGGTCGCGCTGACCCTGGCCGTTCCCCACGCCCCGTGCATGCCGTCGACGTTGGGCGAGCCCCACAGCTTGCCGTCGGACTCGATCCTGACCAGCTCGGCCCGGCGGTCGCCGGTGAGCGACGCGCCCGAACCGGCCACGCCGGTGCCCGTGAGCACCCGCCCGTCCCAGCGCAGGTTTCGGCTGTACGAGGTGCCATCGGCGCCGCGGTGCAGTGACCACAGGTTCGTCAGCGTCGACGAGACCCGCTCGACCACGGCGACCTCGTCCGGCCCGGCGTTGTCGAGGTTGGCGGTGGACACCTCAAGGGTGTTCCAGTTCCACATCCCGGTCCCGCTGTCCCAGCGCTGCGTCTCCGCGCCGAACGTGGCGCCGGACATGTTGCCGTTGCTGGTCAGCGTCCAGAGCTTGGTCTGGCCGTTGTCGTAGTTGTAGAGGTGGCCGAGGTCGTCTTTGCCGTCACCGTCGAAGTCCCCGGCGAGCGGCTTGAGCCGGTTCCAGTCCGAGCAGCCCGCGTCCATGACGCCGGTGGCCGTCTTGGTGGCCGTGCCCCTGGCGCCCGCCTGCCGGAAGTGGTCGACACTCCAGTCGCAGCCGTTGGCCCAGTTGTAGAACGCGCCCACGTCCTCGCGGCCGTTGTTGTCGAAGTCGCCTGCGACGATCTTGATCCGGTCCCAGCAGAACTGGTTGACCCCGCTGTCCCACGCGGGTGTGCCGAAGGAACCGGTGAACTTGCCCGCCGAGCCGTAGAAGATCCACAGCTTGGTCTGGCAGGTGCCGTAGTTGAAGAACCAGCCGAGGTCGGACGTGCCGTCGCCGTCGAAGTCGGCGGCGACCGCCTTGAGGCCGCTCAGGTACCAGCCGGGGTTGGCGGCCGAGTCCAGCGCCGCGGTGGGCGATCCGACGTACTTGGCGCCGTCGAACCGGTAGGTCCACACGGTGATGCGACCGTTGGGCTCTTGGCGCAGCGTGGCGGCGTCGGTCAGGCCGTCACCGTCGAAGTCGCCGCGCACGGTGCGGACGTCGCCCGTCGGGTAGCCGTTGTTGACCTCCGTGCCGACCGGCGCGTAGCTGCCGGACGGGGTGGTGATCCAGGTGTTCACCGAGGTCTGCGTGCCGCTGGCGGAGAAGTCGGCCGACACGTCGGCCTTGCCGTCACCGTTGGCGTCACCGTCCACATGGGATGGCTGGTTCGTGTTGTACGCGGCGATGATGTCGAACGACGCGGTCCCGACACTGATGTTGCCCGCCTGGTCGACGGACTTGACGAACAGCCAGGTCGGGTCGCTGGTCCACTGGGTGACCGGGATCGTGGCGGTCCCGTCCGGACCGGCCGCGACCGTGCCGCCCAGCGCGCCCGCGCTGGTACCGGTTCCGTAGATGTAGCGCACGACGTCAGTGTCACCCGGCGCCGGGGTGACGGTCACCGCGCGCGGGGTTCCCATCGGCATCCCGAATTCCGGGTCACAGGCGGGCGCCTCGCACGGCGAGCTGACCAGCGGGGTGCCCGCGGGGCCGAGGTCGACCTCGAACTCGCAGCCGTTGGTCCACGGACCCCACGCGCGGCCGTCCCAGGCCACCGCGTGATAGGTGTAGGTCACCCCGGCGGCGAGCTTTCCGTCCGGAACCGGCGCGAACGTCAGGTTCCCGCCGGTCGCGGGCACGGTCGGCGTCGGGTTCCCCGGCGGATCCTGGTAGACCACGGCGCCGTCGCTCTTGCGCCGGATCTCCAGGCGGGCACCGAGGGAGTCACCGGAGTTCGGGTCCGAGAGCCGGGTGCTGAACTGCGGCTGGTTCGTCGTGATGAACGCGCGGTCCGGACCGAACCCGCATGGCTTGGCGGGCGCCAGGTTCAGGTCGGTGGGCGCGTTCGGCGCGTGGTTGTACTCGATGAGGAGCCTTGTCTCGCCCGGCACCAGGAGCTTGTAGGCGCCGGTGGTGGCCGAGGTGATGCTGAAGGTCACCTGACCGCTGCCGGACGCCGCCGCCTGCACGGTCGAGCGCAGGGCGTCGTTCGACTCGAAGTACAGGTGCTCCTGCCCCGCGCTCGTGCACCCATAGGCGCTCTGCTGCCACGAACCAGGGGCGATGCCGGAGTTGTTCCAGGTCGCGTTCTGCGGGAGCACGGTGGTCACGTGCACGTTCATCGCGGTGTTGTCGCAGCCAGGGTAGTAGGACTGGATCTTCACCCGCAGCTTGACGCTGACCACGGTCGACCCCATCGCGGCGTCGAGCCCGAAGCGCGCCACGCTGCGCCACTGGCCGCTGCCGTTGGGGTCATAGCCGACCTTGGCCGACGTGCCCTGGACACCCCAATAGTTTTTGTCGCGATTCTTGTCCTCGTAGAGGTTCCAGTCCCACATGGGCCGCTCGATCCACGTCGACCCGGACGTCCCGGCTGCCGCCTCGGCGACGGGCGCGGTCGGAGCGGCGACGGACGCGGCGAGCAGACCCGCGGTCACCAGCAGCCCGACTATCCATCTTGGACGTTTGTTCTGATTTCTCACAACTTCCCCTTATTTGCTACGCGAACGCTTTTTGTTGATCATGTCGACGAGTCCGACGACCGCGTCGCCGTAGGGCTGCCAGTCCTTGGGAAGGATCTTCACGATCGGATGCGACTTGTTGTAGCCATCGACGAAGTCGATGCCCATCTGGATTCCCTCGTGGTACTTCCAGGTGTGCGCGGTGACCGGGCTGTTCCTGCCGTGCTTGGACGGCGTCGCCTCACTGCGGATGTGCTTGGGCATCTCGCCGTTCGCGGCGTGCGCCCCACCCTTGCCGCGGTGCTTGCCGACGTAGTCGTCTGTGCCGCCCTTGGGATCGAACACCGCGGGAGTGGATCTCTTGCTCCGGATCGACAGGGCACTGACATGGCCCTCCGCCGCGAGAACATCGTCGGCGAGCCTGCCGATCGCCTTGCCCGCGTGCTCGATCGCCTTCTGCACACCGCGGAAGACCTTGAACGCCTTGGTCAGCACGGTGCCGAGCTTCATCACGAGCCTGCCTAGCTTGGCGACCGGGATGAAGTTGGTGATCACCCCGATGCACGCCCCGACGTCACCCTTGCTGAAACAGTCCCGGAAGTCCGAGACACCGGTCAGGTCCAGCAGCAGTTCGAGCAGGTCGACCTTCTTCAGCGCCTCGATCAGCGCGTTCTTCTTCGATGTCGCCTGGGCCTTGGCGAGCTCGTCCTTCTTCTTCTGAAGATCGGACTGAGCCCGGTTGAGCGTCACCGTCTGGTTGTTCTCGGCTTGCTGCGCCGGGGTGAGTACCGGGACGCCGCAGCCCTTGTCGCTGACGCCATCGCCGTTGTCGCAGGTGGCCCGCAGGCCGGTGGGGTCGGTGAAGGTGGTCGGGTTGTTGTTCGAGTAGGCGTACCCGTTCATCTGCTGCGGGTCGCCGTTGTCGACGATCGGGTCGGCGGAGACGAACCGGCCGTTGACCGTGTCGTAGTCCCGGGCCCCGATGTGGGTCAGGCCGGTGGACTGATCCTTTGGCGCGTCGAGGAACCCGTGGTCGCTCGGCCAGCTCACGACCGGCCCGCGTTCCTCACCGAAGGGCTGGAAGCGCCGCCTGGTCACCGAGAGGTCGTCGGCCTTGATCGCCAGCGACACGGTGCCGTGCTGGTCGCCCGAGAGCCAGTGCACGGTCGAGCCGGTCCGCATGGCCACCGCTTCGCCCGCGTGGCCATAGAAGCGCTTGCCGGTGACCGTGCTCCCGGCCAGCCGCAGCTCCATGCCCGCCACATAGAGCGTGGTGCCGGTCGGGTCGCGACGCAGCAGGCGGGTGCCGTCGGCGTCGTAGAGGAATGATGTGGTCTGCGTGCCCACCTTTACCTGGGCCAGTTTGCCTTCCGGGTCCCACTCCAGGGTCTGGCCGGGGCGCGCCGTGGTGTTGCCGGTCTTGTCATAGGCGAACGAGTCGGTCCGGGTGGTGCCGTTCGGGTTCGTCACATTCACCGAGGTGAGCGTGTGCGTCTGGCCCGTGGCCGGGTACTTGTATTCCTTGGTCGTCTTCCCCGCGGCGGTGAAGGTGGTCTCCGCGGTTCGGTTCCCGGTCTTGTCGAAGCCGAACGCGCTCCAGTACTTTGCGGGCCCGCCGAGCTTCGCCGCGGTCGGAGCGGGCGCGCAGTCGCCGTCGGCGGGCGTCCAGGCGTCGGTGGTGCGCCGGAGGTGGTCCGTGCGGAAGCACTGGTAGTCCGATGGGACACCGGTGAAGCTGCTCGGCTGGTCGGCGATCCGCTTGACGTTGCCCGCGTGGTCGTAGGCGAAACTCATGTCGCCCTGGGTCTTGCCCGATGTCTCTCGGTCGGTGACCAGGCGGGCCAGCCTGCGCGTTCCCTCCTCGTAGGACTTGGTCAGCCAGACAGACTTCCCCTGCACACCAAGAGAGAGCTGGCTGATCTCACCGAACTCGGTGTACTTGGTTTCGCGCACATACGTGTAGGACACGGCGCCCGCGGCGTCTTTGGCCACCAGACTGGTCGGCTGACTCAAGGCGTCGAAGCCTGTCTCCAGCCGTTCGGAAGGCAAGCCGCCCGCGGCGGGCAGCGTGGTCGAGCTCACCAAGCCGTTGAGGGCGTAGGTGCTCGACACCGCGTACTCACCCGCCAGGGCACCCTCGGTCGACGGGATGCTCACCTTGGCGCCGGTCGGCCGGTAGAGGTCGCTGTACCCCGTCACCGTCGAGGTGTACTGGGCGGTGCCGACGTGCCTGGTCGACGAGGTGAGCTGTCCCTTGGCCACCGAGTCGTAGGTCCAACTGGTCCGCAGCGGACCGGTAGCCGAGTCCTGCCGCACCTCGGTGTGCCGACCCAAGACGTCATAGGAGTGGAAGAGCTTGCGCCCTTCTTCGTCCTCAGTGGACACCAGCTCGTTGCGGTCGTTGTAAGTGCTGGTTGTGACCCCACGGTCGGGGTCCTCAGTGCGGTACTGACGGCCACGCACGTCGAAGTGGTAACCCCAGACGTTGCCCGACGGATCGGTGACCGAGGTCAGTCGCCCTGCTTTGTCGTAGCCGTACCTGGTCACGTCGGCGGCGCCGGTCGGCGCGCCCCCGTGGAACTGGTGCAGCTCGACGGTGTTCCCGCGGGCGTCGTTGACCGTCATGGTCGCGGTGCCGCCCTCAGGCGGGTCGACGGTGATCCGGTCGCCGCCGTCGACGGTGAGTGTCTCCCACTGCTTGACGCCGAGCTTGTGGAACGCCTCGGCGGTGACCTGGCCTTCGCCGTTGTAGGTCGTCCGGGTCTGCGCGGGGACGACGGCGTCGTCGGCGATGGTCAGCTCGGTGCCCGCGGGCGACGAGTTCCAGTAGCCGTTGCTGCGCTTGACCACCTTGCCCTGCGAGTTGTAGATGATGTCGGCGATGGTGCGGCCGCCCGCGGGTGAGCCGAGCTGGGTCTGGCGCAGCCGGGTCAGGCCGTCGAACAGCTCGATGGTCTCCGCGTAGCCGCCGTCGTGCTGCAGTCGCTTGGTGGTGACCACGTTCGCCTTGCCGACACGCAGCTCGTAGCCGAACTCGGCGTTCGGGCTGTCGATCCCCTTGCGCCTGCCCGGCGCCCAAACCTTGCGGGTGCGGCCCAGTGGGTCGGACTCCAGCTCCGTGCGCTTGCCATTCGCGTCGCTCTGGGCGCTCACCTCGCCGCGGCGGTCCAGTTCAGTGGTCGTGACGTGGCCGAGCGCGTTGGTGGCGGTCACCTTCGTGACCAGCCCGGCGGCGTTGGCCACATATCCCATCGTGGTCGCCGCGCCGCCCTGGTCGACGGCGACGGCGGGCCTGCCGAACGGGTCGAACGAGGTGGTCGACATGGTGACATAGGTCGGCGCAGCACCCGCCCAGCCGGACATCTCCTCGGTCCGGGTCACCTTGCCGCGCAGCGGCGGCGTCGTCGGGTCCGTGGCGTCGTCGTAGTACATCCGGTTGTCCGACAGGACATCCGCGGGCCGGGCCGGGGTCGCCGCGCACGAAACCGACACCGTCTCGACCCGGCTGGGGAAGGCCAGCAGCCACTTGTCGAGGTTGCGGGTGTGGGTGTAGCGGGTGCAGCGGTCGTCGTCCGGTGTGGACACATCGCCCAGCTCGTCGACCCGGGACGCGATGCCGTACTCGCCGAAAGTGGTCGCGGTCTCGGTGCGCCGCCACTGCCCGGAGGAGAGCAGGGTGCGGCCGCGCACACGCGACGCGCCGCTGTGCCGGGCTTCGATGGTGGCCCAGGGCCGGACCACGGTCGCGGTCGGGTCGGAGACCCAGTAGTCGGTGATGGAACCCGACACCGTGACCGGGGTGGCCTTGACCCCGTCGTAGGTGACGCTCTCGCGGAC
The DNA here is from genome assembly GCA_035540215.1 of Actinokineospora sp. GTDB lineage: Bacteria > Actinomycetota > Actinomycetes > Mycobacteriales > Pseudonocardiaceae > Actinokineospora. Next base: position 31,468 of record DATLIA010000386.1, on the reverse strand, counting down.
CATGCCCGCGAGCCGGTTCTGGTCGGCGACCGCCACGCTCTCCGAGTCGGTGACCGTCACCGTCTTGCGTCCGCCCGCGGCCAGCTTGTCGCCGTCCATGCCGCGGAAGTACTGCGTCTGCGCGTAGGTCTGGTTGCCCTCGGTCGTGCTGCCTTGCTTGACCCGGACCTTCTCGTACCCGCGCCACTGCGACCAGGTCTTGCGCTCGGCCGGGACGAGCCCGTCCTCCTCGTCGTAGCGCCAGGCCGGGGTGCCCAGGTACTGGTACTCGGTCTCCACCGGGGTGGACAGGTCGCCGGTGATATTGGCGTTCTGCACGACCTTGGTCACGACGTACTTGTGGAAGTACTCCAGCTTCTGCCCAGCGCCTTCGGGCCGCAGTGACGGCTGGCACCGCTTGGTGTTGGCGTCGGGGGAGGTGGGCAGGTTCGCCGTCGAGCACTCCTTGTCGGCGTACGTCACCGTGAGGGTGCCGCCGAACTCCGAGCGGATCGAACGGATCCGCCACCAGTTCATCAGCGGACCGTTGGCCTCGTCGACCCGGTTGGCGAGCTGGACGCCGTCGAAGACGACCTCGGGCAGGCTCTGCGTGCCGCCGACGTGCCCGGTGCGGGTGATGCCGTCGAGCCAGAGCCCGGCGCGGGTGCCGTCGCCGTTGCTCGGGTAGGACTGGCGCAGCGACCAGGAGTCGACCGGCTCGTACGCCGTGCCGTTCCACGTCTCGGTGACCACTTTGGACAGTCGCTTCTGGGTCCAGAAGCTCGGCGCGGTCAGCGGGCACGCGCCCGCGGCGCAGTGCTGGTCCCACGGTGTGTCCGGCGCGTTCGCGGGCGCGGTGGGTCCGCAGGTGGTGCCAGGCAGGCAGCGGTCGACCGTCTCGAACACGACCCGGGCGGGCGCGGTAGCGGCGACGCCGTGGCGCAGGCCGTAGTCGATACGGGCGAGCTGGCCGCCACGGACATACTGGGTGCCCGCCGCGGTGTTCTGGTTGCGCGCGTAGTGGTTGGTCTCCTGCGCGTAGTGGTAGGACATCGCGTTGTCATGCGGATCAACCACATAGTCCAGGTTCCAGCGATACGCCTGGACACACGAGGAGTCGGCGAAGGCGGGCTTGTTGCACGGCTCGCCCGCGTTGTTGCCGAACACCGGGACGGTGAAGATCGACTGGTTCGCCGGACGCGAGCCGAAGTGGTAGCGCGTGCCTTCGGGGGAGGTGACGACCCAGGTCTCGCCGTCGTCGTCGCCGTTGCCGGAGCCGGTGGTCCGCTCGACCCGGGTGCCGTCGTCGTTGCGCAGCCGCCAGTGCGTGCCGGTCGCGTCGGTCGGGACGAGTTCGCCGCCGCGGCCACCAAGGGTCATGGTCGCGTTGTCGGAGGCCCAGCAGAGGTCGCCGGTCTTGGTCTGGCCGTTGTTGCCACCGAGGTCGTCGCCGCACGGCTTGTACCGGCGCTCGATGTGCCCTGGCTGGTAGTCGAAACCCTCACCGATGGCGGAGGGCTGGTTGTTGGTGGTCGCGGTGCGGCCGTCGACGCTCTGCGAGGAGTAGTTCAGGGCCACCGTGGGCGCCAGGTCGGCGGCCACCGCGGGCATCGAGAACGGGTAGGACCACGAGAAGTCGCCAGAGGAGCTTCCCGAACTCCACGACGCGGACGGGGCCAGGCTCGACGCGCCGAAGTTCCCGGTCGGGCCGTCGCCAGCGGCGGCGAGCCCGAAAGTCGTGGCCATCGCGGTGTCGACCTGGGCACTGACCTTGCCGCCCGAGGTGCGACTCGGCAGCGGCGTGCCGCGGCACTCGGTCTTCTCCGGGGTGCTCAGCGCACAGTCGGGCAGCGCGACGACCCGCAGCCGGTTCGCCCAGTCCCCGCCGAACGCGTCGCGGAACGGCGCGGTGTCGATCTCCAGATCGAGCGGGCCGCCCTGGCCGCTGATCTTGACCAGGACACCGCGCACCGCGGCCCGGTCGCTCGCGGCCCGGTCCAGCACGTCGACGCGGACCTTTCCGGAGCCCGCGACCTTCACCGGCAGCGCACCGACCTGCTTGGGGGCGCGACCGGCGGGTTCCGGGTCGACCTCGGCGGAGCCCGCGGGCCAGTCCGCGCGCAGGTCGGCGGCCTTGGCCGAGCGGACCGAAACCGTCGTCGGCCAGGAGTGCCTGCTGCCAACGGTCCGCACCGGCACCGACCGCTCGCGCGCGGCCTGGAACGGGGCGAGCTCCTCCCCCGCGGCCACCGCGGGCGGCACCGGCAGTGCCACGGCGGGCACGACCACGGCGAGCAGCACCGCGGCCAACCGTCCGGCCATTCCTTGCCTGCGCCGCGCCGGGTGTCTCCGGCCAGTGCTCCGATCGCCCTCGATCATGTCGCTCTCCGCTTCCCCAGTGATGGTCGGCAGGAGCATGGATGAGCCCGATTGACACTTTGTTGCCACGCGACCCGGCCCGTTGCCACTAACGTCTGCGGCTGTGGAGTTTCGACTGCTCGGGCCGTTCGAAGTGCACGTCGGGGCGCGGAAGGTGCACATCCCCCGGCGGCGTGAGCGCGCTCTGCTGGCGGTGCTCGCGCTCGACCCTGGCAAGGCGGTGTCCACCGACCGGCTCGCCGACCTGCTCTGGGACGCCGACCCGCCGACGGGCAGCACCGCCGCGCTGCGGACCCACGTCAGCAGACTGCGCACCGCCGTGCCCGCCGAGTTGGCCGTCATCGAGCGACAGGGACCTGGATACGCGCTGGTGGTGGACCCCGACCGGGTGGACGCACACCGGTTCCGCGGACTTCTCGCCGCCGCGCGCGCCAGCTCGGACCCGGTGGTCCGCTCCGATCTGCTCGGCTCGGCGCTGCGCCTGTGGCGTGGGCCCGTGCTCGGCGACCTCGGCCCGGACCTGACCGATCGGCTGGGCGGGGGCCTGGTGGAGGCCCGGTTCGACGCCATGGACCTGCGCGCCGAGGCCGACCTGCGGCTGGGCAGGCATCGTGAGCGGATCCCCGAGTTGCGCGCGTTGGTCGCCGAGGCTCCCGAGCGGGAGAGGTTCACCGCGCATCTGATGCTGGCCCTGCACCGCGACGGCCAACGGACTGAAGCGCTGGCCGTCTACACCGCCTTCCGGGAGGCCCTGGCGACCGACTTCGGTCTCGACCCCAGCCCATCGCTGCGGGACAGGCACGCACAGATCCTCCGCGACGATCCGGCGCTCATGCGAGCCGCGCCGGACGAATCCGACGCTCCCAACACGCTGCCCTACGCGGTCGCCGACTTCACCGGCCGCGACAGCGAGATCGCCGAGTTGCTCGGCAGGCTCGACGGCGGCACCGCGACCATCTCGACCATCGACGGCATGGCCGGAGTCGGCAAGTCCGCCCTCGCGCTGCACGTCGCGCACCGGCTGGCCCCCGAGTTCCCCGACGGACAGCTGTTCATTGACCTGCACGCGCACACGGGACCGCGCAGCCCGGTCGAGCCAGGCGCCGCGCTGGAGCGGCTGCTGCACACGATCGGTGTACCCGCCGACGCGGTGCCCGCGCGGCTGGAGGACCGGGCGGCGCTGTGGCGCTCGCGCCTGTCGGGCAGGCGGATGGTCGTCGTACTGGACAACGCGGCGAGCGCCGAGCACGTCCGCCCGCTGCTGCCCGGCACCGCGGGCTGCCTGGTCCTGATCACCAGCAGGCGCAGGCTCACCGGACTGGCGGGCGCGACCCCGCTGTCGCTGGAACCACTGCCAGCCGACGACGCGGGCGCGCTGGTCCGCCGCGTGGTGGACCGTGCGGCCGCCGAACCCGCGGCCGTGGCCGAGCTGGTCGCGCTGTGCGGGCACCTGCCACTGGCGATCCGGATCGCGTCGGCCCGACTGCTGCATCGTCCATCATGGACAGTCGAGCACCTCGTCCGCAGGCTGCACGGCGAACGTGACCGGCTCGCCGAACTCGCCGTTGAGGATCGGGGCGTCGCCGCCGCGTTCGCCCTGTCCTACCGGCAGCTCGACACCGACCAGCGGCGGATGTTCCGGCTGCTGGGCACCCATGTCGGCCCGGACATCGACGCCTACGCGGCCGCCGCGCTGGTCGACCTGCCGGTGGAGAAGACAGAACTGCTGCTGGAGAGCCTGCTCGACGTTCACCTGCTCGGCCAACACACCCCGGAGCGGTATGTCTGGCACGACCTGCTGCGCGAGTACGCCGCCGGGATCGCCGAGGCCGAGGAGTTGTCCGCGGCACTGGACCAGGCGTCCGGGCGGCTGTTCGACTACTACCTGTTCACCTCAGACCTGGCCAACCTGGTGCTCATGCCCAGCCGCGAGCGCGGTTCGACGCCGCTGGGCAACCCGCCCGCCGACCACCCGACCTTCGACGGGCACACCTCGGCCATCAACTGGTTCTGCGCCGAGCGGGCCAATCTCGTCGGGACGGTGCTGACCGCCGCCACGCTCGGGCGCGGCCCGCACGCCTGGGCGATCACCCGCAACATGGCCTCCTATCTGATGATCGGCGGGCACATCGACGCCCACCTCGCCACGCACGCCGTGGCCGTCGAGCAGGCGCGGCTGGCGGGCGACGCGGCCGCGGAGACGATCTCACTGATCAACCTGGCCACCGGGTGCTGGGTGTCGGACCGCTACGCGCTCGCGGAGGAGCCGCTGACCAGGGCGTTGACGCTCACCCGAGCCGACGGCGACCGCTTCCATGAGGCGATCGCCCTCAACCGGCTCGCCGCCCTGCGGCACAGTCTCGGCGAACCGGAGCAGGCCATTGACCTGGCCCGCGCCGGATTGCTCGCCGCCGCGGACGGCGGCAACGCGCGCGAGGAGATCTTCGCCGAGTGGATCCTCAGCGACCTGTACTGCGAGCAGGGCAGACACGCCGAGGCGCTGGCCAGCGGCGAGCGCGTGGTTGAGATCGCCAACCGCGTCGGCGAGTGGATGTGGGGGATGTCGGGCCTGATCCGGGTCGCGAACGCGACCGCCCGTCTCGGCGGCGACCCGTGGGCGATCTTCGCCGAGGCTCTCGAGATCGGCGCGCGGATCGACGACCCGCTGCACACCGCGGAGGCCCTGGTCGTGCAGGCGGAGTGCCACCTGCTCCTCGGCGACCCGAAATCCGCGCTGACCGTGGCCACCGACGCGACCAACCTGATCCGCGACGGCGCCCGCCCATCCCTGTCGAGCGCGGCGAACCGCGTGCTCGCCTGCGCCCACCTCGCCCTCGGCGACCGTGTCACGGCCCGCGCGCACGCAGAGGTAGCCCTGGCCGCCGCCGCGGGAATCGGCAACGTCTTCCTCCGCGTAAAGGCAGAGACAGCCCTCGCCGCGGTAAATCAAGAAACCTGATCGGCATCCACCCGCCGCGAACTCGTGCGAGGGGTTCGAAGTCGCGTTCTTCGCCGACGATGACCACGGTCGACTGGATCGAGGGCGCCACCACGGCTACCGAGGACGGCAAGTCCTGGATCGTGAACTACGTGATCCACCTGGACGAGTAATGGCTGACCAGGTCCGCGCGAATCACCGGCCGTAGCGGCGGCTCTACCCTCGTCACGGCGATCGAGGCAGACGGCAAGGGGAACTGGCAGGTCGACGGCGTTCCCACGCCCCATCTACCGGGGTGTCTGGACCTGGATCTGGAGGCGTCAGCAATGACCACCACCTTCCCCGTGCATCGGCTGTGCCTGCACACGTCGGGACGGAGCTCGCGGGGCCGGCCGCACCGCCCGCCACGTCGCACCCTAAGTCGAGATCCACCTACTCCGCGCCCCACACGAACCCCGCGCGGGCTCCCCCCGCCGCCGCCACACTTGAGCGGGTGAATGTAGGAACGATGAAACCAGTGGGCGTCTACCAGATATACCCGGACGGTCGCGACGGGTACCCCCAGGTATTCCTTTCGCATCCGCGGAACCGCGGTGTCGATGGGCTTGCGCTCGATGCGTATGTGGAGGGCGGCCCTGGCGGCGCAGACGACTTCAACGTCGTGGTGAAGGCTGATCGTAGTTTTGACACGGCCTGGTTCTTAGGGCGGTACTCGGTCTCGGATCGGCTTCGGCAGGTTTTGGAGCGGGTGGCAGGCGGGCCGGTCGAGTTCCGGCCGATCCGAGTCAACGACCGACCCTTCTGGATCATGGTGGTGCGGCATGTCGTCGATGCGCTCGATCTCGCGCTCAGCGAATACGAGCCATCGGTCGACGGCGGCGTCAAACTGCTCAACGAGCCCGCCTGGCGCGCAGACCGCCTCGTTGATCCCTCGCTGTTCACCATTCCGGAGCTGCCCAAGACGATCTGGGCCACGTCAGGTGTGGTTGAAGCATACGAACGGTCGGGTTGCGACGGCCTCCTGTTCGGCCCGCGAGGACGGGTGCTCGAGTAGATGATCACAGCGTCGATACGCCTGCCTGGGCGGCAGCCTCAGTCGTCAGCTTGGTGAGGAGGTAGGCGGCGACCGGGTCGGCCTTGCCCTCGACCGACAGCTCGCCGAGCGGGCGAACGACCGCCGCGTCGGCGATTCGCGCGTAGGCGGTTGCGCTGATCAGCACGCCGCCGGCGGCGCGGCGGACTGCAGGCGGGTGGCCAGGTCGGTGGTGTGGCCGATCGCGGTGAAGTTGCGGAACGCATCGCTGCCGATGTTTGCTCCACTTCCGCGTACACGGTCCACACAGGACAGAAATGCAAGATCGCCCGGCCGTGCACGTCGGCCATGAGCACCGGCATCGCCCGCCCCACGACCACCATGTCGGGCAGCGCGGGCTGCACGCCCGCCGGAAGGAAGCGGTGATAGTGGCCGAGTGCGTCGAGCACGTCACCGATCACAGGGGTGTAGAGCCGTTCCCGGATGAGCGACATCCGCTCCGCGTCCGAAGTGGACACCGTCATGACATCTCCTTGGTGCGCTGCTTGGTGTAGAGGCTGGTGGTCAGGCCCGAATCGACGACCAGGGTCTGGCCGGTGACGCACCGGCTCAGTTCCGACAGCAGGAACACCACCGCCCACCCGCAGTCGACCGGCTCGATCAGCCGGGGCAGGACCTGTTCCAGTTCGGTGTGGTCGCGCACCCAGCCCTCGGGGTCGGCGGTGAGCGTGCTGAGCAGCTCGATGTTCTGCTCGGCGTGGACGTAGCCCGGCGCGATCGCGTTGCAGCGGATCCCGTGCTCCCCCAGCTCCACGGCCATGCCCCGGGTCATCCCGTCCACCGCCGCCTTGGCCGAGGCGTAGATCGCGTAGCGCGGCATCGTGCCGTAGGCGTGCACAGAGGACACGTGCACGATCGACCCGGCCAGACCGGAGCCCAGCAACGCGTTCGTGAACGCGCTCGTCACCAGCCACACCCCGCGGACATCGACGCCGTAGACCCGATCGAAGTCCTCGGGGGTCGCCTCGTAGAAGGGCAGACTCAGCCCGATGCCCGCGTTGTTGACCAGGCCGGTGACCGGTCCGCACAGGTCGGTCGCCTCGGCGACGAGCCTGCGCGCGTCGTCGGGAACGCTCACGTCGGCGACGACCCCGACGGATCCCGGGTAGCGGTCGAGCGCAGGGCCGAGCGACTCCCTGGTCAGTCCATTGAGGATCAAACGCCCACCCGCGGCGTGCACCGCGTCGCACACGCCCGCACCCACACCGTATCCGGTGGCCCCGGTGACCAGAATCGCCCGACCGGCGAGTCCTCCGTCCGGACCGGCTTTCATCATCGGTGTCATCCGCGTTCCAGTGCCCCTCGGTCGACGACACAGTCGCCGTCGATTCATAGCCTGTGGCCAAAGCTAGCCGGATTGATGAACTCTCGCGTTCGAGAACGTCTGGCGGATTCCCTGGCGGTCCGCCGCGAACACGCGTGCGCCACACCGAGCCCGGCGTGGCGCACGCGTCAGTGGCGCGCTGGTGCCTCGGGGATCAGCCGCTGAGTGCGTACATCTGGCTGCTGGTGCCGATGACGAACCAGACGACTTCCTCGCTGGGCACGGAGTTTGCCTCGGCATCTCGGTACATCGGGACCGCCCGGGATGCTCCGCGTACTTCCCATGACTTCTCGCCGCCGAGTTGCACGATCAGCACGTCGTGGTCATCCCAGTGCAGATCGAATCCGGCCGCGTCGGCAGTGGTCAGGTAGGTGTTGACCTGAACCAGTTCTCGCGACCACCAACGAAGACGACGAGACCACGCCGTTGGTGACGGTCGAGTCGCCCCTGGAGGTCCACGCCGAACTCGACCCGCGCACACGCCGCGTGCGGGCAGCGGTGAAGCGCTGGTACGACGACGAAGCAGCCCTGGGAACGTCGAGTCAGGTCGCGACGCACGCGACGTTGTACCTGCCCAACGAGACGATCTGGTTCACCTCACAGGACGGCGGCGCTGCCTGGACCGAGACCGACCGCGATACGCACGGCATGGGCGTGGTCCCGGTCGTGCCGCTGGTCAACCGGCCGCGCACCCGTCGCCGCCGCTCGAAGCCGGTCACCCTGGGTCGCTCGGAGCTGTCGAGCGTCATCCCGCTCTCGGATGCCGCGTGCAAGATCGCCACCGACATGATGGTCAGCGGGGAGTTCCACGCGATGCCCGCCGTTACGCGTTGGGGTTCGATCAGGACGATTTCTTTGACCAGCAAGGCAATCCGCTCACCCCGTGGCAGGCCGTGGCCGGGGTGTTGTGGGCCTCACCCAAGTCACCGAAGGACGACGGCGTCAGCGTCGGGCAGTTCCCGGAAGCGGACCTGAGCAACTTCCACAACACGCTCAACGCCCTGGCCCGGCTCACCGCGTCCTTGTCCGGTCTGCCGCCGCACTTCCTGGGCTACGCAACGGAAAACCCGGCCAGTGCGGACGGTATCCGGTCGTCGGAGGGGCGGCACATCAAGCGCGCCGAACGCCGACAGCGTTCCTTCGGGGACGGGTGGGAGCAGGTCATGCGCCTGGTCCTGCTCGTGCGCGACGGCCGCATCCCAGCGGAGGCGCTGCGGATGGAGGCCATGTGGATGGACGCCGCGACGCCGACGTTCGCCGCGCAGGCCGACGCCGTCACCAAGTTGTACGGGGCGGACAAACTGTTGCCGCGTAGGGCTTCTCGTCGCGCCCTGGGCTATTCCGACACGGAGATCCTTGACATGGAGGCCGAGGACCGCGACGCCTACGCCCGGGTCGTCGGCGGGGACCAGGCGGCCGAGTTCGGCCCCAAGCCCGTGCCCGACACGGACCCGCCCGAGGAGGCACCGCGCGTGACGTCGACCGATCGTGACCGGCTCACGGTGCGCTTTCAGGAGCCGGTCACGGGGTGATCGCGCGGGCCGGTGCCGCCCCGGGCGGGTGTCCGGTCAGTCCGGCAGGTGGCTGATCAGGTAGGAGTCGTCGGCCTGGTCCGCGCGCTCGTCTCGGCGTGTCCTCGCGCACCACACCAAGCGGCCCTCACGGCAGCCTGGCCCGCCGTTGGGAAACTCAGCGGTCCGCCGTTCGTGATTGCCGTCGGGAGCGTGGGTGATGAAGGTGGTCCCGTCGCCGAACGGGTTGGGGTAATCGCTCCACCCGCATTCGATCAGCCTGATGAGGTATTCCTCCCTGCCCATGTCGCGGAACTCCCGCCGGTCTTCATCGGTGAAATCGCTGCCACCCGGGTCAACCATCGCCTGTCTTCTCCCTCGTCAGTGGGCCGGTCCGGCCCGCGCCGTCATCGTTGATCACCAGTCACGACGGATCAAGTGGACACCGCGAAGGGTGATGGCAGTCACCGGCCTGATCCCGGCGTGATTGATCTCGTGGTTGGTTGCGCTGAGACCGGTTCCATCCGCCCGACCTTGTGCCCCCGTCCACCTGTATCAACGCGGCGGGCCGATCGAGTGACCGGGCTGGTGGAAGCTGATGACCGACCCCGCCACGCCCACCATCGACGCCGAGTTCTACACCGCCCAGCAGGTCGCGGTTCGCGACGCCGCGAACCGGGTGCAGGCCGCGTGGGCGCAGCTCGACCCGGCCGACCCGGCGTCCTTGGCCGGGCAGGTTCAGCCCGCCGTGGTGGCCGCGATCGAGGAGGCCCAAGCCCAGGCCAGTGCCCCGGCCGCGCTGTACGTGGCCGGGGCGTTGCTCGCCGCCGGGGCGGTCTCGGCGCCGCTCGCCACCCTGGTGACGGCCGCATTCGTCGGGGCCGCCGCGTCCGGGCTTCTCCTGGGCGTGCTCGCCGACTACGGCCTGCGCCACTACCAGCGGGCGCTCGCGGCCGGGATGCCGCCGAGCGAAGCCCGCGCGATCGGGCTGTCGCGGCTGCTGACCTACACCGCGACCGAGGTCGCCGACACCGGCCGCGCCGCCGTGCAGGTCGCGATGATCGCCGAACCGGCCGTGGCCGGCTACGAGCGGATCGTCCGGCTGCCCGCGTGCGGGCGCTGCCTGATCCTCGCCGGACGCCTGTACCGCTACTCCGATGGGTTCGCCCGGCACCCGCGATGCGACTGCCTCATGCGGCCGGTGACCCGCGACCAGTGGGAGAACACCAACCCCGGCAACACCCCGGCCGCCCTGTTCGCCCGGATGAGCCGCGCGCAGCAGGACAAGGCGTTCGGGGCCGGGGACGCCGAGGCGATCCGCGCCGGGGCGGACATGGCCCGGGTGGTCAACGTCCACCGGGGCGTCACCGTCGCGGGCGCGCGTCGCCAGTCCGGGCGGCCGACCGCCGCGCAGCTCGTCACCGCCAGCACTGACCGCGCCGACCTGCTGGCCGAACTCCAGCGGTTCGGCTACCTGCGCTGAACCCGCGCCCAACCCCTCGAATAGGAGACCCGTGTCCGACACCGATCCGATCACCCCCGCCCCCGACGCCGCGCCAACACCGGCCGCGCCCGCAGCAGCACCCGCGACCGCCCCGGCCGCCGACGCCGCGCCGGACTACAAGGCGCTCTTCGAGCAGACCCAGACGCGGCTCGCCACCGTCGAGACCGCCGCGTAGGAACACCGTGCGAAGGCCAAGCGCCTTGATGAGCTGGAGGCCGCGAACCAGTCGGAGGCGGAGAAGGCGACGGCCCGCGCTGAGCAGGCCGAGGCCGCGGTGACCGCGCTGCGCCGCCGCGCCGTGGACGCGGAGATCCGCGCCGCCGCGACCGGGTGGGCCGACCCGTCCGACGCGCCCCGCTACCTCGATGACCGCGACCGCTACGTCAACGACGCCGGGGAGATCGACACCACGGCGATCGGCACCGATCTGGCCGCCGTGCTCGCGCAGCGCCCGCACCTGGCCCGCCCGGACGGGCCACGCCGTCCCGCCCCCGATCCGTCGCAGGGGCCACGGCAGTCCGGCCCGGCCGGGCTGGACGCGCAGATCGCCGCCGCCGAGAAGTCCGGCGACTGGGCCACCGCCATCACCTTGAAGAACCAGCGCCTCAACACCCTGCCGCCCAAGCAGAACTAGCCCCGACCGGACGCCGCACCGCGCCGGTAACCGTTGCAACATAAGGAGATCTCATGCCCGGTGTGGCCGCCATCGCCAACACCTAAGAGTCACAGCCCACCCCGCGATGCCGAACCCGCGCCACGTCAATTCATCGGCGCCGCAGCGGCATAACGAATTCACTGCCCCTCACACCGTTGGCATGAGGGGCACCACGACCCAGCAGCTCAACCCACCACAGACGATCAAGCTGGAGAACCCTCCTCCAGAACTCCTCCATAGGGGCACCATGACCCACCAACCCGGCGATCAACGCCCAAACACAGAAAACCCGCCTGACCAGCAGAAACTGCATGATCAGACGGGTTCAAACGACTTGTGGAGCTGAGGGGACTCGAACCCCTGACCCTCACACTGCCAGTGTGATGCGCTACCAGCTGCGCCACAGCCCCGGGTCGGTCACGTTCGGGAGGGGGCTCCCTGGCGTGCTGCGCATACGTTACCCCACCCGCCGCGCCGGGTTGAAATCGGGGGTCTTCACAGGAGGCTCGCGGACTGTTAGACCGGTGATCGTGACCGTACTGGACAGAGTCGTCCCGTTGGTGGACGCACAGGCCGAGGGCATGGATCCCGGGCAGCGCCGTGAGGTGCAGCAGCGCAGGCTGCGCGAGCTGGTCGAACGACTTCTCGTGGCCGGTGGTGTGCAAGCGCAGCGGCTGCGGGACTGCGGGGTCCGCACGAGCGCCGACGTCGGGTTGGACGACCTGCACCGGCTGCCGACGGTCCGCAAGCACGACCTCTGGGAGCACTACCCGCACGGCCTCCGGGCCGCGGACGCCGACGACATCGTGTGTGTGCACGGGTCCTCCGGCACGGGCGGGCGGCCGACCCTGGTCCCCTACACCGCCGCCGACCTGGACATCTGGGCCCAGGTGATGGCGCGGGCGTTGGGCGGGGCCGGGGCGACGAGGCGCAGCGTGATCCACAACGCCTATGGGTACGGCCTGTTCACCGGCGGCCTCGGCGTGCACCATGGCGGGATCCGGCTGGGCGCGACGGTCGTGCCGCTGTCCGGCGGGATGACCGAGCGGCAGGTTCGGCTCATCCAGGACCTGCGTCCCGACGTCCTCACCTGCACCCCCTCCTACGCCATCTACCTCGGTGAGGCGATGGCGGCTGCCGGCGTCGAGCAGACGAGTCTCAAGGTTGGCCTGCACGGCGCCGAGCCGTGGACGCATGAGATGCGGGTGCAGATCGAGCGGCTGCTCGGCATCCGTGCCCTCGACATCTACGGGCTGTCGGAGATCATCGGGCCCGGCGTGGCCTGTGAGTCGCTGGACTCGGACGGCATGCTCAACGTCGCCGAGGACCACTTCTTTGTGGAATGCCTCGACGAGGACGGCAACCCGGTCCCTGACGGCACCCCGGGTGAGCTGGTGTTCACGACGTTGACCAAGACCGGCATGCCGCTGCTGCGCTACCGCTCGGGCGACGTGGCGACCCTGGCCGACCCGGTCCCTGATTCCCCCCGCACGCTGCGGCGGATGTCGAAGCTCCTCGGCCGCACCGACGACATGCTGGTCGTGCGCGGGGTCAACGTCTTCCCCACCGAGGTCGAGGCCGTCCTGCTCGCCGACGACCGCGTCGGCCCGCACTATCTGATCATCGAGGACCGCAGGGACCCCGCCCGACCGGAGCTGCGGGTCGCCGTGGAGGCGGATGGGGACCCGTCCGGCGAGCTCGGGGTCGCGCTGCGGGAACGGCTCGGCATCACCTGCGTCGTCACCGTCGTCCCCGCGGGCACGGTGCCGCGCGTGGAGGTCGGCAAGGCCCGCCGGGTCGTGCGCTGGACCGGTGGTGACGCGCCGCTGGCGGGCATCGGCTGAGGATGACGGTCGTCACTCGCCTCGGCGGTCGTGAGCAGGAAGAACGCGTCGGTCCTTACACTTCGCGCGAAACCTAGTGGTTACGACCACTAGAGCTCAGAGCCCCGGCGACTGTGGTGTCAGCAGGGCGGGGAACCTGCACCAGGAAGAGGCACCACTATGTCCGCGCGTTCCCGACTCCGCCTGCTCGCGTCGACTCTGTCGACCACGCTCGTGGCGGCGCTCGCCATCTCCACCGCCGCTCCCGCCGCCGCCGTCCTGGAACCGGATCCGGGCGGCGGGGGCAGCGCCACCGGCTCGATCATCGCCGACAAGGCGATGAGCAGGCTCGGCGACAAGTGTGCCGACTTCGGCTTCTGCCATGCCCCCTGGTGCGCGCTGTTCGCGGCATGGGCCTGGCAGAGCGGCGGGATCAAGGACCTGGGCGGGCTCAACGCCGACGCGATCAGCTTCTACAACTACGGCAAGGCGCGCGGCACCCTGACGAACACGCCGCACGTGGGCGACGCGGTGGTCTACGGCTACAGCACGACGTGGGCCGAACACGTCGAGATCGTGGTCGAGGTGGCGGCGGACGGCTCCAAGATCCGCACAGTGGGCGGCAACGAGGTCATCGATGACCGCTATCAGAGCTACGTCAACCACAGCGGCTGGTTCCACTGGACGCAGGAAGGCAGGCCCTTCCTGGGTTTCGTCAGTCCCGCGGGCGTCAGCCAGACCCTCGACAAGTCGCCCGCCCTGGCGATGAACCGTGACGGCAGGCTGGAGGCGTTCAAGGTCTTCTCCGACGGCCACCTGTGGCACAAGTGGCAGATGTCGGCCAACGGCAACTGGAGCGGCTGGGCCGACATGGGCGGCAACGACCTCAGCGGTGCCGTCGCCGCGGCGGCCAACGCGGACGGCCGGGTCGAGGTCTTCGCGACCGGTGGCAACGGGCGGCTCTACCACAGCTGGCAGGGGATCCCGGGCGCCAACTGGAGCGGACTCGTCGACATGGGTGGCTCCGGCCTCGGTCGTGGCCTGGCCGTGGCCCGCAACCTCGACGGCAGGCTTGAGGTGTTCGCCCTCAACAGCGCCGGGCAGGCGTTGAACCTGTGGCAGCTGACGGCGGGTGGCGGCTGGTCGGGCTTCGCGACCCTGGAGGGCGGCGACCTCAGGAGCATCGCCGCGGCGCGCAACGACGACGGCAGGCTTGAGGTGTTCACCATCGGTGGCAACGGCGTGCTCTACCACAAGTGGCAGCAGTCGGCGGGTGCCGACTGGTTCGGCTCGTGGGAGTCCATGGGCGGGACCAACCTGCGGGGTGTCGGGGCAGGCGCCAACGCCGACGGCAGGCTTGAGGTCTTCGTCGTGAGCAACGACGGCACCGCGAGCAACAAGTGGCAGACGGTGAAGAACGGCGGCTGGGTCTCCGGCTTCGGCGGCCTCGGCGGCACCGGCCTCTCCGGCGGCGTGACCGCCGGGTCCAATCTGGACGGACGCGTCGAGGTCGTCGTGACCGGTGGCGACGGCTACCTCTACCACCGTTGGCAGGGCACCCCGAACGGCTCCTGGACCACCGGCTGGATACTGCTTTAGCAACTGGCCGAAGGCCGCGGATCCGACGTCCGGATCCGCGGCCTTCGTCGTCACTTGGTCAGATCGTCGAGCCAGTTCGGGTTGGTCGTGTCGATGGGCTTGCCGCCGGTGGCCAGGGTCGGGGTGCCGAAACCCTTGCGCCCGTTGAAGTCCTGCTGCAGAGCCTCGTCACTGCGGGCCTTCTGGTACTCGGCGCTGACCAGCGAGTCGTACTTGCCGGACCGGACGCCGTCGGCGAAGGCCTGCGACGTGATGCCGACGGACTTGCCCAGTTCGATCAGCTGGTCCTTGGTCCAGCCGCGGGCGCCCTCGGCGGGCTGGTCCTCGAAGAGGCTCTTGTGGAACGACAGGAACTTGCCTTCATCGGCGGCCAGCAGCGCGGCGTTGGCCGAGTCGGTGGAGTAGCCCTCCGGGTCGGACCGGTTGTTGAGAAGGTTGACCAGGTGGAAGCGGACTTTGAGGTCACCGTCGGCGATCTTGCCCTCGATGGCCGACGAGTTCGCGCGCTCGAAGTCGGCGCAGATCGGGCAGAGGAAGTCCTCGTAGACGTCCAGCGTGGCCTTGGCCGAGTCCTTGCCGACCTCCACCACACCGCCGTCGCGCTTGACCGGCGCGTCGACCGCCACGGTGGCGACCCGGACGGACTTGTCCTGGGTCGCGTTCTTCTGGTTGTTCGTATAGATCACGCCGCCGATGACCGCGCCCGCGATGAGCACCACGGCGACGACCCCGAGGATGATCTTGCTCCGGTCCGGCCCGACCGCTCTGGCCGCCGCGACCGGCGACGGCGTCGCCTGCTTCCGCTTGCGCGCGCTGCGCTGCGCTCCACCCACTTGCCCGACCTCTCTAACTCGCCTTGACCACACGGCCGTCGACCGACAGCCATGTCCGCGGCCGAACCGCCAACCAGACCGCCATGGCCAGGAACCCTATGTCCCTGGCCAGTTCCAGCGGGTACTCCGTCTGACCTTCCGCGACCGGACCGCCACCGCCGAAGCAGCCGCAGTCGATGCTGAGGCCGCGGGCCCACGACTGCGCCACACCGGCGATGAACGCCAACAGCACCAGCCCGGACAGCACGGCGACCAGCCGCGTGCCCAGGCCGAGCAGCAGCAGCACCCCGAGCGCGAGCTCAAGGAACGGCAGCCCCGCCGCGACCGGGCCGACCAGCGAACTGGGCAGCACGTCGTAGGCCTGCACCGCGATGTAGGTCTGGTTGGGATCACTCACCTTGATCCACCCCGAGACCAGCCAGACGGCCGCGAGCCCGAGTCGGAGCAGGGTGCCGATGCCGTCCAGGACGGACGCCTTGGTCACGGTCCGGAGGCTACCCGCCTACGCTGAGTGCAACCTGAGAAGCTGGGCGCGACCTGAGAAGCTGGGCGAATGGCACCACTTCCCGACCTTCCGGTCCGGGCCGCACTGGCCGAGATCGTGGCGACCGTGGCCGAGCACGGCGCGGCCGTGCTCGTCGCGCCGCCCGGCACCGGCAAGACGACCCTGGTGCCGCTCGCGCTGGCCGAGACGGGCACCGTCGTCGTCGCCGAGCCGCGCAGGCTGGCCGCCCGCGCCGCCGCCGCGCGGATGGCTTCGCTGCTCGGCGAGCCGGTCGGCAAGACGGTCGGGTACTCGGTGCGCGGCGACCGGCGCGTGTCGAAGGACACCCGGATCGAGGTCGTCACCTCCGGGCTTCTGGTGCGGCGCCTGCAATCCGACCCCGAACTGTCTGGTGTGGACACGGTGCTGCTCGACGAGTGCCACGAGCGCCACCTCGACGCCGACCTCCTGCTCGCCCTGCTCCTCGACGCCCGCGACGGGCTGCGGCCGGACCTGCGGCTACTGGCGACGTCGGCCACCGTCGCCGAGGACAAGTTGGCCGCCCTGCTCGGCGCCGCGCCGGTCATCCGGGTCGACGCGCGCGCGTTTCCCGTCGACATCCGTTATCTCCCAGCGCGACGGGGTGAGCGGATCGAGGCCTGCGCCGCCCGCGCGACCAGGGCCGCACTGTCCGAAGGGGACGGTGACGTGCTGGTGTTCGTGCCGGGCGCGGCCGAGATCCGCCGGGTGGCGAACCTGCTCAGCGGTGTCGACGCCGACGTGCTCGCGCTGCACGGCAGGCTGTCGAACACCGACCAGGACGCCGCGCTCACCCCGGGCCCGCGACGGCGGGTCGTGCTGGCGACCGCCGTGGCCGAGTCGAGCCTGACGGTGCCCGGCGTGCGCGCGGTGGTCGACGCGGGCCTGTCGCGGGTCTCGCGGGTGGACCACCGGCGCGGGCTGGCCGGGCTGGTCACGGTCCGCGTGTCGGCGGCGGTGGCCGACCAGCGCGCGGGCCGGGCGGGCCGCGAGGCGCCGGGCCGGGTCTACCGGTGCTGGCCGGAGCACGAGCACGCCACGCTCCCGCGCTACCCCGAGCCGGAGATCCGCACCGCCGACCTGACCCGGCTGGCCTTGGAACTGGCCTGCTGGGGCACGCCCGACGGGAGCGGCCTGCGCTGGTGGGACGCGCCGCCGCCGGGCCCGCTCGACGCCGGTCAGCAGACCCTGCGCGCCATCGGGGCGCTCTACGGCGACACGGTCACCGAGCGCGGCACCGCCATCGCCCGGCTCGGCCTGCACCCGCGGCTGGCCCGCGCCCTGCTCGACGGCGGCTCCCCCGACGTCGTCGCGCTGCTCGACGACGACACCCTCACCGACTCGACGGACATCGCCGCGGGCCTGCGGGCGCTGCGCGCGGGCACCCCGAAGTCGGCGCGGTGGCGCAAGGAGTCGACCCGGCTGGGCAGGCTCATCGACACCCGCCGCGCCGAGGACCCCGCGCTGGTCATCGCGCTGGCCCACCCGGAGCGCCTGGCGCGCAGGCGCGGCAGCGGCTCCGGCGTCTATCTCATGGCGGGCGGCACGGCCGTGGAACTGCCACCCGGCAGCGGCCTCGGCGACCCGGAGTGGCTGGCCGTGGCCGTCGCCGACCGAGCCCCCGGCGCCGCGCACGGCCGGGTCCGGCTCGCCGCGGTCGCCGACGAGGACCTCGCGGTGCGTGCCGCTCCGGCCCTGGTCACCGCCGCCGACGAGGTCGTCTGGGCCGACGGCGACGTGCAGGCCCGGCGGGTCCGCAGGCTCGGCGCGATCACCCTGCACAGCCGCCCGCTGCCCAACCCGCCCGCCGACGCCGTCCGCGCGGCTCTGCACGAAGGTCTGCGCCGACACGGCCTGACCCTGGTCACCTTCACCGACCGCGCCCAGAACCTGCGTGCCCGCCTGGAGCTGCTGCACCGCGTCATCGGCGACCCGTGGCCCGCCGTCACCGACGACGCCTTGATCGCCGCCGCCGACTCTTGGCTCGGCAGCGCCCGCTCCCGCGCCGACCTGCGCCGCCTGGACATGGTCGGCGCCCTGCGCACCCTGCTCCCCTGGCCCGCCGCGACCCGACTGGACGAACTGGTCCCGGAGCGCGTCGAAGTCCCGTCGGGGTCACACGTTCGGGTGGACTACAGCGGCGACCGGCCCGCGCTGCCGGTGAAGGTCCAGGAGGTGTTCGGCTGGACCGACAGCCCAACCGTGGTCGACGGCCGGGTCCCGGTCGTGCTGCACCTACTCTCACCGGCGGGCAGGCCGACGGCCGTCACCGGCGACCTCAAGGGCTTCTGGGTCACCGGGTATCCGCAGGTCCGCGCCGAGCTGCGCGGCCGGTACCCCAAGCACCGCTGGCCGGAGGACCCGACCACGGCGGCACCGACAAGGCACAGCATCCAGCGCAAGGAGCAGCGATGATCCGACCAGGCGGCCCGGCCGACACCGACACCCTCCTGGCGTTCTTCGACGACGCCGTGGCCTGGATGGTCGCGCGGGGCCAGCCGGGACAGTGGGGCAGCGAGCCGTGGTCGACCCAGCCCAACCGGGTGGAACGGGTCGTCGCGATGGCCGCGTCGAACCTGTGGATCGCCGAGGTCGACGGCGAACCCGCGGGCGCGCTCGTCATCGACGACTCGGCCCCCGCCTGGATCCCGCCGGCCGACGAACCCGAGCGCTACGTCCGGCTGCTGATCACCAAGCGCGCGTTCGCGGGCCGCGGCATCGGCGCCGACCTGCTGGCCTTCGCGCGGGAGCGGACCAAGGCCGAGGGCATCGGCCTGCTGCGCGTCGACTGCTGGGCGGGCGCGAACGGCGAGCTGATCGCCTACTACGTGCGCGACGGCTTCACCCCGACCGAGCCGTTCACCGTCGGCGACTGGCACGGACAAGTCCTGGCGCGACGACTCGATTGACCAGACAACCGGCCGCGCCGACGGCATCCTGACAGGTGTGACCCTGTTCAGACTCGCGATGCTCGCCAAGGCGCTCGACGGCGCCGTCCAGGTCGTCGGCGCGCTGATCCTGGCGATGGTGCCGCCCGCCGTCATCACCGGGATCGCGAACGCCGTGGTCAGCCGCGACCTGGTCGGCGACCACAACGGCACCCTGGCCCACCACCTCACCCGCGCCGCGAACGACCTGGCGGTGGACCGGACCTTCGCGGTGGTGTTCCTCCTGCTCCACGGACTGGTGAAACTGGGGCTCGTGGCGGTGCTGCACCGACGGCTGGTCGCCGCGTACCCGGCGGTCTGCGCGATCCTGGGCCTCTTCGTCGCATATGAGCTGGTCAGAGGCATACGAACCGGGTCGGCGGGCATGTTCGTCTTCGCCGCGCTGGACACGGTCGTCGTCGCCGTCATCGCCCGTGAGTTCCGCCGGGCGCGGCGCCCCGTCCAGGTGGGGTAGCCGGGCGGGTCGTTGTCGGAGGGTGATCGTCCGGGTACGATCTGCCGAACGTGCAAATGCACGTGCATCTGCACACGACGCAAGGGACCGGCGCACCAGGGGGCGCGATGGACCGAGATCCGAACACGTGGCCAGGCCTGGCCTACCGCATCCTCATGGGCGCGTGGTGGCCGCTGGTGAAAGCGCTGGTCATGATCAGCGTGCTGGTGGCGCTGGGGGTGCTGGCGGTCGTGGTCATCGACGGCACACTCGCCCTCGGCCCGATCGAACTGCAACGCTAGTGCTAGCCGGACGGGCAGGTCCAGAGCGGACCTGCCCGTCACACGCTCAGAATCCGACTGTCGCCAACACCGGATAGTGGTCGGAAGGCAGCGCGGACCCGAACCCGAGCGTCCGACCGGTTCCGACGGACGCCAGCGGCCGAGTCGACGATGAACCCCGGGTCGTCCCGATGTAGTCGAGCACGTCCCGGTACGCCGCCCCACCGTTCGCCGCGGCGATCGGGTTCGTGGCGCCGTCGTAGGTGAAGCCCTGCACCGACCCGCCGACGATCGGCCCGCCCAACGCGGCCGACGCCTGCTGGACCTGGTTGCGCCCTGCACTGTCCACACGGGACCGACCAGCCCAGTACTCCACATTGAGATCGCCGCCGACGATCACCGGCTCACTCGCCGGCGCGTACTTGTCAACCAGAGCACGGAGTTCACCGAGCTGCGCCATCCGCACGTCGTGCGACGTCGCGATCGACAGCGGCGTCTGGTCGGCCTGCAGGTGCGTCCCCGCCACCCAGACCGCGCGCCCGTCCTTCACCACCCGAACGAGGGCGGCACCCTTGTTCGAGTAGTAGTCGGCGGTGGGCCAGAACGAGTTGCGATAGACCAGCTGATGCTTGGCCGTGATGGCGTACTTGCTCAGCACGGTCACGCCGCCGTTGACCACGACGAGGCTGTTGGAACAGTTGCCGTTGACGGAGTTCCAGCCCGCCGAGGTCGAGCAGTACTGCCCGACCAGCGGCGTCTGCGCGGGCCACCGGTCGGCCAGCCTCCCGCGCAGGGACTCGGCCTCGGCGCTGAAGGCCTCGGAGAGGATCACCACGTCGGCGTCAGCCGCGCGGATGACCGCCTCGGCCTCCTTCGCGCGCCTTTCCTTCGCCGCGGTGTCGCCGTCGGCGATCCGGGGCAGCTGATAGATGTTGAACGCCAACACCGACACCGTCGAGACGGGCGCGGCTTGCGCAGGGGCGACGGCGACAGTCAGCAGGGCGACCGCCACAAGCAGAATTCGTTTCACGTTTTACACCCAATCAGGCGACGGTGAACGGGGCGGTGGTCCCGGTGAACGACGAGATGGCGCCGGTCCAACCGCTCTTCCAATCGCCGTGGTGGACGACCCGGTAGCGGCCGGGCGGGGTGTCGGCCGGGATGGCCCAGGTGATCGTGGCCTCGGAGTTGGCGACGCCGACCCGCGCCCACCGGTACCGCGTCGACCAGTCGCCGTCGTCGGCCACGCGCACCCACTGGCCCGCGACCTCGCGCTGGATCTCCATGAACGTGCCGTTGCGGTGCAGGTTGTTCTTCGGGTGCCCGGTGACGAACTTGGTGACCACCGTCTGGCCACGCTGGTAGGTCGCCGATGGCTGAGTCAGCACCTGGCCGAACTGCTGGAACAGCCCCTTGTCGTCGAACACGACCCCGGTCTGCAGGTTCAGGTCGGTGAACGGCGGCTTGCCCGGCACCGGCCCGGCCGCGAGCGTGCTCCCGGACCGCAGCGACTGGGCGAGCTTGGCGAACTCCTGCTGGTACGCGGGAAGAGTGTTGCGCCCAAAGAGAGTCGAGCCGCCCTCGTACTGCTGCTTGTCGAACTCCTCCGGCGTGGTGACGTACTGGCTGTAGTCGTTGGCGTAGGCCTGGATCAGCACGTCCTCGATCGGCACGCCCAGTTCCGCGGCCACCGTCCGGCGGATCCGCAGGCCCGAGACGATGGTGACCTCGGCGGGCATCGCCACCAGGTGCAGCTGCCCCAGCTTGACGATCTGCAGCGGCAGGATGTTCGGCGTGGCCTGGATGAGCCCGGTCGGCACCAGCGACGCCTTCGGGTACTGGCAGCCCTTGACCCACTCCGGCACCTCGACGTTCAGCGGGGCGAGCAGGGCCGCGATCGGCGACGTCATCCCCTCGGTGAAGCCGGGGATCGCGGGCCCGTCCTCGACACTGCCCGCGAGCGTCGAGGCGCCGACGACGCCCGGGCAGGTCCGCTTCGTGGCGCCGTCAGTGGTGTAGCGGCCATCGACGTCCACAGTGGACATGTCGACGAACCGCATCCGGTAGTCGACGCTGCCCGTGACCGCCGCGCGCGGGCCGTTGTAGACCTCCTGCGCCTTGGCGTTCTGGCGTTCGCCGATGATCCGGGTGTTCTCGAACTCGTCCTCGGTCGGCCCGGAACCCGGGCGCAGGTTGAGATTCGGCGACATGTCACCGGCGTTGGTGTTCGGGAACGCGGCGACGAAGCCGTCCGGGTCGTTGTCCAGGTAGCGCACGCCCTTCTGGTCGTGCTCCCACTGATAGGCCGCGTATCCCTTGTTGTCCGGGCTGATCAGCGTGTTCTTGTTCGTCACCGACGTGTTGTGGGTGGCGAACCACGAGATCGAGCCGACGTCGGCCGAGCCCTGCTTGAACCGCAGCACCGTCATCGCCGGGTCGATGGCGTTCGGGAAGTTCGCCTTGTCCGACACCGGATTCGCCTCGAACGCGACCCGGGACCGGTTGACGCTGGCGTCGGTCAGCTCACCGCGGCCGAGGGTGATCGTTCCGGGCTGGAGGTCGTCGTGCGCCTCCACGACCGACTCCACGATCCCGTCGACGATCGCGTTGAAGGTCTGCTCCTGGAAGCCGAGGATCGACAGGTTGTAGGCCAGGTTGTGCGAGTAGCCGCCGGGGCCGGAGTGCGTGTGCGTGGCGGAGAGAAGGACGTTCTCCTTGGTGTAGAGATCGCCGTAGCGCGCCTTCAGCTTGGCCAGCACGCCTTCCTGCGTCGCCCGGAAGATCATCGCGAGATCGGCGTTGACGTAGGCCACCCGCTTGCCGCTGGCCTGGTCGACGGCGATGAAGGCCCGCGACCGCTGCCGCTGGTGGATGCCGGTGGTCTTCTGATCGAAGGCCGAGTAGCCCATCATCCCGTTCTCGGCGGCGGCTCCGGTGACGTCGGAGATCCCGCGTCCGATCAGGTACTCGGTCGGCTGCGGGCTGGCTTGCGCGGTGGGCAGGCCGACGAGGACATACGCCCCCGCCAGCCCGGCCACCAAGGTGGCGACAAAAGTTCGGCGAGTGGCCCGCATCCGTTACTCCCAGGTACATGAATTGGTTTCGCTTTTTCGGACGATACGTGACCCGGACCACTTTTGGAAAGGGGGAGTTGGTCGCACCACCACCGCTCAGCCGCGGTGACGTATCGGGTGTGCGAACACGCCGACGAAGTCTGGCGTGTTCGCGCGCCCGATACGTCACCTTGAGGCGGCTGAGCGCGCGTTCCCGAAGGGGACGCCAATTACAGGGCCCGGAACAGCTCGATCCGGTCGGGGCCGGGCAGCAGCGCGGGGTCCTCACCGGGCAGCAGCTCCATCGAGCTGATCTTGCGCTGGCCCGCCTCCAGCGCCTCGATCGACGCGGTCAGCGTCAGCACGACCGCGCTGCGGCGCTGCGGCTGCCACAGCACCAGCGTCCGCGAGAAGTCGGGGTCGTGCAGGAACGCGGGCCGGATCCGCTCCCGGTTGGCCCGTTCGGCCGCGGCCTTGACCTCGGCGCTCAAGGGTCCGTCGAAGTGCAGGAACGCCGCGATCGCGACCTCGGCCGAGCCCGAGTCGTCGGCCTCGACCTCGTACCATTCGGCCGTCGGGTCCGCGGCGGCCGCTTCCTCGGTGTCGAACAGCGACACCGCCAGCCCGTCACTGCCCGCCAGCCTGCGGTAGTTGTTGGTCTCGATGGCGCCTTCGGGCGTCTCGCCCGTCTTGTGGATTCGCGCGTACATCGCGCTCACCTCCTCCGTGTCCCCACCGACTTTCGTCCGGCCGGGGCACACGGGGATCCGGGGAAGTACGGAGGTGGACTACGTGAATCCGTTCTCCGCGGCCCAGGCGGCGGCCTGGGCGCGGTTGGCCACCCCAAGCTTGCCGAGCACGTTGCTGACGTGCGTCTCGACCGTGCGCTCAGACAGCACGAGCTGGTCCGCGATCGCCCGGTTGGGCGCGCCGACGGCCAGCAGCTTGAGCACCTCGCGTTCCCGGCCGGTCAGCGCGACGGCGTCGTTGCGGGCCTGCCGGGCCCCACGCAGGATCGCGTCGGCGGCGGCCATGGTCGGCACCATGCCGAGTCTGCGGGCGGTCACCGCGGCCTGCCCCGCGAGCTTCGTCGCGCGGGCGATCTCGGGGGCGCGGCCGTCGACAAGCACCTTGGCGAGCGCGACCTCGGCCTTGGCCCGGAACGGCAGCGCGCCGATGCGGGTGTCCATGCTGATGGCGTTCTCATAGTGCCGGATCGCGGCGTCGCGGTCGCCGAGGAAGGCCGCGACGCGGCCGAGCTGGCGGGACACCGATCCGGTGCACGCGACGGTGCCCGCGCCCGCGGCCAGGTAGTAGCCCGCCAGGGGAACCAGTTCGCGGTAGAGCGGGTCCGCGGTCTCCGCGTCGTCGAACGCGCAGGCGAGGACCGCCGCCGCGCACACCGTCGGCAGCCACCGGCCGTCGCGGGGCAGCGTGGGCAATACCGGCCGCAGGCGCTCGAACTGTTCGCGGGCCGCGTCGGTGTCACCGATGTCGAGGTAGAACCGGCCGACGGTCGCGGACACGACCGGCATCGACCCGTGCCTGGACAGCTCCCTGATCTGGGGGACGAGTTCGTCGCCGCGGCCTTGCAGGCGCCGCAGCTCGCCGCGGAACGCCGTGTCGAGCGCGATCGCGCTGAAGTCGCCGAGTTGCTCGGCGGCGGCGAGGGCCCGGTCCGCGTGGTCCTCCGCGTGGTCGAACGCGCCAAGAAGCAGGTCTCGGACACCTGACGTGCGGTGGTGATGCCAGTGCGCGTTGAGCCAGCCGAGCCGGTCGGCGTAGAGCTTGAGGTGGGCCAGCTCGTCCTCCAGCACCGGGATCGTGCCCAGCTGCAGCGCCGCGTCGATCCGCCACACCCTGGCCCACAGCTCGCCGTCCGGCGGCGCGGTCGACCCCAGGTCGAGCAGGCGCCTGGCCAGGTCCAGCCGTTCGACCACCCACCACGGCCCCGCGAGGACCTGGTGCCGGGCCCGCAGTGCGTCGGCGATGGCCAGCGGGTCGCCGGTCCGCTCCGCCATGGCGAGCGCGGTGCGGCTGGGTTCCTCGACCTGGTCCACGTGCACGATCTGGATCAGCGCGAGTGCACGCTGGGCGAGCACCCTGGCTCGGCCCGCGTCGTCGTCGACCACCGTCAAAGCCTTGTCGCACAACCGGACCAGCCGCTCGGCGGCGTCGTCGATCCCGCGCACGGTCAGCGCGGCCCGCACGAGCTGGCCCGGCGACGCGGCGAGCGCGGCGACCGACTCGCAGCGCGACAGCGCCTCCTCGGCCCGCCCGGCCCGGTAGTGCAGGTCGGCGGTCTCCAGCAGCAGCTCGATGTCTGGTACCCGCAGCACGCCGAGCCCCGCGTCGAGCAGGTCGGCGGCGCGGTCGTAAGCCAAGCGGGACACGGCTTTCTGGGCGGCGTCCCGGCACGCGCGCACCGCGGCCGCGCGGCTCGCGCCATCGGTCACCGACCGCAGGCGGTGCGTCACCGACTCGCCGACGAGGCCGCCGGACTCGATCGCCTCGGCCAGCTCGCGGTGTAGCCGCACCCGGTCGGCGGTCGGCACACCGTCGTAGACCGCGTCACGGACAAGCGCGTGGCTGAAGGAGATCCGGTCCCCACACCGCAGCAACCCCGGCGCGGCCTCGGCCCGCCTCAGCACGGTCTCCTCCGACGCGTCGACCAACACCGCGACCTCGTCGGGCGCGCTGTCGGCACCGATCACCGAACACGCCGTGACCACCTCGCGCACGTCGTCCGGCAGGCCGTCGAGCTGGGCGGCGACGATGCCGCGCAGCTGCTCCGGCACGCCGTGCGGCCAGGCACCGGAGGCGGGCGCTGGCCCGCCGCCCGCGGCGAGCAGGGCGGCCAGCAGTTCCCCGACGAACAGCGGAACCCCGCCGGACACCCGGTGCAGCACCGGCACCCACGACGGGTGTGCCCGGCCCGCGACGAACGCGGCGACCTCGGCGGGCGGCCACGGCCCCGGCATGAGCATCTCGGTCGCCGGGTCCCGGCGCAGGTGCGCCACCGCGGCCCGCAGGGCGTGCGACTGCTCGTCGTCGCGGTAGGTCGCCACGACCAGCAGGCCCGGCCTGCCCGCGCACAGCCGAAGCAGGGTCAGCGTCGACTCGTCGGCCCAGTGCAGGTCCTCCAGCACGACGGCCCCCGACAGCTCGCGCACGAGCAGGTCGAACTCCCGCAGCCTGCGGGTGAGAGTGAGCTGCGGGCTCACGTCGGCGGCACCGTCGATCTCCAGCCGCGCGGCCAGCGCGGGCCGGTCGCCCAGCGCCTGCCACCACGGCCACAGCGCGGGCACGCCCTCGTCCGGCACGCAGTTGCCCCGGCCGACCGGCAGCCCGAGTTGGGCCGACCGGGCGACCACGTGCTCCACCAACCGGGTCTTCCCGATCCCCGCCCGGCCCGCGACCAGCACTACCGCGCCGCGCCCGGCGGCCACCGCGTCGACAGCGGCGTTAAGCCTGGTCAGCTCGCCATCGCGACCGATCACTTCGGACATGCCGGTGATTGTGGCCCTCCCTTTCGGCCGCGCGATAGGGCGGTGACGCTCCGGTGCGTTACAGCGGACAAAGACCCACCAATCGGACGGTAACGGACAGATTACCCATAGCGACGCTTTAGGTGGGCCGGCCCACCCAACCAACGGTGCTACAGGAAGGGATTCGGTCAAGATGCGTCATCGGAGATCCCAACGACTGCTCGCCGCTCTCGCGAGCGTGGCGGTCGTTGTCCCACTCACCGCGGTGCCCGCGTCAGCAGCCCCGGTGCCCGGGTCGAACGTCCTTTACACCCTGGACGCCGACTTCGACCAAGGCGCGCTCCAGGACGTCAACCACGACTCCCCGAACAACGACCAGCTCCAACTGGACCGGACCAGCACGTTCTTCCCGTATGTCAACGTCGCCGCGTCGGCGCGCGGCACCATGATCCGCGTCGACGTCAACACCGGCCAGATCGTCGGAGAGTGGTACTCCGCCCCCGCGGGCCGCGGCCGCAACCCGTCACGGACCACTGTGGACAAACTCGGCAACACCTGGTTCTCCAACCGCGACGAGTCGCAGGGCGGCAAGGGTTCGGTCACCCGCGTCGGCGTCATCGTCGGCGGCTCCCGGGCCGACGCGGGCGGCAACCCGGACGCGAACGGCGACTACCTTGTCGGCCCGTTCGCCTACAACACCTGCCAGGACCGCGACAACGACGGCAAGTTCGCCACCACACGCGGCCTCGGCGACATCCGGCCGTGGACCAACGCGGGCGGCGCGGACAACAACGGCGGTGTCACCACGGCCACCGACGAGTGCGTGATCAACTACACCCGCGTGACCGGCACGAACACCCGCACTGTCGCCGTGGACGCCTTGAACAACCTGTGGACCGGCGGCGCCGACACCGACCACGAGAAGCTCGACGGCGGCACCGGCCAGCCAGTGGCGGGCACGCAGATCAACTTCGGCTGCGGCGGCTATGGCGGCCTCATCGACAAGGCGGGCACCCTCTGGTCGGCCCGCTATGGCGCCAACCTGCTGCGCTACGAGCCGTCCACGGGCAACGGCGCGTGCCTCAACACCAGCCATGGCGATTACGGCCTCGGCATGGACCCGATCACCGGCGAGATCTGGCACACCAACGTCGCGGGCAACCGCATCGTCAAACTCGCCGCCGACGGCACGGTCCTCGGCTCGTTCCCGCACGGCAACGAGAACGCCCAGGGCGTCGCGGTCGACCGGGACGGCAACGTCTGGGTGGCGCACTCGCTGTACAACACCACCACGGTCGGCCACCTGCGCACGGACGGCACCTACGTCGGCAACGTGACGCTGCCCGGCGGCAACGGCCCGACCGGCGTCGCCATCGACACCAACGGCAAGGTGTGGGTCGCCAACATCAACAGCAACAACGCCCAGCGGATCGACCCGAACGCGGGCGGCGTCGGCGGCGGCGGCTTCCAGATCGGCGCGGTCGACCTGACCGTCGACCTCGGCGCGGGCGCCGGACCGTACAACTACAGCGACATGACCGGCTCCGTACTCGGCGAGATCACCGCCCCGGTCGGCACCTGGTCGGTCGTGCAGGACGGCGGCGTCGCGGGCCAGACCTGGGGCAAGATCACCTGGAACACCGAGGCCCAGGGCTCGGTGCCCGCGGGCACGTCGATCACGGTCGAGGCCAGGGCGTCCGACACCGAAGCGGGCCTGGCGGGCGAGACTTTCGTCCCGGTCGCCAACGCGACGACCTTCGCGCTCGCGGGCCGCTACATCGAGGCAAGGGCCACGCTGCGGGCCAACGCCGCGGGTGACAGCCCGGTCCTTTCGGACCTGCGGATCCAGACTTCGCAGCGAACCGGCGTGTTCTCCTGCCGGGCGCGGGCGCTCAACGTCGCCGGGATCATCCTCGCCGAGGCGAACCCGCCGGACGTGCCGTGCGCCGACGACAGCAAGACGGTCGCCAACGTCAATCTGAACGCGGGCATCCTCAACATCCGGGCCAACGCGGTGCACGGCAGCACCAACCTGACCCCGGACAACCAGCTCCAACCGCCGATGGCTGGTGACACCGCGGCGGCCCACGCCCAGGTGGACTCGACGAAGATCGGCAGTCTGCTGGTCTCCATCGAGCTGGGTGTGATCACCTCGGACGCCGCGGTGACCTGCGTGGCGGGTCCCGGTGGGCTGCAACCGCAGTTCAGCGGCTCGTCGCACATCGCCAGCCTGAAGATCAACGGGGTGTCCATCACGGTGGGCAGCGCGCCGCTGACGATCCCGCTGCTGATCGGCTCGCTGAAGCTGAACAGCACGGTGGTCAGCGGAAACACGGTCACCCAGCAGGCCGTCGTGCTCGACACGATCCTGGCCGACGTGGTCATCGCCGAGTCGAAGGCCAATTTCGAGGGCAAGCCGGAAAGCCCTGGCGGGAACCCCTGCCAGGTCTAGTGGCACCACACTGAACGCCGACGGGCGTCCGCCGAACCGGCGGGCGCCCGCCGGACCATGCGTGGTTTGCCGCCGAATCTGGTTCGATGGGAGTCGACACGACAAGGAGCCCACCGATGCCGCGCCTGGTGATCCTGCGACACGCGAAGTCCGCCTGGCCGGATGGTGTGCCCGACTACAGACGCCCCCTGGCCGACCGCGGCCGCGGCGAGGCACCCGCGGTGGGCCGCTGGCTGGCCGAGCACGTGCCGAACATCGACGTCGCGCTGGTCTCCCCCGCGACCAGGACCCGGCAGACCTGGGAACTGGTCTCCGCCGAGCTCGACAAGGCGCCGAAGGCCAGGTTCGAGGAACAGCTCTACGGCGAGGGCGCCGAGGCGATCCTGGCCCTGCTTCGATCCCTGGACGCGGCCAAGACCGTGCTGGTGGTCGGGCACAACCCCGACCTCGAACTGCTCATCGCCACGCTGACCGGCGAACACCCGATCCTCAAGACCTCGACGCTGTCGGTGCTCGACTGCGCCGACGGGTTCAAGTCCGCGAAGGTCGTGCGGACGGAGAAGATTCGGCCATGAGAAAGGGCACCCGCGTCGGGTGCCCTTGCCTCGGTTGGTCTCAGCCCGCGGCCAGCAGTTCGTCGAGCTGCTCGAAGCCCTCGATGACGCCGGTGTCCATGCCGCTGGCCAGCATCGCCTCACGGGCCTCCATGTTGTCCACCACCGACAGCGCGGTGGCCCTGGTGCGGCCGTCGCCGAGGTCGGTGAAGGTGACCGTCTCCAGGCTGACACCGTCGGGGGCGCCGACGTAGGTGAAGGTCTGCACGATCCGCTCGTTCTCGCGGACCTCGTGGAACGAGCCGTAGAAGGCCGCGACCTCCTCGCCATCGCGCCACGCGGTGTACTTGTAGCGGCCGCCGGTGCGGGCGTCCCAGTCCTCGATCCGCATCTCGATGCTGCGCGGACCGAGCCACTGCTTGACCAGGTTCGGGTCGGTCCACGCCCGGAAGACCCGGTCGCGCGGGGCGTCGAAGTCGCGGGTGATGGCGACGGTGGGCAGGTTCGGGTCGGCTTCGATGTGGGTCTCGTGCTTGGTGGTCGCGCTCATGACGCTGCTCCTTCTTCGTTGTCCATGGCCGCCAGCAGGTCGTCGAGGCGCGAGTAGCGCTCCTGCGCCTGTCGGCGGTATCTGTCGACCCAAGAGGTCATCAGGTCGAACACCTCGGCTTCGAGGTGACACGGCCTGCGCTGCGCGTCTCGGCTGCGGCTGACCAGCCCGGCGTCCTCGAGCACCTTGAGGTGCTTGGACACCGCCTGCACCGACACCGCGTACGGCGCGGCGAGCTGGCCGACGGTCGCGTCGCCGAGCGAGAGCCGGGCCACGATGTCCCGGCGGGTCGGGTCCGCGAGGGCCGCGAACACCCGGGAGAGCCGGTCGTCTTCCACCACTCGCTCCTTCTTCAACCACTTGGTTGAGAACGACGCTACGCCCGGCCCTGGGCGTTGTCAACCATCTGGTTGAGGAAGCTCGGAATTGTCACGGGGCAACAGGAACGGCGCCGGTTCGGCTCTGGATCAGCGGACTTTTGGGCTGCGGCACAAGAGCCGGGTGATTTTCTTTCGCCGATCAGGCACTGTCGTGCTGCCCAGCACGCACAGCGAGGTGATCATGGCCAGGCACCGCAAGCCACTGCCGCCGAGACGGCGGCGACCACACCGGGTCTCTGGGATCGCGGCGGCGGCCACCCCGCTGGCCGTCCTGCTGGCGATGGTCGCGGGCGACGGCACCGGCACACCCGGCTTCGGCCCGGCGGGCGCGCCGACCCCGATCGGCCCCTTCCCGGCCGACGACGAGATCGCCGTCAACGGCGCGCTCCCCGGACCGCCGCTGGCCACACCGATCACCCCCGCCGACCCGATCGCCGCGCTGCCCGCGGGCGGCGCGGGAATCCCGGAAATGGTGCTGCGCGCCTACATCCGGGCCGAGACGCTGCTCGCCGGGACCCAGCCGGACTGCCACGTGACCTGGTCGCTGCTAGCGGGAATCGGCCGCATCGAATCCGGTCACGCCCGCGACGGCGCACTGCGCGATGACGGCACCACTGTGTCGAGAATCCTTGGGCCCGCACTGAACGGGGCGGGCTTCGCATCCATTAAGGACACTGACAACGGTGTCTATGACGGGGATACAGTGTGGGACAGGGCGGTCGGCCCGATGCAGTTCATCCCCGCCACCTGGGTCCGCTACGGCGCCGACGCCACCGACGACGGAACCGCCGACCCACACAACATCTACGACGCCGCCGCGTCGGCCGCCCGCTACCTGTGCGCGGGCGGCGGCGACCTGCGAAACCCGGACGACGTCGCGCGGGCGGTGTTCCGCTACAACCACTCCCAGAAGTACGTCGCGGATGTGCTGGGTTGGGCTGCCACCTACGCGACGGGCGTCACCGCGATCCCGGTGGACCCGTCGAAGGCCGTGCCGGACGCACCCGGGTCCGATGTGCTCGCCCTGCCCGCACCCGGCGCCGTCTCCCCGATCGTCCCGGTGGACCCCGGCGCCGTCATCCCGGTCGCACTGCCGGACACCGTGGACCTACCGGGTCCCGTCGACGTGCCGCTGCCCGGCACCCCGGAACTCCCCCTCCCCCAGCAG
>DATLIA010000385.1:0-13911 GCA_035540215.1 Actinokineospora sp. | reverse complement strand
ACCGCACACCCTCAGGCGGTGTGGGCTCCTGCCGTGGCTGACTCCCCCCGGCAGGGCCCCCCGCCGGAGTCGATCCCGTCCCCGGAAGCCGAGCCAGCCAAGCCGCGCAGGCGAAGAGGCATGATCGTCGGTGGGGTGCTCGCGGCTGTCGTCGCGCTCGGTGGTGGCGCGGTCGTCGCTGTTCCCGGGTTGGCAGACCGGCTCGGGCTGGGACCGGCCGAGCCCGATGTGAAGATCGCGCCGCCCGCACCGCCGGTTCAGTTCACCCCGACTCTGCGCGGGCCGGGGGCCGACGTGCCCGCGCCATCGGCCGCCGGGGTGCAGGCCGCCGTGGCCGGACCGGTGTCGAGTCCCGCACTGGGAACGCTCACCGGCACCGTGATCGACCCGACGACGGGCACCGTCCTCTTCGCGCGGAACCCGACCACGCCGCTGATTCCCGCCTCGACGGTCAAGCTGCTCACCACGGCCGCCGCGCTGCTCGCGCTGCCGCACGCCGAGCAGCTGTCGACGAAGGTGGTGGCGGGCGACAAGCCCGGCACAGTGGTCATCGTCGGCGGCGGCGACCCGACCCTGTCGTCGCTGCCCGCGGGCAAGGCATCGGTCTACCCGGGCGCCGCGCACCTCGACGAACTGGTCGCCCAGGTCAAGGCGGCCGGGCCGGTCGACACGGTCATGGTCGACCTTGAGCGCTATCAGGGCGACTTCATGGCCCCCGGCTGGGACCCGAGGGACGTGCCCGGCGGCCACATCGCACCGATCGTGCCCGCGATGATGGACGGCGGCCGGGCCGACCCGACCAAGGCGACCACCCCACGCACCGACAACCCCGCCCGCGCGCTCGCGGAGGCGTTCGCGAAGCGGATCGGGGCGAAGGTGCCCGCGAGCGCGCTGGCCAAGACGACACCGGACGCGAAGGTGCTCGGGGAGGTCAAGTCGGCGCCGGTGGTCGAGTTGGTCGACACCGTCCTTCAGCGTTCCGACAACGTCCTCGCCGAGGTGCTGGCCCGCGAGGTGGCGAAGGCGGCCAACAAGGAGGCCTCCTTCGCCGGCGGTACCGCCGCTGTCCTGGAGACCTTGCGCGCCAACAACTTCGACGTCACCGGCGTGACGATGAGTGACGGCAGTGGACTGTCCACTCTGGACAAGACGACCGCCGCGCTGCTCGCCGAGGTGCTCAAGGTGGCCGCCGCGCCGGATGGGGCCGACCCGCGCACGGCGAAGCTGCGGCCGCTGCTCGGCGGCCTGCCGGTCGCGGGCGGCAGCGGCACCCTGGCCACCCGCTACCAGGACCCGGGCGCCGCGGGCGGCCGCGGCTGGGTGCGCGCCAAGACCGGAACCCTTGGCGCTTCCGGAGTCAACTCGCTCGCCGGTGTCGTGCTCGACAAGGACGGCAGGCTGCTGGTGTTCGCCATGATCACCAACGGCTCGGACACCGGTCAGGCGCAGCCCGCGCTCGACGTGGTGGCGGCGACATTGCGCCAATGTGGCTGCCAGTAAGGGTAGCGTCGCGGTTGTGAACGCGGCGGATGCGGACGTGACCGGCGGGACGGCACCGGTCGACTGGGAGCTGGCGATCGCCACCGCCAGGCGGCTCATCCGGCCTGGCCCGGTGGTCAGCCGCGAGGAGGCCGACCGCGCCGTGGCCCATCTGCGCGGTGTGACGGCCGTGGCCGAGGGACACGTCCGCGACCTGACCGGTCTCGGCGCCGACCTCCCGCTGCGCGAGGGCGACGTGGTCGACCGCGAGGGCTGGGCGGAGGCCGCCGTGCGCAGCATCGCCGCGCTCACCGACGGCGCGCTCCCGCAGCGCTCCGGCAAGGTCGTCGGCGGGGTGATGGCGGGCAGCGCCGGTCTGCAGACCGGCATCGTGCTGGCCTACCTGGGCAGCCGGGTCCTCGGCCAGTACGACCCGTTCGGCGGTGACGGCGGCAGGCTGCTGCTGGTCGCGCCCAACATCGTCGCCGCGCAGCGCGCACTCGACGTGCCCGCGGAGGATTTCCAGCTGTGGGTCTGCCTGCACGAATGCACGCACCGGCTGCAGTTCACCGCGGTCGACTGGCTGCGCGACTACTTCCAGAGCCAGGTCGCCGACTTCATCAAGGGACTCGACGACAGCGCTAACACCGCTGTCTCCCGGCTGCCCGAACTACTTCGTGCTGTGCGGTCCCGGCCTGACCCGGTCAGCGTGATGGAGCTGCTCCAGTCGCCCGCGCAGCGCGCGATCTTCGACCGGCTCATCGCCCTGTCGACGCTGCTCGAAGGCCACGCCGACCACGTCATGGACGCCGTCGGCCCGCTCGTGGTGCCCAGCGTGGAGACCATCCGCGCGCGGTTCACCGAGCGCAGGCGCGGCGGTGGCGTGCTCGACCGCGTCCTGCGCACCGTGCTCGGTGTCGACGCGAAGATGAAGCAGTACGCCGAGGGCGCCTCGTTCACCAGGCACGTCGTCGACGCGGTCGGCATGGACGGGTTCAACAAGGTGTGGACGTCGCCGGACACGCTGCCGCTGCGCACCGAGATCGCCGATCCCGACGCTTGGCTGCGCCGCGTCGCGTGAAGCCGTCTCCCGCCGTCGCCGAGGTCAGGGTCGCGGTCCGCCGCCTGCTGGCCGAGGCCTGTCCCACCGGCACCGTCGCGGTCGCGGTGTCCGGCGGCGCCGACTCGCTGGCGCTGGCCGCGGCCGCGGCGCACGTCGGCCCGCGGCTTGGGGTGCCGGTGATCGGCCTGACCGTCGACCACGGCCTGCAGCCGGGCTCCGCGGCGACCGCGGCCCGCGCCGCCGAACAGCTCGGCGGCATCGGGGTGCCGACCCGCGTCCTCACGGTGACCGTGGACGGCCCCGGCGGGTTGGAGGCCGCGGCCCGGCGCGCCCGCTACGCCGCCCTCCGCGAAGCCGCCGACGGGCTCGTGCTGCTCGGCCACACCCGAGACGACCAGTCCGAGACCGTGCTGCTCGGCCTGGGCCGCGGCTCCGGCCCCCGCTCGATCGCCGGGATGCGCCCGCTCGACCCGCCGTGGGCCCGGCCGCTGCTCGACATCACCAGGGCGACCACCCGGGCCGCGTGCGCCGACCTCGGCTTGACCCCGTGGGACGACCCGCACAACCTCGACCCCCGCTTCACCCGGGTCCGGCTGCGCCGCGAGGTCCTCCCCCTCATGGAGGAGGTCCTCAACGGCGGCGTCGGTTCGGCGCTGGCCCGCACCGCGGCCCAGCTCCGTGAGGACCTCGCCGCACTCGACGCGCTCGCCGCCGACCTGCACGCCGCCGCGGCCGACGGCCCCGACCTGCGCGTGGCGGACCTCACGTCGGCCCCGGCCGCGCTGCGCAGGCGGGTGCTGCGGACGTGGCTCATCCAGGCAGGCGTCGAGGAACTGACCGATGGGCACCTGCGCGCGGCCGACGACCTCATCGGACAATGGCGAGGTCAAGGCGGTGTCGCCCTGCCGGGTGGCTTGGTGGCACGCCGCGCGCATGGCAGGCTGATTTTCGACAAGCCAGACTCCTGAGAGGGACCACTGTGTACGACGGCGACATCGCCTCCGTTTTGATCACCGAACAGCAGATCGGCGAGAAGATCTCGGAGCTGGCCAAGCAGGTCGCCAACGACTACCCGGAGAACGGCACCGACCTCGTCCTAGTCGGCGTTCTCAAGGGCGCGGTCATGTTCATGACCGACTTCGCCCGTGCGCTGCAGGTGCCCACGCAGCTGGAGTTCATGGCCGTCAGCTCCTACGGCTCGGCGACCTCGTCCTCCGGTGTCGTGCGGATCCTCAAGGACCTCGACCGCGACATCGCCGGGCGCGACGTCGTGATCATCGAGGACATCATCGACTCCGGTCTAACGCTGTCGTGGCTGCTCAAGAACCTGCAGTCGCGCAACCCGAAGTCCCTTGAGGTGTGCACGCTGCTGCGCAAGCCCGACGCGATCAAGGTCGACGTGCCGGTGAAGTACGTCGGCTTCGAGATCCCCAACGAGTTCGTCGTCGGCTATGGGCTCGACTTCGCCGAGCGCTACCGCGACCTGCCTTACATCGGCACGCTCGACCCGAAGGTCTACACCTCGTAGGACTACCGGTCGTCAGCGCGGGAAATTCCCGATCCGGACATCCCGGGAACCCTTCGGCATCCACCCGCGTTGACTACGGAGGGCACCCCGTCGGCACTTCGTTCGGTTCGGGGCACGCCCCGGGCGGTACTCTGGTGGGACCGGAGGCCCCGTCCGGTCGGGTAATGGCTGTCATTGCCCTCACATGCAAGTCAGGGAGGGTGGAGGCCGCCCGGCGGCCGTAAGTTAATGGACCGCAAGCGCCTGCTTCGCAACCCGCTGCTTTGGATCCTGGCGGTGTTGCTGATCTATTTCGCGTTCAGCATGCTGTTCGACGACACCCGGGGCTACACCTCGGTGCCCACCTCCAAGGCCGTCGCCCAGATCCAAGCGGGCAACGTCAAGCTCGTCGAGCTCGGTGACAAGGAACAGCAGCTCAAGCTGACCTTGAACGAGGCGATCGACCAGGATGGCCAGAAGGTCACCAAGATCATCTCGCAGTACCCGGCCGGTGCGACGCCGCAGATCTTCGAATCGATCATCGGCAAGACCGGGACCGAGTTCAAGACGCTGGTCACCCAGGACTCGTTCCTCACCCAGATCCTGATCTTCCTCATTCCGCTGGGCCTGCTGTTGCTGCTGCTCATGTGGATGATGAACAACGTCCAGGGCGGCGGGAACCGGGTACTCAACTTCGGCAAGTCCAAGGCCAAGCAGTTGCCAAAGGACATGCCGAAGACCACGTTCGGCGATGTCGCGGGCGCGGACGAGGCGGTCGAGGAGCTCTACGAGATCAAGGACTTCCTGCAGAACCCGGCCCGCTACCAGGCGCTCGGCGCCAAGATCCCCAAGGGCGTGCTGCTCTACGGCCCGCCCGGAACCGGCAAGACGCTGCTCGCCCGAGCCGTCGCCGGTGAGGCCGGGGTGCCGTTCTACTCGATCTCCGGGTCCGACTTCGTGGAGATGTTCGTCGGTGTCGGCGCCTCGCGCGTCCGTGATCTCTTTGAGCAGGCCAAGCAGAACTCCCCGTGCATCATCTTCGTCGACGAGATCGACGCGGTCGGCCGCCAGCGCGGCGCGGGCCTCGGCGGCGGCCACGACGAGCGTGAGCAGACCCTCAACCAGCTGCTGGTCGAGATGGACGGCTTCGACGCGCGCGGCGGCATCATCCTCATCGCCGCGACGAACCGGCCCGACATCCTCGACCCGGCGCTGCTGCGCCCGGGCCGCTTCGACCGGCAGATCCCGGTCTCCGCGCCGGACCTGATGGGCCGCAAGAAGATCCTGGAAGTGCACTCCAAGGGCAAGCCGATGGCGCCCGACGCGGACCTGCACAGCCTGGCCAAGCGCACGGTCGGCATGTCGGGTGCCGATCTGGCGAACGTGCTCAACGAGGCCGCGCTGCTCACCGCCCGCCAGAACGGCTCGCAGATCAACGGCGCCGCGCTGGAGGAGTCGGTCGACCGGGTCATCGGTGGTCCCGCCCGCAGGAGCCGGATCATCTCCGACAGGGAGAAGAAGATCACGGCCTACCACGAGGGCGGCCACGCGCTCGCCGCGTGGGCGATGCCCGACCTGGAGCCGGTCTACAAGCTAACGATCCTGCCGCGCGGCCGGACGGGTGGACACGCGCTTGTCGTCCCCGAGGACGACAAGCAGCTCATGACCCGCTCGGAGATGATCGCGCGCCTGGTGTTCGCACTCGGCGGTCGTTCGGCCGAGGAACTGGTGTTCCACGAGCCGACGACCGGCGCGTCCAGCGACATCGAGCAGGCCACCAAGATCGCCAAGGCGATGGTGACCGAGTACGGCATGAGTGCCCGGCTCGGCGCGGTCAAGTACGGCCAGGACCAGGGCGACCCGTTCCTCGGCCGTTCCATGGGCCACGCGCCGGACTACTCGCTCGAGGTCGCGCACGAGATCGACGAGGAGGTGCGCAAGCTCATCGAGGCCGCGCACACCGAGGCGTGGGACGTGCTCAGCACCTACCGCGACGTGCTCGACGAGCTGGTCGTGGAGCTGCTGGAGAAGGAGACGCTGACCCGCAAGGACCTGGAGCGGATCTTCTCCAGCGTGGAGAAGCGCCCCCGGATCACCGCGTTCAACGACTTCGGCGATCGCACCCCGTCGGACAAGCCGCCGATCAAGACCCCGCGCGAACTGGCGAAGGAACGCGGCGAGCCGTGGCCCGACCCGGTGCCGACCCCGGTCGGCGTCGCGCCCGGCGGGTCCGACCTGCCCGGCGGACCGACGCGGACGATGCCGGAGCTGCCGCCCAGCGGCAACGGCGCGGCCCCGCCGTACGGCCAGCCCGGTCCCTACGGCCAGCCTGGCTACGGAACGCCGCCGCCATACGGCCGCCCGACCGAGCCCGCGGGCGGACGCCACTCGGGCCCGCCGCACTACGGCGCGCCTCCCGGCTGGACTCCGGCGACCACCCCGCAGGGCGGTCCGCACCAGTCGTGGCAGCCGTCTTGGGGCGAGCAGCAGAACGAACGCGGTCACCAGGAGTCCACAGGTCGGGATCAGGACTCCGATGGGCGCCCGAACGGTTCCTAATGGGATGGTGGCGGAAGCCCGCCCATCTCGGAGGTACCGATGACAGACAACCTGAGCCACGGGGTCGGGACGCCACTCGACGTCCCGATCCCGGGCTTCGACCAGGACCGTGCGGAGAAGGCGGTCCGGGAACTCCTCCTCGCCTGCGGGGAGGACCCGGACCGCGACGGCCTGGTCGACACGCCCGCCCGGGTGGCTCGGGCTTATCACGAGCTTTTCGCGGGCCTTTACACGAACCCGGAATCGGTACTGGACAAGACTTTCGACGAAAGTCACGATGAATTAGTCTTGGTCACCGATATTCCTATGTTTTCGACATGTGAGCACCATTTGGTGCCATTCCACGGTGTCGCACACGTCGGGTATATCCCTAATGAGCAAGGGCGGGTCACCGGGCTGTCCAAATTGGCCCGTCTGGTGGACCTCTACTCCAAGCGCCCGCAGGTGCAGGAGCGGCTGACGTCGCAGGTCGCGGACGCGATGATGAAGAAGCTGCAGCCGCGCGGGGTGATCGTGGTCATTGAGGCCGAGCACCTCTGCATGGCCATGCGGGGTATTCGCAAGCCGGGGGCGCGGACCACGACGTCGGCGCTGCGCGGCATTTTGAAATCGTCGGCCTCCTCACGTTCCGAGGCCATCGAGCTGATCAACGGGCGGACTAGGTGAGCTTGCTGCCATATCCCGGTCGCTGCGCGGTCATGGGCGTGCTGAATGTGACGCCCGATTCCTTTTCCGACGGTGGCCGGTACCTCGGCGTCGATGACGCCGTGGCGCACGGGATCGCGATGTGGCGGCGCGGGGCCGACCTGATCGACGTCGGCGGTGAGTCGACGCGGCCGGGCGCGGAGCGGGTAGACGCGGGCACTGAGATCGCGCGGATCATCCCGGTGATCACCCAGCTCGCCGCCGAGGGGGCGGTGGTGAGTGTGGACACGACCCGGGCGAAGGTGGCCGAGGCGGCACTGGCCGCGGGGGCCACGGTGATCAACGACGTGTCCGGCGGGTTGGCCGATCCCGACATGGGCAAGGTGGCCGCCGCGGCGGAGTGCCCGTGGATCCTCATGCACTGGCGTGGCCACAGCCGCGAGATGGACACCCTCGCCGACTATCGCGACGTCGTCGCCGAGGTGCACGCCGAGTTGCTGCAGCAGGCCGACAACGCGCTGGAGGCCGGGGTCGACGGGGACATGATCGTGCTCGATCCCGGGCTCGGGTTCGCCAAGAACGCCGCGCACAACTGGGCGCTGCTGCGCAAGCTCGACCTGTTCGTCGCGGAAGGCTTTCCGATTCTGGTCGGCGCGTCCCGCAAGCGGTTCCTCGGCAGCCTGCTGGCCGACGCCGACGGCACCCCGCGCCCGCCGGACGGCCGTGAGGACGCCACCACCGCCATCTCGACCATCGCCGCTGTCGCGGGTGCGTGGGGCGTGCGGGTGCACGATGTCGACCGGTCGCTCGACGCGGTCGCGGTAGTGGCGGCGATGAGGGGAGCACGGTGACCGACCGGATCACGCTGACCGGCCTGCGGGTGCGCGGGCACCACGGCGTCTTCGAGCACGAGAAGCGCGACGGCCAGGACTTCGTCGTCGACATCACGCTGTGGATCGACCTGGACCGGGCCGCCGCCACCGACGACCTGACCCACACCGTCCACTATGGAGAGTTGGCGGAGCGGGCCGCCGCGGTGATCGCGGGCCCGCCGCGCGACCTCATCGAGACCGTCGCCGCCGAGATCGCCGAAGCCGAGATGGCCGACGAGCGGGTCCACGCGGTCGAGGTGACGCTGCACAAGCCGAGCGCGCCGATCCCGCTGACCTTCGCCGACGTCGCCGTCACGATCCGGCGCTCGCGCAAGACGCGGGCGGCCAGGTGAGCCGCGCGGTCCTGTCGATCGGGTCGAACCTGGGCGACCGCATCGCCAACCTCCGCGTCGCCGTCGACGGGCTCGCCGACGTGCTCGTCGCGGTGTCCCCGGTCTATGAGACGGCCGCGTGGGGCGTCACCGACCAGCCGGACTTCCTCAACGCGGTGCTCATCGTCGATGACCCGGGCACCGACGAGTGGGGCTGGCTGCGCCGGGGGCAGGCGCTGGAGGACAAGGCGGGGCGCGTGCGCACGCTGCGGTGGGGGCCGCGCACGCTCGATGTCGACGTGGTCACCGTCGACGGGGTCCGCAGCGACCATCCCGACCTGCTGCTTCCGCATCCGGGCACGCCGGACCGGGCGACGGTGCTGGTGCCGTGGCTCGACGTCGACCCGGACGCGGTCGTGCCCGGGCTCGGCCCGGCAAGTGACTTGCTGTCCACATTGGACGTTGAAGGTGTGCGTCGGCGGGACGATCTCGACCTGGGGGTGCGGTGAGGTTCACCAACGCGCGGGACCTGGTCCCGGCGGGCGCGGTCACCGCGGTCGCGGTTTATCTGGGGATCCGGCTGATCTACGGCGAACTGCCGCCGCTGCCGACGCTCGCGGGGATCACGCTGCTGGTCCTGGCCATAGTGGAGGTCGCGATCGGATTCGCGCTGCGCGGCCGGATCCGGGCGACGTCGGGCAAGCCGGTGCAGCCGCTCACCGCGGCGAGGGCGGTGGCGCTGGCCAAGGCGTCGTCGCTGCTCGGCGCGATCATGCTCGGCGCCTGGCTGGCGGTGCTGGGATACGTGCTGCCGGAGAGCGCTCAGCTGGAAGCGGCCAAAGCGGACATACCGAGCGCCGTCGTCGGCGCGCTGTGCGCCGCGGCACTGATCGGGGCGGCCTTGTGGCTGGAGTACTGCTGCAAGACCCCGACCGACCCCGATGATCATCGGCGGGATAGATCGAGAACGAACTAAATGACATCCGTTTGGTCTCGCCGAGGTAACGACCCGGTACGGTGTGGCGCATGAAGGGCAGGACGGACGCCACCACGACCGGGTCCCTGGGCGCGCGGGCGATGTTGCTCGTCGCGGTGGGACTCGCGATGACGGCGACCGCTGTCCTCGTGTTGAGCGAGTCAGTGCGGTGGATGCGCCTCGGTGTCGTCGCCGCCCTGTGGGCCGCGTTAGCCGGGGCGTTCCTCGCGGCCAGGTACCGCAAGCAGGTCGCCGACCGCGCCGAGGACGCCGCCGCGCTGCAGAAGGTCTATGAGCTGGAACTCGAGCGGGAGATCACCGCCCGCCGCGAGTTCGAGCTGGAGGTCGAAGCCGAGGCCAAGGCCGCCGCCGAGTCCGAGGCCCGTGACGACCTCGCCGAACTCCGCGCTGAACTCCGCGCCATGCGCGAACACCTCGAAATGCTGCTCAGCGGCGGCGAGGTCCTGGTCGAACGGGTCGCCCTGCGCGCGGAGGCCACCCGCATGCGCGCCGTCGCCGACAACGACAAGCGCGCCATCCCCAGCACACCGCTGCGCCGCATCGCCGCCGCCAAGACGGGGGAGGCGGACACGGAGATGATCGAGCGGATCCGGGTCGAGGCCAAGGCGGGGCCCGTTCGGCGGGCCGACTTCACCCCACACCCGTCGGAGATGTCGGACCGCTGGTTCATCGAGGGCACGTCGGGGCAGCGGATCGACCCGAACTGGACGCCGTCGTGGGAGACGGGGGAGCAGCCCGCGATCCGCGACATCACCACGGCCAAGCGCCCGTCCAACGGCGCGGGCAGTGTCAATGGCGCGGGTACCAGGAACGGCGCGGGCAGTGTCAACGGTGCTGGTACCCGGAACGGTGCGGCCAACGGTGCGGGCGCCAGGAACGGCGCCGCCGGTACCGGCAATGGCGCGGGTAGCGGAAATGGCGCGGGCAACGGCAGTCGCCCGGGCAATGGCACCAGGATCAGTGCGGGCGAGGCTGTCGGCGATGGCCACGCGGGCTCGGTACGACCACCGGTCGTCGCTCGACCGGCGGCCGAGCCGCCGACCCGTGCCGCGCAGGCCCAGCCCGCAGCCGCGAGCGTTCCCCGGCACGACCCGGTCAGGGTGAACGGCACACGGGATGACTCGCTTGGTCGGCGCGCGGAGGCCCAGACGCCTGCGGCCTCGGCGGGTGGCGTGCGGGTACCCGCTGAGCTGCCGGTGCGGCCCGCTCCCGAGCCGAAGACCAGCCAGAACCTTGTTCCGGTCCGACCGCCGGAGCAGCCTGTCGCCGAGGGCGGACGCAGGCGGGCGCCGACCGGGATCTTCCCGCCCGTCGCGGCCGCCGCGGCGGCTGAAGGTCGACGGGCCGCGGCCGCGCATGCCGAGGCCAGCGGCTATCACCAGCCGGTCGCGCGGCCGACTCCGGCGGAGACGTCCGGGCATGGGGCCGCGGTGGGTCGCGAGGCTGAGGCCGCCAGTCCCCGCAGGCCCGCCGCAAGCGCTGAGGGGTACCAGCAGCCTGCCGCTCGGCCAGTTTCGGCTGAGGCGACTGGGCATGGGTTACCGGTGAGCCAGGAGCCTGATGTCCGCAGGCGCGCCGCGCACGCGGAGGCAAGTGGCTACCACCAGCCGGTCGCAAGGTCGGCTGAGGCGGTGCCGGTGAGCCCGGACCCTGAAGCCCGCAGGCGGGCCGCGCACGCGGAGGCCAGTGGCTACCACCAGCCGGTCGCAAGGTCGGCTGAGGCGGTGCCGGTGAGCCCAGAGCCTGAAGCCCGCAGGCGCGCCGCGCACGCCGAGCCCAGTGGCTACCACCAGCCGGTCGCGCGGCCGACTCCGGCGGAGACGACCGGGCACGGCTCCAGGCCGTTGCCCACACACGACGCCACGAGCTCCCGTCCGCCTGCCGCGCACGACTCCGGGGCCCGCCAGCCCGCGCACGACGCGGCGGGGTCTCGGTCCCAGTCCGGCCACGACCCCGGTTCGCGGCCCCAAGCCGCGCATCGGGCGCCGACCGGGTACCACGCACCCGTGCAGCCCGTCGCTGGTCGGCGGGCCAAGCCCGATGAGGACACCGGTGGCCGCAGGCGTCGGGCCGAGGAGATCCACGAGCCAGAGCCCGCCGGGTCCCACACCGAGGGCAAGTCCGTCCGCGAACTCCTCGCCGCCCACGGCGCCGCGCCTACCAGGCGTCGTCGCAGGCGGGATGAGGATTAAGGCCGCCTGATTCGCCGGGCTGGCTCTAAGATCACTTTCCGTGTCTGAACCTCACGCCGCCTACCGCGCCGCTCGGCGCTGGACGGTGCTGCTTCCGCTGGCCGGTCTCGTCGCGTTGGCCGTGTGCGGGCTGGTCCTGTTGGCGCTCAGCACCGCCCGGTTCGGGATCGTGGCCGAGCTGGTCGGGATCGTGGCCGCGCTGCTGCCCGTCGGCCCGGTGATCGCCGCGTTCCTGTGGATGGACCGGTGGGAACCGGAGCCCGCCCGCCTGCTGTGGCTGGCGTTCGGATGGGGCGCCTGCGT
This sequence comes from Actinokineospora sp., assembly GCA_035540215.1. Classification (GTDB taxonomy): domain Bacteria; phylum Actinomycetota; class Actinomycetes; order Mycobacteriales; family Pseudonocardiaceae; genus Actinokineospora. Next base: position 1,962 of record DATLIA010000385.1, on the reverse strand, counting down.
CGCCACCGTGGCCGCGCTGTTGATCAACAACACCGCCGAGGTCGTCGGCGATCTGTTGCTGGGTAAGGGCAATGGCGACAAGGTCAGCGCCGTGGTGTCGGCGCCGCTGTTCGAGGAGGCGTTGAAGGGGGCGTTCGTCCTCGGGATCTTCCTGTTCCTGCGCTCCGAGTTCGACGGCGTGGTCGACGGGATCGTCTACTCCGGGTTCGTCGCCGCCGGGTTCGCCTTCACCGAGAACATCTACTACTTCGGCCGCGCGTTCGCCGAGCACGGGCTCGGCGACAGCACGTCCCCCGGCGTGGTCGCGGCGTTCATCCTGCGCGGTGTCCTGTCGCCGTTCACGCATCCGCTGTTCACCGCGATGATCGGCATCGGGATAGGGATCGCCGCGCAGTCGACGAAGCGGCGGACGTGGTTCCTCGCGCCTATCGCCGGTTACCTTGGCGCCGTTGTGCTGCACGCGCTGTGGAACGGGGCGGCGACGCTGGGGACGGCGACCACGTTCCTCACCGTCTACTTCCTGGTGATGGTGCCCCTCTTCGGCGCGGTGCTCGTGTTCATCCACTGGCACCGCAAGCGGGAGCAGCGCATCGTGGCCGCCGCGCTGCCCGCGATGGTGCGGATCAACTGTGTGGTGGCCTCCGAGGTGGACCTGCTGGCGAGCCTGCCCGGCAGGCGCAAGTGGCGCAAACAGGTGCGGGCCAACTCCGGCAAGGTCGCCGCCCGCCTGGTCGGCGAGTACCACAGCGCGGTCACCGAGCTGGCCTTCCTGCGCCACGCCATGGACCGGGGCACCAGCGAACCCGGCGCGGACCGGCGGGAGAACGAACTCATCGACGCCGTGCGGCAGCGGCGGGCCGCCGCGGTCGAGGCGGCGAGTGCGGGCCGGTGAGCCGGGATCGGTGACGTGGCGGAGGCGACACCGGGACGGCCGGTGAAGCTGGTCACCCGCGCGCCTTCGCGGCACCTCGCGGCGGCTACTCTTCCGCCGTCGTCTGGTACCCGCACCGTCGCGGGACTGGAACGAGACTAGGAGCAAGTCCTATGCACGGATATACGCCGTGACCCGGCCAGCCCGCCTGGCGGTCGGAGTCGTGTCGGCCGGTCGCGTGGGTGCCGTCATCGGTGCCGCGCTCGAACGGGCCGGGCACACCGTCACCGCTGTCGCCGCCGTCTCCGACGCCTCCCGCGCCCGCGCCGAGGCCTTGCTGCCCGGTGCGTCGATCCGCCCGCCCGACGAGGTCGCGCGGGACGCGGACCTGGTACTGCTGGCCATCCCCGACGACGTCCTGGCGGGCACCGTGCGCGGCCTCGCCGCCGCCGGGGCCATGCGCCAAGGGCAGATCGTGGCGCACACCAGCGGCGCCCACGGTGTCGACGTGCTGGCGCCCGCCGCCGAGCAGGGTGCGCTGACCCTCGCGCTGCACCCGGTGATGACCTTCACCGGCCGCGGCGAGGACCTCGACCGGATCGCCGCCTGCTGCTTCGGGGTGACCGCTGCCGACGGCGACGACGCCGCGTGGAGCGTGGCCGAGGCGCTGGTGGTGGAGATGGGCGCCGAGCCCGTCCGGGTCACCGAAGCCGTCCGCCCGCTCTATCACACAGCTTTGGCGCACGGCGCGAATCACCTGGTCACGCTGGTCGCCGAATGCGCCGACCTGCTGCGCGCCGCCGACATCGCCACCCCGGAGCGACTGCTCGGGCCGCTGCTGTCGGCCGCGCTGGACAACGCGCTGCGCCACGGCGATCGGGCGCTCACCGGCCCCGTTGCCCGGGGCGACGCCGGAACCGTGCGGACGCACCTGCGCGAGCTCGAGGCCCTCGATCCCGAGCTGGCCGAGACCTACCGCGTGCTGGCCACGCGGACCGCCCGCCGAGCCGCGACCGCCGGTTTGCTCCCCGACCACGCGGCCAAGGATGTCCTGACGACCCTGGAGGACCCGGCATGACGACCGTCAGCAC
>DATLIA010000384.1:0-18213 GCA_035540215.1 Actinokineospora sp. | reverse complement strand
GTCGATGACGGGCCGCGCCTCTCGCGTTTCACGTGAAACATGACAACACGGCGACCACCTCCACCCGATGGTGCGGCCAGCACCACCAACCGCATCAACCCGACCAATGTTCCACGTGAAACATCGATCGGACCGAACGCTGTCGACACCCCGCACCTCAATGTGATGTTTCACGTGAAACACCGGTGCGCCTGTCCGACCGTCAGACCCCATCAGCGACAATCAACCAAGCCACGTTTCACGTGAAACATCCGGGATGGGACCAGCATGACCAACGCCGACCGAACCGCGGCGGCGACCGCTGTGTTCGGAGACCGACTCCCCCTCGCCGACCAGTTCACCGAACTGCTGGCCGAGCACGGCGTCGAGCGCGGACTCATCGGGCCGCGCGAGGTGGACCGCCTCTGGGATCGCCACATCCTGAACTCCGCCGTGATCGCCGACCTGATCGAGCCGCACGCCTGCGTAGTCGACATCGGCTCCGGCGCGGGACTCCCCGGCGTCCCGCTGGCCATCGCGCGACCAGATCTTCAGGTCGTTTTGGTGGAACCGATGGCTCGACGGGTGGCGTGGCTGGACGAGGTCGTGAAGACTCTCGGATTGACGTCGGTGACCGTCCTGCGCGGCAGGGCCGAGGAGCCGGCCATCAAAGACGATGTCGCCGGTGCCGACGTGGTCACCGCGCGGGCCGTCGCTCCGCTCGCCAAGCTCTGTGGGTGGTGTCTGCCGCTGTTGCGTGTCGGCGGCCGGGTGGTCGCCCTCAAGGGAGCCAGTGCCGCCGAGGAGATCGAGCGGGACCGGCAGGCGGTGGCCCGGCTCGGTGGCGGCCTGCCTCGGGTCGAGGTCTGTGGGGCCGAGGTGCTCGACGTGCCGACGACGGTGGTCGTGGTCGACCGGGTCGTCGGTGCGGGCAGGCCGCGCGGGCGGGCAAGGAAGGATCAGGGTGCACAGCGTGCATGAGAACGGAGCGAGGATGTTCCACGTGAAACATGGGCTTTCGGGTCGCCCCCGGACTGGAGGAAACCAGTGAACCAGCCGTCCCCTGCGTCCGTCGCAGGCTGGACGCCGATCGCCGAAGAGGCGGCTCGGGCGACCAGGATGAAGCACCCGGAAGCGCCGTTCCCCCGCCCAACGCATCGTCGGGTGATCACCGTCGCGAACCAGAAGGGTGGCGTCGGCAAGACCACGAGCACGGTCAACCTGGCCGCCGCGCTTGCGATGCACGGACTCCGCGTCCTGGTCATCGACCTCGACCCGCAGGGCAACGCGAGCACGGCGCTCGGCGTCGACCACCGCTCCGGGACGCCCTCGGTCTATGAGGTGCTGCTGGGCGAGGTCACCCTGGCCGACGCGGCGCAGACCAGCGACCAGTCGGACCTCCTGTTCTGTGTGCCCGCGACGATCGACCTCGCGGGTGCCGAGATCGAGCTGGTCTCGATGAGCGGCCGCGAGGGGCGCCTCAAGGAGGCGCTGTCCGACGAGGCGCTCAACGCGATCAACCCGGACTACGTCTTCATCGACTGCCCGCCGTCGCTCGGCCTGCTGACGGTCAACGCGATGGTCGCCGCGCAGGAGGTGCTGATCCCGATCCAGTGCGAGTACTACGCGCTGGAGGGACTCAGCCAGCTGCTGCGCAACATCGAGCTGGTCCAGGCCCACCTGAACCGCGCGCTCACCGTGTCCACCATCCTGCTGACGATGTATGACGGCCGGACCAAGCTCGCCGACCAGGTCACCGCCGAGGTCCGGCACCACTTCGGGGAGACCGTGCTGAAGACCGTCATCCCGCGCAGCGTGAAGGTGTCCGAGGCGCCCGGCTACGGCCAGACCGTCCTCGCCTACGACCCCGGTTCCCGTGGCGCGATGAGCTACCTGGACGCCGGTCGGGAGATCGCCTATCGCGGCGCCGCAGACGGGGGCGGCTCATGACCGGGCCCGCAGGCCGCAAGGGCGGTCTCGGCCGCGGCCTGGCCGCGCTCATTCCCCAGGGGCCCACGTCTGGGCCGTCCACCGGGATCGACACCTATCAGCCCCGGGTGCCGATCCGGATCGAGGACAACCGACCCCCGCACGAACCCAAGCCGGAGCACACCGGCACGGTCGCGGGCGCGGTGTACCGCGAGGTTCCGATCGCGTCGATCGTGGCCAACCCGAAGCAGCCGCGGCAGGTGTTCGACGAGGAGGCGCTCGCCGAACTGGAGCACTCGATCCGCGAGTTCGGCCTCATGCAGCCGATCGTGGTTCGTGAGCTGGCTGAGGACAGCTACGAGCTGGTCATGGGCGAGCGGCGGCTGCGGGCATCGCAGCGGGCGGGCCTGGAGCGGATCCCGGCGATCGTGCGCCAGACCGCCGACGACGCCATGCTGCGCGACGCGCTGCTGGAGAACATCCACCGGGTGCAGCTCAACCCGCTGGAAGAGGCGGCCGCCTATCAGCAGCTGCTCGACGAGTTCGGCGTGACGCACGAGGACCTGGCGAGCCGGATCGGTCGCAGCAGGCCGGTCATCACCAACACCATCCGCCTCCTCAAGCTCCCCCTCCCGGTGCAGCGGCGGGTCGCGGCCGGTGTCCTGTCGGCGGGTCACGCGCGGGCGCTGCTCGGCCTGGAGGACCCGGGTGCTCAGGAGGAGCTGGCCACCCGCATCGTCGCCGAGGGCCTGTCGGTCCGGGCGACGGAGGAAGCGGTCACCTTGCTCAAGGGCGCTCCCCCGGCCAAGCCGAAGCCCGCTCCGCGCAAGCCGATGCACGCGCCGGGGCTGCAGGACGTCGCCGAGCGGCTGTCCGACAAGTTCGACACCCGGGTCCGGGTCGAGTTGGGCAAGCGAAAAGGCCGGATCGTGGTCGAGTTCGGCTCAGTTGACGACCTTGAGCGGATCGTCGGCATGATGGCCGAAAATGGGATAAATCAGACATGAGAATCCCGCATGGGATCACCCACGGCCCTTACGTCACGGTGACGATGGCGCTGAGTGGACGAGGAGTCACTCAGCGCGCACGCGCGATCGCCCGGTCGACGAGCCCGGCGTAGATCGCGCCGAGCGACAGACCGGCGGCCTCGACCGCCATCGGGACGAGCGAGGTCTCGGTCAGTCCCGGCGACAGGTTCACTTCGAGGAAGTGCACCTGTCCGCCCGCGTCGACGACGGCGTCGGTGCGGGAGATGTCGCGCAGACCGAGGAGCTTGTGTGCGGCGACCGCCAGTTCGGCCACCGCGTCGGCGGCCTTCTGGTCGAGCCGGGCCGGGGTGTGGAAGTCGGTGAGCCCGGCGGTGTAGCGGGCGGTGTAGTCGTAGACCCCGCTCTCCGGGACGATCTCCACCGCGGGCAGCGCCTGCGGACCGTCCGGCCCGTCGATGACGGTGACCGCCACCTCGACCCCGGCGACGAACTTCTCCGCGAGGACCGCGTCGCTGTAGGCCAGGCACCCGACCATCGCGGTCGGCAGGTCGGCCGCGTCGCGCACGACCTGGGCGCCCAGCGCGGAGCCGCCCTTGTCCGGCTTGAGCATCAGCGGCAAGCCGAGGCGCTGGACCATCGACTCCAGCACGGGCGCGGCACCCAGCTCGCGGAACGTGCTGTGCGGCAGCACGACCCAGTCCGGCGTCAACACGCCCGCCCTGGCCAGTTCGGCCTTCGCGGTCGGCTTGTCCCACGCGCGCCTGCACGCGTCCGGGTCGGTGCCGACGTACGGGATCGACAGCAGGTCGAGGATCGTCTGGATGGACCCGTTCTCGCCCTCGCCGCCGTGCAGCGCCACGACCACCGCGTCCGGCCGGGTCTCCCGCAGCCTGCGCAGCAGGTTCGCGTCGGCGTCCCACTCCTCGACCGCGACCCCGACCGAGCGCAGGGCGGCCGACACGCGCCGACCGGACCGGATCGAGACGTCGCGCTCGTGCGAAAGGCCACCAGCGAGAACGGCCACCCAGCGATCGGTCACTACAGACTCCTGACTACAAGATTGACGGTCACGCGGTGTCGGGCGCGGGGGTCTGTGGCCCGGACAGGGAACGGCTCGTCGACGGGCCGAACGTGTTGAGCAGGTCGATCTCGTCGGTGAGCACGCCCGCGAGCCTGCGCACGCCCTCGGAGATCCGCTCCGGCGGCGGGTAGCAGAACGACAGGCGCATCTGCCTGCTGCCGAACCCGTCGGCGTAGAAGCCGGTCCCTGGCACGTACGCGACCCGGGCGGTGACCGCGCGGGGCTGCATGGCCTTGGTGTCGACGCCCTCGGGGACGGTCAGCCAGACGAAGAACCCGCCGTCGGGCTTGGTCCACGTGCAGCCCGCGGGCATGTGCTGCTCCAACCCGGCCAGCAGCGCGTCGCGGCGCTCGCGGTACATCGACTGGAAGGACTTGATCTGACCCTTCCAGTCGTGCGTCGCCAGGTAGCGGGAGACGATCATCTGGTTCAGCGTGGGGGCGCACAGCGCGGCCGACTCGGCGGCCAGGACCAGCTTCTCGCGCACGGCGTGCGGCGCCAGCGCCCAGCCGACGCGCAGGCCGGAAGCGAAGGTCTTGGAGAACGAGCCGAGGTAGATGACGTTGTCGTTGTCCATCGACCGCAGCGCCGGGTAGATCTGGCCGTCGAAGCCCAGCAAGCCGTACGGGTTGTCCTCGATGACCAGCACGTCGTGGCGGGCGCAGATGTCGAGGACCTCGGCGCGGCGGGCCACGGCCAGCGTCACACCGGCGGGGTTCTGGAAGTTCGGGATCGTGTAGAGGAACTTGACCCGCCTGCCCGCCTTGGCCGCGGCGTCGAGCGCGGCGCGCAGGGCGGCCGGGACCAGCCCGTGCTCGTCCATGCCCACGTGCCGGACGTCGGCCTGGTAGGAGGCGAAGGTGCCAAGCGCGCCGACGTAGGACGGGCCCTCGGCCAGCACGATATCGCCTGGGTCGATGAAGATCCGGGTAACCAGGTCCAGCGCCATCTGGGAGCCGACGGTGACGACCAGGTCGTCAGGGTGGCCGGTGACGCCCTCCAGGGCCATCACCTCGCAGATCTGCTCCCGAAGCTGGGGGACGCCGTGGGCCGAGCCGTATTGCAGCGCGGTGAGGCCGTCGTCGGTGATGATCGAGGCCACCTGCTCGGAGATGAAGTCCAGCGGCAGCGCGGCCAGGTTGGGCATGCCACCGGCCAGGGAGACGACCTCGGGCCTGCTGGCCACTGCGAACAGTGCCCGCACCTCGGATGCCGTCATCCCGGTCGCCCGCGCGGCGTAGCGCTGCAGGTGTGGATCGAGGCTGCGCGAACCTGGTCTTTCGGGCGGCTGTCCAGACGTCATTCGTCGCTCCGTTGCAGGGTGTATCTGGTCGAGTCTAACCGGACAGGTGACTTAGCCCCCGATTATCGTCGCAACGGTTCCCGCGTAGGGATAGTCGCCCTATTCTGGGTTGGGTATCACCCCGTCCACCTGCGGACGGTAGGTCCGCGAGGCATGGGCAGCATTGGTGCGGGAGGTTGGGTGTCGCGACGCGTCGTGGGCGTCACGTTGGACAACCTGGAGCATCTGCCGAAACACTGTCGCGGCTGCGTGTACTGGGAACTAGCGCCACACCTCAAGGAACAGGCCGAGGAGTTCGGGACCACCGAGCTGGAGAAAGAGGCCTGGGTCTCCAACGTCCTGCTCGACTGGGGTTCGTGCGGTCGCGTCGTCTACAGCGACAAGCTTCCCGTCGGCTTCGTCCTCTACGCCCCGCCGAACGCCGTGCCGCGCGCGTCGGCCTTCCCGACCTCGCCGGTCAGCGCGGACGCCGTGGTGCTCACCGGCTTCCACATCGTGCCGGAGTTCCGGTCCGGCGGTCTCGGCCGGATGCTGGTGCAGGCCGTGGCCAAGGACCTGACCCGACGCGGGGTCAAGGCCATCGAGGCATTCGGCGCCGCCCGGCCCGACGAGGAGATGTCCTGTGTCGTGCCTGCCGAGTTCCTGACCGCTGTCGGGTTCAAGACAGTGCGCCCCCACCCGCGGTGGCCGCGGCTGCGCCTTGAGCTGCGCTCGGCCATCACGTGGAAGGAAGACGTCGAGGCCGCGCTGGAGCAGCTGCTCGGCACGGTGTCGATCAGCACCGCGAGTCCGATGCTGCAGCGCTGATGGGGGCGCCGGGTGACCCGGCGCCCCGTTCTCACTCGGCCTTGGCCAGCTCGTGGGCCAGCACGTCGGCGAAGGTGAAGCTGCCGGTGGGCTGGTCGTTCTCACCCAGCAGGTAGAGCCGCTTGACCGCGACGAGGATGCCCTCGGCCACGACGTCGCGGAACCCGGGGTCCGACAGCCTGGCCCGGTCGTCGTCGTTGGTCAGGTAGCCGATCTCGATGCGCACCGCGGGGCAGCGGGTGAGCCGCAGCATGTCCCACGTCTTCGGGTGCGCGCCGCAGTCCTTCAGGCCCGTGCGCATGACCAGCTCGCGCTGGATCAGCCCGGCCATCGCCTCACCGAGGGTGGACGTGGAGCCGTTTCCGGTGCCGAAGTGGAAGCTCGCCACGCCCTGCGCGAGCGGCGACGCGTTGGAGTCGGTGTGCAGCGACAGGACCAGGTCGGCGCCCGCCTCGTTGGCGAAGTTCGCGCGCTCGTCGTCGGTGGGGCACTGGTCGGGTCCGCGGGAGAGCAGCGACTCCATGCCGGTGGCCACCATCCGGCCTTCCAGCCGGGTGGCCAGGTCCCACATCAGGTCCGACTCGTTGACCCCGCCGACGGACAGCCCGGTGTCGGCGCCGCCGTGGCCGGGGTCGATGACGATGCGCTTGCCGCGCAGCCGCGGACCGGCCTTGCGGACCCGCTCCTGCTCGCGCAGCAGGACCGGCCTGCCGCCGCGGGCGCGCGGGGAGAGCTGGCGCAGCGCGCGCACGGTCTCGGGGCCGCAGATGCCGTCGACGGTGAGGCCGTAGTCGCGCTGGAAGTTGCGCAGCGCGGCCTCGGTCTGGGCGCCGAAGACACCGTTGGGCCTGCCCGCGTCGTAGCCGAGCTCCAGCAGGCGTTCCTGCAGGGTCAGCACGTCGTCGCCGGAGATCGGCGCCGACACCATGAACGCCAGTGGACGGCCGCCCAGCTGGTGGGTGGCATCGCGCAGCGCGCGGTACGTGGCCGGGCCGACGAGGCCGTCGGTGATCAGCCCCCGCTGCTGCTGGAAGGATCGGACGGCATGTTCCACGGCCTGGTCGAACAGGCCTGGATCCGTCGTGCCGGGAGCCGGAGGAAGCAGGCCCAACGCGGTCAGCGTGGCCCGAATCTCGGCTACGGCAGGTCCCCCATCGCCGCGGCGGAGTACCCGCATGCACCCTCGCTCTCCGATAGGGCTCCGGTGGAGCCGGAGCGGTTCCTGACAGCTCATCATTGTGCCCTGTCGGCCTGGCCACTTCACGGAAGGGGCTCGGGTGGGTTAGTCGGAAAACGCCGAACCCGGGGCCCCGCGTCTTTAAACGAGACGCATGGACCCCGGGTGCGGGTTGCCTGGCCCACCCGGGCACTTACCCGAGGTAGTCCCGCAGGTCATTGACGATGGCGGCCTTCGGCTTGGCGCCGACGATCGTCTTGGTGGGCTTGCCTTTCTCGAACAAGATCATCGTCGGGACCGACATGATCTGGTAGTCGCGGGCGATGCCCGGGTTCGCGTCGATGTCGAGCTTGGCGACGGTGATCTTCTCCGGGTGCTCGCGCGCGATCTCCTCCAGTACCGGCGAGACCATCCGGCACGGGCCGCACCACGTCGCCCAGAAGTCGACCAGGACTGGCTTGTCGCTCATGAGGACGTCGTCCGCGAACGACTTGTCGGTGACGACGACAGTGTTACCGGCCATCTTTCTCTCCCTGCGGTGTTTGGGTTGTGTCAGCTGGTGGCGGCGTAGCCGCCGCCGACGAACTCGGCGGCGGACTGGGCGTGCGCCTCGCCGTGCTCGGCGAGCCAGCGCTCGGCGTCGATGGCCGCGGCGCAGCCCGAACCGGCGGCGGTGATGGCCTGGCGGTACTCGTGGTCGACGAGGTCGCCCGCGGCGAACACGCCGTCGAGGTTGGTGTAGGTGCTCTGGCCCTTGACCAGCACGTATCCCGCGTCGTCGACGTCGACCTGGTCCTTGACCAGCGCGCTGCGCGGGTCGTGGCCGATGGCGACGAAGAAGCCGGTGACCGGCAGCTCCGACTCGGCGCCGGTGACGGTGTCGCGGATCTTCAGCCCGGACACGCTGCTCTCGCCGAGGACCTCGAGGACCTCGGTGTTGAGCTGCCAGCGGATCTTCTCGTTGGCCTTGGCCCGCTCCATCATGATCTTCGACGCCCGGAACTCCTCGCGCCGGTGGATGATCGTCACCGACTTGGCGAAGCGGGTGAGGAAGGTGGCCTCCTCCATCGCCGAGTCGCCGCCGCCGAGCACGGCGATGTCCTGGTCGCGGAAGAAGAACCCGTCACACGTGGCACAGGCGGAGACACCCCGGCCGAGCAATTCCTGCTCACCGGGCACGTTGAGGTAGCGCGCGGCGGCGCCCATCGCGAGGACGACGGCCTTCGCCGCGTAGCGCACACCGTTGGCCTCGACGAACTTGACCGGGCCGGTCAGGTCGACGGACTCGACGTCCTCCGGCCGCAGCTCGGCGCCGAAGCGCTCGGCCTGGGCGCGCATCTGCTCCATCAGGTCCGGGCCCATGATGCCGTCGCGGAAGCCGGGGAAGTTCTCCACCTCGGTGGTCGTCATCAGCGCGCCGCCGAACTGCGAGCCCTCGAAGACCAGCGGGTCGAGCTGCGCCCGCGCGGCGTAGACCGCCGCGGTGTACCCGGCGGGCCCCGATCCGACGATGATCAGGTTCCGGATCTGGTCCGCGTCCGCAGGCATCTGCCCTCCATGACCTCCGCCGGACGTCTGCCCGTCCGGTCGCATTGGTGTCAACGCGATCGTAGGGTGCGGATGTTCCGGCCCCGTCAGTGATGGGCCACACGGAAGAACGCAGGTCGCGGGTAGCGCGCTTCAGCTGCCGATCGGGGTGTCGGACAGGACGGTGCAGTCGGGGGCCACCACGAACGCGCGCAGCTTCTTGATGTCGCCCGTGGTCAGCAGCGCCAGCACGCCAGGCTTGCCGTCGAAGATCACCGGGTGCACGCCGATGGCCTGCGACTTCGCCGGGTCGAGCCCGGCCTCCTCGACGCACTTGTCGAGTCCGGCCTGGTTCTTGAGCGGCCCGTATTCCTTCTTGTTCCCGATCTTGCCGACCACACCGCTCATGTCGGAGCTGGCCACCGCGAGCGGCTTGACCGCGCCGGTCTCGCTGCCGGCACCCGGCTGGGCCGTAGTGGTGGCGGGCGCGGCGACGCCGCCGGTGGTCGGCTGGTTCCCGGGGAGCACGGCGAAGGTCACCGCGACGGCCGCCGCGGCTGCCGTCAGCAGGCCGGTGCCCCAGGCGAGCCTGCGTGAGCGCTTGCGCCGTGCCTCGGCGAGATCGACTACCGGGGCGACTGCTGGTTGAGGAGCGTTCTGCGTGCCGCCGAAGGCGCGGCGGGACTCCGCTTCGAGCGCGGCGTCGAGTCGAGCGGCGAAGTGGGCGGGCATGGGCGGTGCCGGAGCGTCACGCAGCGCTTCCAGGTCCGCGCCGACCGAGTCGAGTGCGGCGATGACCGCGCGGGCGCCCGGGTCGGTGTTGACCTGGGACCACAGACGCGCGCTCTGGGCGGGCTCGAGGACGCCCGCGTGCAGGTCGGCCAACAGGTCGACCGACCACGGCTCCCCGGGGGCTCCGGTGCCCCGAAGCTCGTCCGTCATCGTCCCTCCAAGTGGCGCCGCGTCATCGGCACGTCTCGCCGTTCATAAGCGTCACCTGGGACGTTCGCATCTGCATCGGGGTTCCGCAGATGGCCGAGAACTTTCGCCAACTTGGCGCGGCCCCGCGCACACCGGCTCTTGACCGTGCCCTCCGCGATGCCCAGCATCTTGGCGGTCTCGGCCACCGAGTAGCCCTCGACGTCGACCAGGACGATCGGCACCCGCTGCTCCTCGGACAGCTCATCGAGGGCGCGGCGCACGACGAGAGAGGTCTCACGGTCGGCCATCGCGTCGCGCGGAGTGACCGGTTCGCCCGGTCCGGCCTCGGGCAGCGGCACGGTGGGCCGGGCCTGGCGCCTGCGGACCCGGTCCAGGCAGGCGTTGACCACGATGCGGTGCAGCCAGGTCGTCACCTGGGACTCGGCGCGGAAGGACCCTGCGGCGCGGAAGGCGGAGATGAACGCCTCCTGCAGCGCGTCGGCCGCCTCCTCCGGATCCCGCAGTGTGCGCAGCGCGACCGCCCAGAGTCTGTCCCGGTGCCGGTGGACTAGCTCGGAGAAGGCGCGCGGATCCCCCGCGGCATGGGCCGCGATCAGGTCAGCGTCCGAACTGGCGGCTGCGGTCACGCTCGACAGCCTAACGGGCACCGCTGATGCGTTCTCGATCTGCTCCGACCTGCGAATTCATTACCGCGCGCGGACGAAGGCGATCTCGGTCAGCTCCGAGACGTTGCCATCGCCGAGCGTGGTGATCCAGATGAGCAGGTGCTGGGTCGGTTCCGACTTCGCCAGCTGGATCTTGGTCTGACCCGCCTTGAGCGGTTCGGACTTGCCGATCACCTTGGTCTCGTCGAGGGTGCCCGGCCGGTCCGACGGCGCCGTGCGGATCTCGATGACCGTGCCGTCACTGGGCGAGTCGATGATCACCTCGGCGAAGGTGACCGGCTCGGCGAAGGAGGCCATGATCCCCACGCCCGGCTTGAGCGACGGGAACTGCTCCTTGTAGACGTCGGTCTTCCACGCGGTCTTCGGGTCGCCGTCAACGGCCCGGTTGGCCCGCTTGGAGTTGTCGGGGGTGCCCTTGCCCGGCAGGTTGAACACCCGCACGCCCGCGGACTGGATCGGGTCGCCTGCCTGCGGCGGCGGTGGCCCGCCGCTGCCGCCGCCGGGCGCGGTGGCGACGACTGTCGGCCCACCCGCACCGGGGGCGGTGTCGCCGAAGAAGCTGATCAGCTGCATGCCCAGCCAGGCGAGGACGCCGACGGTGGCCACCGCGAGCGCGGTGACGCCGATGGCGAGCTTGCGCCGCTTGGCCCGGTCGTTGCTTGGCCTGCGGGTGGTCCAGACGGTGCCGTCGTCCTCGTAGTCGGGCTCATCGGTGATCGCCTGGAACTGCTGGGTCTCCTCCTCCAGCGCCTTGACCCGGTCGAGGACGCGGATCAGTCCGGCGCTGGTCTGGATGCCGCCGAGCGCGTCGCCGGACAGGCAGCGCAGCGCGGCGGCGGAGAGCTCGTGCGGGATGTAGGGGAACAGGGCCTGCGGGGCCACCACGCCGCCGTCGGGGTTTACCGGGGCCGCTGGCACCCCGGTGGGACCGCCGCGCAGCGGCCAGCGGCCGGTGAGCAGCAGGTAGAGGATCGCGCCGAGACCGCGCACGTCGTCCTGCAGCGTCGCGGCGGCCGACGCGCCGGGGAAGGCCAGGCGCAGCGCGCCGTCCGGGGTGACCCGGATCCGCTGCGGGTGGTCGACGCCGAGGACGAGGCCGGTGTGGTGGGCGAGTTCGGTTGCCGAGGCCAGCGGATCGAGCAGCCTGGCCGCGACCGCGGGCAGCAGCGGGCGCTCGGCGACCAGGTCGACGAGGTCGGTGCCGGGGGTCCAGTCGGCCACGACGATGCCGATCAGGCCCTCGGCGGCGCCGATGCCACTGCCGAGGCCGAGCACGTCGAGCACCCTGGTCTTGCCGGGGTGGGTGAGCGCGGCGGCGTGGCCGGAGCGTTCGAGGGTGCGCCGGGCGGCCGCGACGGCCTGGGCGTCACCCGGGTCGCCGACGAGCAGCGTGAGCGCGACGTCGCGGCGCAGCTGGCCGTCCTGGGCGCGCCACAGGTGGGCGTTGGTCCGCTGGTCGACGCCGAACTGGGCGGTCAGCCGGTAGCGGCCGTCGCCGACGACGCCGCCGGGCACCAGGAAGCCGGTGCCGGGCATCGCGCCCGCCGCCGCTTCCGCACCCGTCAGATACTCGGTTCGCCTCGTGGTCACCCTGATCTCCGCACGCTGGTCGCCGCCGAGACTACGGGAAAGAGGCGAACTAACGGTGGCGGCGAACTCACCGTCGGCGCACGAGTCGGGCGATCCGGGTGGTCGCGGGCTTGAGCTCGGGCACCTTCAGCAGCACCAGCACGCCGACCGTGACAGACCCCGCCACCAGGCCTTGGACGACCAGGACGAGCCACGCGCGGCCCATCGACGCGACCGGCGCGGGCAGCAGCAGGCGGGTCAGCAGCCAGGCGGCGAGAATTCCCGCCACACCGGCCGCGACGCTCTTGGCGATGACCATGACGACCTTCTTGCTGTGCAGGTTGCCCAGCCGCACCCACAGCCACATCTGGCCGAGAACCGCGCCGACGACGAAGGTCAGCGAGTTGACGAGCATCACGCCGATGACCACCTGTGATGGTGACACGACGGCGCCGCACATGTAGAGCAGCGGGACCTTCACCGCGGTCATCACGATCATGATGAGCGTCGGGGTGCGCGCGTCCTTCATCGCGTAGAACACCCGGAGCTGGATCATCACCAGCGCGTAGGGCAGCAGGCCGAACGCCGAGAAGGCCAGTGCCGTGCCCAGCCGCTGCGCGTCTTCCAGGCTGGTCTCGCCTGCGAAGAAGAGGCCGACACCGATCGCCACGCCGCAGACGGTGAGCACGGCGCTGATCGGGATCAGCATGACCGCGGAGAGCCTGCTGCCGGTGGAGAGATCGTCGACCAATTTCGGGATGTCGTTGTCGGCAGCGGCCCGGCTCATCCTGGGCAGGATGGCGGTGAGCAGCGAGACGCCGATGACGCCGTAGGGCAGCTGGAACAGCAGCCAGGCGTTGCTGTAGATGCTGACGCCGCCCTCGTCGCCCTTGGTGAGGACGCGCTGGGTGATCACCATGCCGATCTGGCTGACCAGCACGTACCCGAGGATCCAGAGCGCGAGGCCGCCGAACTCGCGCAGCCGCTCGTCGAAGCCCCATGTCCACTTGAAGCGGAAGCCGATGCGCTTGAGCGCGGGGAACAGGATGACCGCCTGCACCACGATGCCCAGGGTGACGCCGATACCGAGGACCAGCAGCTTCGCGTCGCCCATGGACACCGGGTCGAGCGAGATCTTGCCGGGGACGATCGCGTAGACGACCAGGGTCGCCATCACGACCAGGTTGTTGACCACCGGCGCCCACGCGGTCGGCCCGAACACGTGGCGGGCCTGCAGGATCGCCGAGAGCAGGGCGAACAGGCCGTAGAACAGGATCTCCGGCAGCAGCAGGTAGGCGAAGGCGGTGGCCAGCTCCGGGTTGGCCTTGCCGGTCGAGTCGTCGATGTAGATCGAGGTGAACACCGGCGCGAGCGCTACCGCGACGACCGTGGCGATGGCGAGCCCGACCATCCCGACGGTGAGCAGGCGGTTGGTGTAGGTCTGGCCGCCGTCCGGGTCGTCGTGCGAGCGCACCAGCAGTGGCACCACGATGCTGGCCAGCACGCCGCCGAGCAGCAGCTCGAAGATGATGTTGGGCAGGGTGTTGGCGATGGTGAAGGAGTCCTGCACCACGTTGATGCCGACGATCCAGCCGAGCATCAGCTTCCAGCCGAAGCCGGTGATCCGGCTGACCATCGTGGCGATCGCCATCGACCCGGTCGCCTTGGCCAGCGACGGCACCGCCCGCTTCTGTGCGCCTTGCTCCACCGTCGCCGCCCTCGTTCCGTTCACGCCCTAGAGTTCGTCAGCCGCCGCCGCGGCCCGCCGCGAGCGGATCCGCCGGACCAGGCGCAAGCCGACCATCAGCACCAGCAGGCCCGCCGCTACGCCGGTGACGACGAGGGTGATGCTGCCGTAAGAGGTGGAGTTGAGCTTCACCCGGGAGGTCGCGCCCAGAACGGTGCCGTTCTCCGTGGTCAGCCAGACGTCGACGGTGAACCGGCCTGCCCGGCTGACCTCGACGGGCACGTAGTGGCTGCTCGGGTGCCTGGCCGGGATCCGCACGTAGATCGTCTGCTGCGGGCGCAGGCCGGGGGTGTCGCCCACGTTGATCTTGGCGCGGACGGTGACCGGCAGGCCGTTGGTGACGAACACCGGGATGGGGCTCTCCGAGGACGCCAGGGCCAGCGGGATGCCGGGGTCGCTGATGGTGACCCGGTCGAGCAGGTTCGTGAGCTGGTCGTTCACCGCGCCGACCGCGGCGGAGGCGCGGGCCGGGGTGGCGCGCCACGCCGTCGACGTCGCGCGGATCAGGCCGTTGGTGATCGGGGTGAGCAGCGCGGCCGGGTCGAGTCCGACGGTGTCGTCCTCGCTGAACACGTTCCCGATCAGCTCGCGCTGCACGCCGTTGATCCTGGCGACCTCGCTGGTGACCGACACCGGGATCTCCTCGGCGCTGTCCTGCGGCGAGTAGTCCAGGCCGCCCGCGACGCCGAGGGTGGGGCCGCCGACCAGGCTGTCCAGCGCCAGCGGCTTGGCGTAGCCGGTCTCGTAGAGCGTGTGCAGTGTCAGCAGGAAGATCCGCAGGTCGGCGACGGAGACCGACCAGCGCCGCGGTGGGGCGATGAGCACGGTCTGGCCGGGGGTCGACTGGAACGCGCCGCGGAAGACCAGCGTGGCCAGACCGTTCTGCACGGTCGCCGTGCGCACGCCGGACTCGACGGTCGCGCGCGGGGCGAGGGACGACTCGACCAGCGGGTCGTAGCCGACAGCACGCAGCGCGTCGGAGCCCAGGCTGTATGGGGAGACGCCGTCGGCCCGCTGCAGCCTGCCCGCGTCGGCCAGCACCGTGGTGCGGCGCGCGTTGGCCAGGTCGGCGAGGGTGCGCTGGTCGAGGGTGCCGCGCTCGGGCCACACGACACCGGGCAGCGGCTTGACGCCGAGGAGTCCCTCGAGGGTGTCCGCGGCCGACATCGCCACGGTCTGCAGTTCGACGGTGCCGGAACGGGACAGGGCGACCAGGTCGGCGTCGGCGTATGGCACCGCGATGACGCACTTGCCCTTGACCAGGTCCTTCAGGCGCGACAGCCACAGCCTGGCCGCCTCCTGGCCGGTGCCGGTGCCGGTGCCGCCGTCCGCGCCGCGCACCTGGTAGCCGTCGGCCATCGCCTTGGCCGTGGCGATCAGGTCGGGGTCGATGGCGAAGCAGAGCGACTTCAGCACGTTCATGTCGGCGTTCACCGCGGTCTCCGCCTCGCCGAGCAGGCCGAGCAGTCTGCCCCTGGACAGCGACTCGGCCAGCCCGTCCTCGGCGAAGACCGGTTGCCCGCCGTCGATCGGGATGTCGATGTGCCGGGGGTGGTCGTCGACCAGCGGCCACAGCAGGCCGATCTGGGACGGGTTCGCGGGCGGGGTGCCCGGGGCGCCGCCGGGAATCGAGATCACCGGCAGCAGCGCGCTGAGCACGCCGATGCGTTCCTCCTTGCCGTAGTCGGGCGTGCCTTGGAAGTTGACCGCCACCGGGTAGATGCCCGGCCGGTCGATCTTGAGCACACCCAGCGCCACGGTCAGGGAGAAGCTCGCGGTCTCACCGGAGCGCAGGTCGGCGGCCACATCCTGGAAGCCGGTCTTGATGGCCGACGGCTTGATCGCGGTGGTCTGCTGCGGCTGGTCGAGCGCGCCGCGCAGGGCGGGCTCGGTGGTCAGCAGTTCGCCGCGCTGCAGCTGCACGATGATCCGGTCGATCCGGCGGTCACCCGTGTTGGTGATCTTTCCGCTGACGGTGATCGTCTGTGTGGTCGTGTCGACCAGTCTGGGGGCGAGCTGGTCGAGGTCGATCCGGATGCGCTCGGAGGCCTGGGCGGACGCGGTGCCCAGCGGCGCACCGAGCACGACCAGCGCCGCGGCGAGCGTCGCCAGTACCGCGCGACGCGGACGAGTGATCAAGACAAGCTCTCCAGCCATCGGGTCAGCCTCGGCCGACTTCGTCTCGTTCGACCGGACCGGGTGAGAGTGGATACTCGGAGAGTAGTTGTCGTGCCTTTCGGACCAGACGGCGCTCGTCGGCATATGCGAGCCGCGTCTCCAACTCGTCGATGCCCACCCACGCCACCTCGGTGACCTCGACGTCCTCATCGGACAGTTCATAGGTGTGGGCGACCAGCAGGAAGTGGTGCACCGTCTTGTGGATCCGCTTGGCGCCGTCGGCGATGAACCAGTAGTCGATCGTGCCGAGCGGGCGCACGACCTCGCCGGCGATCCCGGTCTCCTCGGCGATCTCGCGCACCGCGGTCTGCTCCGGGGTCTCGCCCGGCTCGATGTGGCCCTTGGGCAGCGACCACAGCAGCCTGCCGCGCCGGTCGAGGCGGCCGATCAGGGCGACCCGGTCGGTGTCGGTGTCGATCACCAGCCCGCCTGCCGACGTCTCGTCGACGGTGGTCAGCTTCGGTCCGCGACGCCGGAACCGGCGCCCGGACCGGGCTCCTCGGGACCTGCCGGACGACGGGGGCATGCTCGCGATGGTAATGCGATTCGCGAATCGGGGGCGGGCCTCGGCTCAGGCCTGTGGATAAACCAGATACGCTCGTCCATCGTGTCCAAAACGTCGGCCGCCCAGAATGTGGTGGTGGAACTCCTGCGGGTGTCCCCCATCGCGGATGACCTCGCCGCCCGCTTCACCCGGGCGGGCCACCAGCTCTACCTCGTCGGCGGCCCGGTCCGCGACGCGATGCTGGGCAGGCTGGGCAACGACCTCGACTTCACCACCGACGCCCGGCCAGAGCAGATCATGAAGCTGGTCAGCGGGTGGGCGGACGCGATCTGGGACACCGGGATCGCCTTCGGCACCGTCGGCGCGGCCAAGTCCGGCACCCAGTGCGAGATCACCACGTTCCGGTCCGACGCCTACGACGGTGTCACCCGCAATCCCGAGGTGCGCTTCGGCGACTCGATCGAGGCCGACCTGGTGCGGCGCGACTTCACCGTCAACGCGATGGCCATCGACCTGGCGAACAAGCGGTTCATCGACCCGCACGACGGTATGAGCGCGCTGACCGCGCGCGTCCTGGACACCCCGGCCACCCCGGAGGAGTCCTTCTCCGACGACCCGCTGCGGATGATGCGGGCGGCCCGGTTCGTCAGCCAGCTCGGCTTCACCTGCGCGCCGCGGGTGCACGAGGCCCTGCGCTCGATGAGCGGCGATATCGCCAGGATCACCCCGGAGCGGGTGCAGGCGGAGCTGTCCAAGCTGCTGTGCGGCGCGTTCCCGCGCGAAGGCGTGAAGCTGCTCGTCGACAGTGGGCTGGCCGACCACATGCTGCCCGAGCTGCCCGCGATGAAGCTGGAGATCGACGAGCACCACCAGCACAAGGACGTCTACGAGCACTCGCTGGTCGTCCTCGACCAGGCGATCGAGCTTGAGGAGCAGGGCACCCCGCCTGATCTCGTGCTTCGCCTGGCCGCGCTGTTGCACGACATCGGCAAGCCCGACACCCGCAGGCACATCGACGGCGGCGGCGTGAGCTTCCACCACCACGAGGTGGTCGGCGCCAAGATGGTTCGCAAGCGTTTGCGCGCGCTGCGGTACTCCAAGGAGATCACCGAGGACGTCGCCAAGCTGGTGCTCGGCGCCCACCCGCGCCGCGGGCTGGAGCTGCTGGTCGACACCGGGCTGGCCGACGTGGTGCTGCCCGAGCTGCCGGCGCTGATCCGGCCCAGGTCAGCCGCCTGCGCGGTCATCGCCGCGGTCAGCTCCGCAGTCGGCGTGATGCCGAGCTGAGCGACGAAGCGGGCCGCGCGCAGCATCCGCAGGGGGTCGTCGGCGAAGGACTCGGCCGGGTCCGCCGGCGTCCGCAGCGCCCCGGTCGCCAGGTCGCGGAGCCCCCCGTACGGGTCGGCGAAGACCCGGCCCGGCACGGACAGCGCCATCGCGTTCATGGTGAAGTCGCGCCGGCGCAGATCGTCGGCGAGCGAGTCGCCGTACCGGACCTCGGGGTTGCGGCTGACCCGGTCGTACCGGTCCGCGCGGAAGGTGGTGACCTCGCAGCGCACGCCGCGCACCCGCGCGCCGATCGTGCCGAAGTCGATGCCGGCGGTCCAGGTCGCGTCCGCGACCGGGGTGACCAGCTCCAGCACGGTCTCCGGCCGGGCGTCGGTGGCGAAGTCGATGTCGGTCTCCGGGTCGACGCGGCCCAGCAGCGCGTCCCGCACCCAGCCGCCGACCAGGTGCAGCTCGTGCCCGGCCCGCACGAAGAGGCCACCGAGCAGGTCGGCGGCCTCGGGCACCGGCACGAGGTCGGCGGGGGAC
>DATLIA010000383.1:0-9923 GCA_035540215.1 Actinokineospora sp. | reverse complement strand
GTGGTGTCTCTGGTGCGGGACAACGACTTCTGGCTCGGGGTGACTGTCGAGGCGAAGTCGCCGGGAGCGACGGAGGCTGTCGCTCGGGAGACCGCCGCGGCCGTGGCGAAGGGCGTGCTCGCCGGGCTCTAGCGCGGGGCCCGGCGCCTGCGCGAGAGGGCGATGATCATGGCGCCGAGTGCCACGGCCGTCGCGCCCACGATGACCAGCCAGCCGACGTCGGCACCCGTGTTCGGCAGCGGCGACGACGCACCCGGCCGGGGCTTGGGCGTCGTGGTGACCGGCGCGGGTGTGGTGGTCGGCGGGACCGTCGCCTGCGGGGCGATGGAGACGGCGATGTCGAAACCGGGCTGCTCGGCCTGGACGGCGGGTGCGTTCTTGATCCCCATGAGGCGCAGGTTCGCGTTGCCGTTCGGGTCCGTGCCGGTCTCGGTGTACGGGCCGATGAAGCCGTCCGGCCAGCGCGTGGGCATGACCTGGTAGGCGACGGTGCCGAGGTCGCCGAAGTCGAAGTGGCCCGCCGCGTCGGTCGTGGTGTTGTGTGCGTCGCTGACGACCTTGGTGTTCACCGCGTGCACGACCGTGTTGGCGAGTGCTTCGCCCGAGTCGACGGCGTTGTCGCCGTCGGCGTCGATGAACAGGACTCCCGCGACCTTCGCCGACGTGCGGGTCACCGGGGCGGAGAACAGCTGGACGGGCGCTGCCGACAGTTCGGGTCCCACCCGCACGGCGACCGTCAGGTCGCGGCCGGGGTAGGTGTTCCAGCCGGTGACGGTGCTGGTCCGCGACTCGCCGGGGGCCAGGGGCAGCCGGTCGAGCCCGGTGCTGGTGCCCATGCTGGTCTCGACGCTGGCGGCCGTGGTAACCGCGCCCGCGCCCGCGTTGCGGAACGTCACCGTCGCGGCGTAGGCCGACCCGGTGGTGTACGTGGGCCGGTCGAAGGCGACCGTCACCTCGATACCCCCGCGACCGCCGCGGTGGCGGTCGGACCGCAGACGAACAACGCGGTCATCGCCGTGGCCAGCGCGGCGAGACGGAGGTACACGGGTGATCACCCTTCACTGGCGGAACCGGCCCGCAACGTAACACCGTCGGGTGACGCGCTGGTGAACATGACTACACGGGCAGCTCGCGCGCGGCCCGGACGTTGGCCGCGATCGGGCTGAGCTGGAGCCATTTCGGCAGCCCACGCACGATCCATCTGGCCCCGGTCAGGCTGAGGCTGCCCGCCTTGGCCGCGTCGAGCAGGTCGACCTCGCCCTCCCAGACCCGATACAGCGTGGCGATGTCGGAGGCCAGCACGGCGTCGACGTCGAAGCCGGGGTCGGTGTAGCAGACCGACGCGTCGTCGGGTTCGAGCACGAGCCAGAAGGTCCGCCTGCGGTCGGGCACCTGGATCTGCACGACGGTCCGCTTCGGGATCTCGCTGGTGTCGACCCGGCCGTGCAGCCACCACATCAGCAATTCGGGGTCCAGTTCCTCCGGCTGGGGGTCGCCGAAGGCGTGTTTGGCGCCCCAGTCGGCCAAGCCGAAGACCAGCGGGCGCAGGTCTTCGCCCGCGTGCGTCAGCTCGTAGGCGGTCGCGGTGCGCACGATGATCCCGGCGGTCTCCAACTGCCTCAACCGGCGGGCCAGCAGGGCGCGGGACAGGCCGGGCAGACCGCGGGCCACTTCGTTGAAGCGGGTGCTCCCGGTCAGCAGTTCCCGGACGATGAGCAGCGTCCAGCGGTCGCCGAGTATCTCCACGGCGCGGACGATCGGGCAGTACTGGGCGTATGGCCGCACACCATCTCAGTCGCGTTGGGACGGTCCGGGCGTTACGGGTGGGGTTCAGTTTCTGCACTACCTGGGCCGCGCGCGGGTTCCTACCGTCAGTGCCACACACAAGACGAGAGGCACTGTCATGACGCTCATCGACACCCCACCGAACACCGACAACCGCTTCGTCGAGCTCGCCGCCGAGATCGGCGCGGTCGCCGCCGACCACGCCGCGGCGCACGACCGGGACGCCACCTTCGTGAGCGAGGCGTACACGGTCATGCGCGAACGGGGATATCTCGCGCTGGCCGTGCCGGTGGAACTCGGCGGACTCGGGGCGAGCATCAAGCAGGTCTGCCACGCGCAGGCCGAGTTGGCCAAGCACGACGGCGCGACCGCGCTCGCCGTTGCGATGCACCAGTACCTGACCCTCATGCAGGTGTATCGGCGGCGCAAGGGCGCCCCGGACGCCGAAACCGTGCTGCGCCGGGTCGCCGACGACGGAATCGTCATCGCGACCAGCGGCGGGTCGGACTGGCTGTGGCCGACGACCACCGCGGTCGAGGTCGACGGCGGCTATCTCATCAACGGGCGCAAGGCCTTCTGCAGCCAGTCGCCGGGCGCGACCGTGGTCGCGACGTGCGCGGTGCTCGGCGAGGGCGACGACGCCGAGGTGATCCACTTCAGCGTGCCATTCGCCGCCGACGGCGTGCGGATCGAGGAAACCTGGGACACGCTCGGCATGCGCGGCACGGCCAGCCACGACGTGGTGATCGAGGACGTCGTCATCCCAGCCGACAAGATCACCGGGCGGCGCAAGTATGGGGAGTTCGGCGGTCCCTTGGCCGCCGCGGCGACGCACTTCGCGCCGATCGTCGGCGCTACCTACTACGGGATCGGCGCGGGCGCGCGGGACATCGCCGTGGCCTCGGCCATGGCGGGGACGCGCGGACCGACATCGCAGACCAGCCTGCCCAGGGTGCAGCGGGCGATCGGCCTGATGGACACCCGGCTGCGCGTCGCCTGGTGGGCGCTGATGGGTGCGGTGGACGAGCTCGGCGCGGCCTACGAGGTCGAGCCCGCCACGATGAACACCGTCATGATCGCCAAGCGGGAGGCGGTGACCGCGGCGATCGCGGTGGTCGACCTGGCGATGGACGTCGTCGGCGGGCGCGCCTTCTACCGCCGGTTCCCACTTGAGCGGGCCTATCGCGACGTCCGCGCGGGCGCTTTCCACCCGTTCACGCCGGAACTGACCCTGACCTACGCAGGCAAGCTCGCGTTGGGCGACAGCGGCGTCACGGAATGACGTCACACTGGCCGGGGATCACGCGATGTAGCGGTCAAACCACTCATCGCGGAGGACGCTTCCATGATCACGATCGCCGAAAGCGCGTTCATGGCCCGGTCGGACTCGCCCGTGACACTCGGGCGCACACTGGCCGCACTGGGTCGGGAGAACCCGGTCGTGTTCGACGAGCGGATGGGCGCCCCGGTCGTGCTGCGGCACGCCGACGTCTCCGCGGGGCTGCGCGACGGCACGACCTTCAGCACCAAGTTCTACGGCATGGGCCCGATGGCCGCGGCGATGATCGCGCACGACGGGCCTGAGCACACCCGGCAGCGGCGGATCCACAACCGGTTCTTCAGCCCGGGCGCGAGCAAGCGGTACGACGAGCGGGTCCGCCCGATCGCCGCCCGGGCCTACGGTTCGCTGGCGGGGCCGAAGGTCGAGCTGATCGAGGCGGCCATCGCTCGCTACCCGATGGAGGTTTTCCTCGACCTGCTCGGCGTGTCCGACGAGGTCGGCGACCAGGGACTGGCGTGGGTCCGCGCGATCATCAGCTGGCTGGGCTCCCCGATGGACGAGTCGATGGCGGGCCCCGGCCTGCGGGCCTACCAGGAGCTCAGCGACTACACCGCGGGCCTCGTGGAGAAGGAGCGGGCGAACCCGAGCGACAACATGCTCGGCGAGATCATCCGGGCGCACGAGGGCGAGTTCTCGCTGGACTCCTGCGTGGTCGCCGTCGTCAGCCTGCTGCTGGGCGGCTTCGAGACGACGATCCAGATGATGACCGCCACGGTCGGCTCGCTGCTGCTCAACCCCGACGCCCTGGCCCAGGTCCGCGCCGACCGCTCACTGATCGACGGTGCGATCGACGAGGCGTTCCGCTGGGCCAACCCCTCGGCCGGGCTCTACCGGCTGGTCCTGCGGGACACCGAGATCGCGGGCACCCCCATGGCCGCGGGCAGCATGGCCTACTTCTGTATCGCCGCCGCCCACTACGACGCCGATGCCTTTCCCTCCCCGGAGACATTCGACGTCACCCGCGCCCCCAGCCATCTCGGTTTCGGTCTCGGTCCGCACTACTGCGTCGGGGCCCCGCTGGCCAAGATCGAGGTCAGGGCGGCGGTCGACGCCCTGCTCGACTATCCGGACCTGCGGCTGGACCCCGACCACCCGATGTGCTTCCAGTACGGCGCCAGGGGTTTCGTCCAGCACGGCACCGAAGCCGTGCACGTCCTGATCTGACTCGCGGTCTCCTCGGCATCGCGTGGCGGGTGCGATGCCGAGGAGACCAGATCAGATCGCGACGATGATGATGATGACGGTGCCGTCCTCCAGCACGACGACGAGAACGCCGACGCCACCCTTGGCCTTGGCCGCGGAGCGGTCGAGCTGGACGGACACGTCGGCGTCGGCGGCGAGGTCGAGCCCGGCGGCGTTGAGCGTGTCGACCGGCGACTCGACCAGCTTGGCCACCTCGGCCGCGTCGGCCGAACCCGACCACAGGTCGGAGGACTTGAACCCGGTCGATACCGCGTCGAGCTTGGTGAGCTTCATGGTGGTTCCCTTCGTGGATTCCCTGTCTCCCAGGTGAATCCAGTCTCAGCGCGGTCGGGACCGGGTTGACGGAATCGAACAGAACCGGCCGCCCGAATGGGCAAACCCGGTTTACAGCCCGAATCCGGGGGAGGACCCTCGACGCGGAGAGGGAGGACGATGGGCGAGCTACCCAGACCGGCCGTGCCCGACGGCCCGGTCCGCGTGTTCTTCGACGGACTGCACGACCTGCACCACCGCGCGGGCTGGCCGAGCCTGCGGGACATGGCCCGCGAAGTCGGGTGCAGCCACACCACCATCTCCGCGGCCTTCAACGGCACCACCGTCCCACGCTGGGGCCTGGTCGAGCTGATCGTCGAGACCCTGGGCGGCGACGTCGCCACCTTCCACGGCCACTGGCTGGCCGCGAGCTCGAAATCGGACACGCCGCCGCCGTCGGTGTCCCCCGCGCCGAGGCAGCTGCCCGCCGACGTCGCCGCGTTCACCGGCCGGGCCGAGCACCTCGCCACGCTCGACCAGGTCGCCGCGCCGCCGCCCGCGGTGACGATCGCGGCGGTGACGGGCACGGGCGGGGTAGGGAAGACAGCCCTCGCCGTGCACTGGGCGCACCGCGCGGCGGGCCGGTTCCCAGATGGACAGTGCTACGTCAACCTGCGCGGCTATTCACCCGACCAGCCGGTCGCGCCCGCCGCCGCTCTGGAGTCGCTGCTGGTCGCGCTCGGCGTGGCCCGGTCGGCGATCCCGCACGCGCCGGACGAGCGGGCCGCGCTGTACCGCACGACGGTCGCGGGCAAGCGGATCCTGATCGTGCTCGACAACGCGCGGTCGGTCGAGCAGGTCCGCGACCTGCTGCCCGGCGCCCCGACCTGCCAGGTCTTGGTGACCAGCCGCGACACCCTGGCCGCGCTCGTCGCCAGGCACGGTGCGTTCCGACTGGACCTCGACGTGCTGACCGCCGCGGAGTCCGTCGACCTGCTGCGCAGGCTGCTCGGCGCGCGGGTCGACGCCGAACCCGAGCAGGCCGAGGCGCTCGCCGCCCGGTGCGCCCGGCTGCCGCTGGCGATCCGGATCGCCGCCGAGCTGGCCATCGCCCGCCCGACCGCGCCGCTGTCCTGGCTGGCCGCCGAACTCGCCGACGAGGCGGGCAGGCTCGACCTGCTCGCCGCGGGCGATGACGACGAGACCGCCGTGCGGGCGGTGTTCTCCTGGTCGTGCACGCACCTGAGGCCCGCCGACCTGGACTCCTTCCAGCTGCTCGGCCTGCATCCTGGCCAGCACCTCCATGTCGACGCCGCGGCGGCGCTGTTCGGTATCGCCGAGCCCGCCGCGCGCCGGTCGCTGGACGTGCTGGCCCGCGCTCACCTGGTCGAGGAGACCCGGCCGGGCTGGTTCACCATGCACGATCTGCTGCGCGCCTACGCCGCCGAACAGGCCGGGGGCCGATCCGACGGAGCACTGGCGCGGGAGCGGCTGTTCGATCACTACCTCGCCCGCGCGCGGGCCGTCGCCAATCCACTCGACGAGTGGCTCAGCGAGGAACACGACAACTTGGTCGCGGTGGCCGCCGCCGCGCCGCCGAGGGTCGCGCTCGACCTGTCCGCCTGCCTTGGCAGGCACTTCGACCTGCGCGCGCACTACCGCGACGCGGTCACGCTGCACGAGACGGCCGTGCGGGCCGCGCGCGAGATGGGGGAGCGGGCGGGCGAGGCGGCGGCGCTGAACCGGCTGGGCACCGCGCTGCTGCGGGTCGGGGAGTACCCGGCCGCCACCGAGCGGCACCAGGTCGCGCTGTCGATCAGCCAGGAGGTCGGCGACCGGACCGAGGTGGCCGCCGCGCGCCACGGCCTCGGGGTGGTGTCGTGGCGGCTCGGCCGCTACGCCGACGCGCGCGAACACCTGTCATCCGCGCTGACGATCCGCCGCGAACTCGGCGACGTCCCGGGTGAGGGTGCCGAGCTGTACGGATTGGGCACGGTCTACCGCCAACTCGGCGACTACGAGACCGCGCTGGAACACCAGCGCGGGGCGCTGGCTCTCTACCGGGAGTGCGGCGACCGGCTGGGGGAGAGCCGGGTGCTCAACAACCTGGGCCCGACGCTGGAGCGGATGGGCCGCTTCGCCGAGGCGGCCGACCACTGCGAGCGCGCGCTCGCGCTGAACCGGGTGATCGGGAACCGGGTCGGTGAGGCGGTGGCGAACACCAACCTCGCGTCCGCGCAATACCGGCTGGGTCTGTTGGCTGAGGCCGTCGAACACCACGAACAGGCTTTGGCTCTGTATATGGAGATCGGCTACCGGGCGGGCGAGGTGGACGGCAGACACGGCCTCGGCGTCGCCCTCCGCGCGCGTGGCGACCTGGCCGGGTCCGAACGCGAACTCCGGCGGGCGGTCGATCTCGCCCACGAGGTCGGCGAGATCGACGTCGAGATCGGCGCGTCGGTAGACCTCGGCGAGACCCTGCGCGAGCGCGGGTCGCGGGAGGCAGGCGTCGTTCTGCGGCAGGCGCTGGACCTTGCCGAGCGAACGGGTGCCGACTATGACCATGGTCGGGCGCTGTCGGCGTTGGCGGAGCTGGACATCGCGGCGGGTGACGCGGCGGTAGCGCTGGAGCGGTGGCGTGCCGCGCAGGTCTTGTTCGATCGGCTCGGAGTGCCGGAGAGCGGTGTGGTCCGCGAGCGGATCGCGGACCACACCGGCCGGTCACTGCACTTTGGTCAGTGATATCCCGTTCGACACGGCGAGCGCGAAGTTCTGCCGTGCCACCGGTCCCACCGGCACGCCGGGCGCGGCCATGACCACGTTGAAGCCGAACACCCCGACCTCGTAGTCCCCGGACAGCGCGGCGGGGATCGTTACCTGCTGCACGTTGTTGACCGGGTCGGGGAACGGGCTGACGTCGCCGTCGAACAGCGTGCCGTCGGGGTCGCCCACGCGCAGGTACAGCTGGTTCACCAGCCCCCCACCCGACCCCGACGGCGCGTCCGTCCACACGAGAGTGACACGCAGCGGCTCTCCCGCGGTCACGCCTTCGACGCGCAGGACGCGCATCTCGCCGGTCTGTACGGCGTCGGCGGCGCTGTCGGAGAACAGCACCGGTCGCGTGGACACCGTGGTCAGGCTGCGCACGACGTCGACGCGGCCGAACCCGGCCGCCAGGGCCGTCGGACCGGCCACCTCCGTGGGGAACTGGCCGGGCAGCGGCACGGCGCCGTGGACCACCATCGCCTTGAGGAGCGCGGCGGACGGGTGGTGGCGCCGCTGCTCGACGAGGTGCTGGCGGATCACCGCCACGGCGCCCGCGACCAGCGGTGTCGCCATGCTCGTCCCGCCGCTCCAGCAGTAGAACGGCCGCAGCGGGTGGCCCGCGGGCAGCCTGCCCCACAGCGGGTCGGTGTCCTGCGGGAAGACGGTGGAGATGGTCGAGAGCACGTTGGTGCCGGGCGCGACCACGTCCGGTTTGGTCCGCTGGTCGTCGGCGGGTCCTCGGGAGGAGAACGCGGCGAGACCGTCGGGGTTGTCGGAGACGTGACCCGCCGGGCCGAGCGCGGGGTAGCGCAGGGTCCCGTCCTTGTTCTTCAGCTCGCTCCAGCGCTTGTTCCGGCCGGGCGGCGGCTGGGAGTTCGCCGGGCGCACGTTCTCGGACGCGCCGACGGTGAGGCAGTTCTTCGCGGTGCCCGGCGCGTCGACGGTGTCGGGATCGATGAGGCCGTCGGTGTCCGTGTCGGCGCCCGCGTTGCCCGCGGCGAACAGGATCAGCATGTCCTGGTGGTCCCAGATGAACTTGTCGACGGTCTGCGACGTGGTCGTGTACGCGCCTTGGGCGGGCGCTCCCCAGGAGTTGGTGTGGATCCGCGCGCCCGCCTCGTAGGCCTGCTCGAACAGCGGCAGCAGGTTCGCGGGCAGCCCCTGCAGGTTCACCGCGTCCGGCGGCCATTTCGCGGGCACCGGGATCCCGGCCGCGGTGAGCTGCTCGGCGGTCTTCCACGCGGTCTTCTGGCCGATGGCCTGGAAGAACACCCTGGCCCCGGGAGCCACCCCGGACGGTACGGTGCCGTTCCCCGCTGCCTTGGCCGCGCGGCCGTCGCCGAGCACCGAGCCCGCCACGTGCGTGCCGTGGCCGGAGAACGGGTCGCCGGGCCCCTTGTCCAGCCCGGGTGGGTCGTTGACCAGGTTCTTGATCGACGTCTTGGTCGGCCAGCTGGTGATGCCCGCGACCCGGCCGCGCAGGTCGGGGTGCAGCGTGTCGGCGGCGCCGGTGTCGATGCCGCTGTCGGCGACGGCCACGATCTGGCCGGACCCGGTGAGCGGTGTGGCGTCGAACGTGTTGTCCGCGGGCACCCGCATGATCTTCCTGGCCTGGTCGTTGTGCGCGACCTCCCAGTGGTGCGGCGCGATCGACCGCACAGCCGTGAGCTCGGCGAGCTCGGTGATCGCCGCGCCCGGGACCGAGGCGATGACCACGCCGCTCTCGGCGCTGATCACCAACCCACCCGCGCCGTCGACCACCGCGACGACCGGGTCGAGGTCCTCGCCGGGGAAGACCGCGATCTCGACCTGCCCGACGGTCCGGTAGCCGCCGGGGTCGGCCATCGTGGCGGCGTCGAGTCGGCGGGTGCCGCCCGTGCGCAGGGCGGGCGCGACGGACATCGCCGCCCGGTACGGCGTCACCCCGGTCACCCAGGCCTGCGCGCGGAGCTGGTCGGCGGCCTCGGGGAGCGCGCTGACCAGCAGGGTGAGGTCGTCGAGGCTGTCCAGGACGGTCACGCCGTGCTGGGTGAGCCAGGTGAGCCACGCCGCCGGAGCCGGGCCGACGAGCCGGACCAGGTGGTAGGCGATCCGATCGGGGTCGACGGAAGTCGGTGCCTGGTCCTCGGCGGCCTGCGCGTCGGCGAAGTCGAACGCGTTGCCCGTCGCCCGCACGTCCTGGGCGGGCAGCGCCGCCGTGGGCACGCCACGCCTGCCGAGGTCGTCGACCTGCGTGTCGGTGGCGTCGACCAGCACGGCGTGCGGGTAGCGGGCCAGGACGGTGATCCCGGCGTCGCGCACGGCGTCGAGGTCGTCTGGCGTGCGGGGGATGACGAGCAGCGTGGTCATGGCGCCTCCTGACGGTGTTTCGATCCATCGTCCGTCGGCGCCCGGGCTGGTTGACGAACCTGGACGGAACTGGCCGCGATCGTGTTCTAGTGCGTTGACCACGAACGTTCGCCGGGTATCGGCCTGTCCACGGCGTGGCTGGCAAGGCGGAGGGAAGACCGTAGTACCGGGTTGTACTTGGGCTTTCCGACAACGCGGCCAGGCGCGTCGTGGGCGGGTCGAGACC
>DATLIA010000382.1:0-6527 GCA_035540215.1 Actinokineospora sp. | reverse complement strand
GACGATCCCGGAGGCGAGGTAGAACATGCCGAAGTACGTGCCCGCCAGGCTTTCCCTGCCGAAGGTGGGGATCAGCTCGTAGACGAACGGCTGGGCGATCATCACGCCGAACGCGAGCATGACCGTGGCGATCAGCACCCCGGCCAGACTCTCGGTGACCGCGGGCGCCAGGAATCCCGTTCCCATCACGGCGAGCCCCAGCGCGATGGTCCGGTTCCTCGGCAGGCCGCTGAGTCGGCGGGTGACCCGGACCTGGAACAGAAGGGTCGCGACCGTGGACACCAGGAACACCGCGGCGACACTGCTCGCGCTACCCGTGGCCTTCTTCGCGGCGATGGGGAGGACTAGGTAGAGCTGGTTCTGCAGGGCGAACATGCCGGTGAGGGCCAGGGTGAAGGCGATGAACCGCCGATCGGCCACACACTCACGCCAGTCGCCCAGGACCGTGGTTGTGGTCGGCTCGACGTCTCGCCGCGGGAGTGCAAACGCTTGCGCGACCGTCAGGGCCGCGAAGATCCCGGCAGCGACCAGCGCGGACACCCGGAAGTCCCACAGTAGAAGGACACTGCCGAGCACGGGTCCGACCAACGCCCCGGTCTGTGCGTAGACGTTGAACAAGGCGAACGCCTCAGCACGCCGATCCTTCGCCTCGACCGCGATGTAGGCACGCACGGCCGGGTTGAAGAGAGCGCCCGCCAGTCCGCTGAGGACGGACGCTGCGAGCAGGATCGTGACACTGTCACCAAGGGCGAAGAGTCCGAAGCCGAGCGTCCTTAGTCCGCAGCCAACGATGATCACCCGACGCGGCCCGAGCCGGTCGGACGCTGTGCCGCCGATGAGGAAGAGGCCCTGCTGACTGAGGGTGCGAACACCGAGGATCACGCCGACGGTCGCGGCGGACATGCCCACGTCGTCGGTGAGGTGGGTGGCCAGGTAGGGGATGAGGAGGTAGAAGCCGGTGTTGACGCCGAATTGGTTGATGAGTAGCAGCCGCACGGGGAGGGGGAAGGACTTCATCGGGCTGTCCACGGCTTCCCGGGGTTATCCACATTCCCCGGGTTATCCACAGGAAGATCAACAACGCCCCGCCCAGCCCTTACCCCGGATAGACTGGACAAGGGCCGTCCCCCCGGGACGGGTGGGGGCTGCGTGCTCGCGGGTTCGGGGTGTTCCGGGGTGTGGTTGAGATGGTCGTGTCTGCCGTTGGGCGTGGGGTTTCTGGGTGTGACGCCGAGGCCCGGGTGGTCGGACAGGCGCAGCGTTCCGTCTTCGCCGCTGATGCCGGTCCACGGGTCGTGTGCCAGCAGCAGGTGGCCGTCCAGGTCGACCCATCGCGCGTACCCGGTCAAGTGCACCGCGGGCGCGATTCCCAGCGAACTCGCCACCAGGCAGCCCAGCATCACGTCCATGCCGCACGCCCGCGCCGTCTCGATGATCTCCATCGCCGATGCCAGGCCGCCGCACTTGGCCAGTTTGATGTTGACGCCCGCGACGATGCCCGCCAGTTCCCGCACGTCAGCCGCGGTCTCGGCGTCCTCATCCGCGATCAGCGGCACCTGGGTCCGCGCCGACAGCCACGCCAATCCGTCCAGGTCGCCCGCCGCGATCGGTTGTTCGACCGCGTCCACGCCTAGCTCGGTCAGCGCGTCCAGGTGGCGGGCGGCTTCGGCCGGGGTCCAGGCTCCGTTCGGGTCGATCAGCAGTGTGGCCTCGGGCGCGGCGGCTCGAACCGCCTCGACTGGCGTGATATCCGCGCCCACCTTGACCTTGAGCACGCTGAACCCGCGCGCCGCGAGGTCGCGAGCCTGCCGGGCGGCATCGGCGGGGCCGGTGATCCCTATCGTGTAGGCGGTCGGCACGTCCCTCCACACCGGACTCCCCAGGAGCCGGTGCACCGGCACCCCGGCCCGCTTGCCCTCCAAATCGAACAGCGCGGCGTCGATCGCGGCCTGGACCCCGGCGGGCAGGTCCGCCGTGTCGTAGATGTCCGCCGACTCCAGCAGCTCGATGATCCGCGGCACGTCGAGTCCGTAGTAGACACTCGTGACGACCTCGCCGTGCCCGACCAGCCCATCGCTCTCCACTGTCACCCGCACCGCGTCACGGCGGGCCATCACCGAGCGCGAGATGCGCAGCGGTGTGGCCAGTTCCAGGCCGTAGACCTCCCAGTCGAGCCTCACGCGGGCACCCCCAGCGCTCGACTCGGCACGGTCACCGAGCGACAGCGGGCCCAGCCGGTCACCTCGACCGACTCCGCGTGGCCGATCTCGACCGGGCGGTCGGCCGCGGGCCCGAACAGGCCCCGGGCCTGGCAGAAGTCGTCGTCGAAGATCGTGCCCAGGTAGCGGTGCGGCCCGTCCGGGAACACCGTCACCACCGACGCGCCCGCCTCGACCCTGGCCACCCACGCCGCGACGAGCGCGACCGCGCCGGTGCTCCAGCCACCGGTGACGAAACAGTCCCGGGCCAGCCTGCGGCACGCGTCGACCACCTCGACCGGGCCGACCCAGTGGACCTCGTCGAACTCGTCGTAGGCCACGTTGCGCGGATAGATGCTGCTCCCCAGTCCGCGCATGATCCGCGACCGGGCGGGCTGGCCGAAGATGGTCGACCCGATCGTGTCCACGCCGATCAGGCGCAGCCGCGGCCAGTACCGGCGCAGCGTCGCGATCGTGCCCGCGCTGTGCCCGCCGGTGCCGACACTGCACACCAGCACATCGGCCTGGCCGAGCTGCTCGACCAGTTCCCTGGCCAGGTCGGTGTAGCCGGACGGGTTGTCGGGATTGTTGTACTGGTCCGGCCAGAAACACCTTGGCAGTTCCCTCCGCACGGCCTGCAGCCGGTCGAGTCGGGCCTGCTGCCAGCCGCCGACGGGATGCGGCCGGTCGACGATCTCCAGCCGCGCCCCGTGGCAGCGCAGCAGCGCGCGCATCGACGGCTCCAACTCGGCGTCGACCACCAGAATTACCGGATGACCAAGGGCCTGACCAGCGAAGACGAGACCGATCCCGAGCGTCCCGCTGGTCGACTCGACCACCGCCGCACCCGGTGCCAAGTCGCCGCGAGCGCGGGCGGCCAGCAGCATCGCCACCGCCGACCGGGCCTTCATCCCGCCCGCGCTCAGACACTCCAGCTTGGCCCAGAAGCCGCCGTGCGGATGCGGCAGCGCGGTGTCGATCCGCGCCACCGGGGTCTTCCCGACGAGGTCGAGCAGATGATGGTTGGCCCTGGTCATGACGCCTCGCGGTAGAGGTGGATCGTGGATGGCCCGCCGTCGAGCCAGAAGAAGGGATACGGCTCGGCCGACACCGCTGACACGCCCGCGCCGAGCAGCCGCGGCAGCACCGCGCTGCCGGTCTGGGCGAACAGCACGAGGCGCTTCCCACTGCCCAGCAGCGCATCGAGGCTGCCGTTGCCCAAGGTCATGCCGGAGGCCAGCACCGTGTCGCACTCGGCGAGCGCGCGGTCGGCGTCGGTGACCACCGGCTCGCCCCACTCGGTCCGTCCGCCCTTGAGATCGCACGGCACATACGCGATACCGCGCTCCCGCAGGTGGTGCAGCAGCGAGTTCACGACTCCGACGACCAGCACTCGCGCGCCAGGCGTCGCGTCGACCAGGTCCACCACGGCCGACGCGCGGGCCATCGACTTCTCCAGCGAACTACCCGGTCCGATGTGGAC
Source organism: Actinokineospora sp. (assembly GCA_035540215.1). Taxonomy (GTDB): domain Bacteria; phylum Actinomycetota; class Actinomycetes; order Mycobacteriales; family Pseudonocardiaceae; genus Actinokineospora. The sequence goes on along the minus strand of DATLIA010000382.1, from coordinate 2,846 downwards.
GGACTGGGCGCCAGACGACTCGTGTGGTCGCGCGCCCATCAGATAGGCGTCGAGCGCGGCCACCCGGATCGGCGTGCTCGGGTGGCCAAGCAGATCGGCCACGGTGACGCCGACGCAGTCATGCACGTCGTCGTCGGCGATGTCCCCCGGCTCGACCGCGCACGACCCGACCGCCTGGCCGACCCGGAGACTGACGACCCGGTTCCGGTACGACTGGCCGCGCGAGGCGTGCCGGACGCCTTGGTGTGTGGTGAAAGCGACGCTGACCGACTGCTCCGCCGGATCCGGCCCCATGGCGCCGGATCGGGCGCGGTCGATCAGCGTCCCGAGCGCTGTCACGCGGCACCGTCGTAGCGGACCTCAAGGCCCGCGATGACGCTGTCGGCCAGCGCGCGGGCGCCGAGGCCGTCGTGGTCCACGGCCATCACGTGGCCGAGATAGGTGTTGTTGCTGGTCGGCTCGCCCGCGCGGTGGCCCGCGGGCTTGACCTGGACGTCCACCACGCCGGGCACCTCCACCTCGCCGGTGATCTCCGCGACAAGCCCCTGGCGCGGCGGAAGCAGGAACGAGATGGCCGCGCTGCGGACTCCCGTGTCCGCCCGCGCCAGTGCGGGCCGCTCGCCCACCGCGAGCTGGGCGAACACCGTCGGCAGGTCGACGCCGGTGACCCGGCGGACCAGTTCGGTGATCTGGTTGCCCGCGGGCCTGGGATTGACCTCGATCAGCTTGGGACCCGCCTCGGTCAGCTTGATCTCTGTGTGGGCGACGGTGTTGTCGAGCCCGAGCGCGTCAATGGCCTGGACCGCGACCGTGGCCGCGGCGGCGCCGTCGAGGTCGGCGGGGAACATATGGCCGCTCTCCACGAACCATGGCTCGCCCGCGATGCTCTTGTCCGTCACGCCGATGACGTGGGTGACACCGTCGACCGTCACCGTCTCGACCGACACCTCCGGCCCGGTCAGCAGCTCCTCAATGAGGACAGTCGGCACTCGTGGCTGGTTGCGGGCGTTGACCGGGAACGCCTCCATCGCCAGGAACGCCGCGCGCAGGTCGGCCTCACTGGTGACCTTCCGCACGAACATGCCGCCGCAGAGGTCCACCGGCTTCACGACCAGCGGATATCCCAGCCCGACCGCCGCCTTCGCGGTCTCCTCCCACCCCGTGGCCAACGCGAACCGAGGCCCGGGCACACCCGCGGCGGCGAAGACCTCACGGGCCAGGTCCTTGCGGTTCGCGCGCTCCACCGCCAGCGGCGACGGCCCCGGCAACCCGAGCCGATCGGCGATCCGGGCGACTGTAGGCAGGTAGTAGTCGCACGAGGTGATCACGCCGTCGAACCGCAGCACCGAGTGCAACTGCTCCACATAGGACAGAAGGTCGGGGACGTCGTTGGTCTCGGCGGTGAAGATGTTGTCCGCGCTGAGCAACGGATGCGGACCGCTCGACGCGCGTAGGTAGTGGTGCAGGTCGCGGGTGAGGAAGGTGAACCGGTGCCCGGACTCCCGGATCGCCCTGGGTAGCAGCGTGCTCATCGCGCCGACCCAGCTCTCGACCATCAACAGATGCCCCACGAACGCTCCCTTGCTCCAAGCCGGTACGACTTGGAAATGGTAACCGTTGTCATTTTCTTGTCGACCGCCTGTCGGGTGATGTGAGCCACGTCATGCCGCGAGGCGGTGCGGACCGTGTCGATCACGGCAGGATGGGCACTGTGGAGTCGTTGACGTCGCGGGTCGGGCCGCTGCTGGTCGGCGCGGCCTACGCGTTGGTCTGGTGGAGCATGTGGTCGGTCGTCGAGGGGCCGGACGGCTACGACAAGAGCGTCGTGGCCTGGCTCCCGGACGCCTGGTGGGTCGGCCCGCTGGTCCTCGCGGTCGTCGCGGTGGGCGCGTACTGCTGGGTCCCGCTTCTGCGGCGCGTCAAGACCGGCGATCCGGTCGCGGAGCGTTGCGCGAGCCTGCTCGTGGTCATGGCGCTGCTGTGGTGGGTAGGGCCGCTGGCTTGGTTGGCCGGGAAGGCGCGCGCGTAGACTCGCCGGGTCAGGTTGTCGGGTTCGAGGAGATGTGCGCGTGCCGAAGGTGGACCCCGGGGCACTGGAGGAACTGCAGCAGGTCGAGTCCGAACTGGACACCCGCTGGCCCGAGACCAAGATCGCCCCGTCGCTGGACCGGATCGCGGCGCTGGTCGACGTGCTCGCCGACCCGCACCGGGCCTACCCGGTGCTGCAGATCGCGGGCACCAACGGCAAGAGCTCGACCACCAGGATGATCGACGCGCTGCTGAGCAGGCTGGGCCTGCGGACCGGGCGGTTCACCAGCCCCCACCTGCAGTCGGTCACCGAGCGCATCAGCCTGGACAACGAGCCGATCAGCCCTGAGCGCTACGTCGAGGTCTTCCGCGACCTCGAGCCCTACATCGCCATGGTCGACGCCAAGTCCGACGTGCCGATGAGCAAGTTCGAGGTGCTCACCGGGATGGCCTTCGCCGCCTTCGCCGATGCCCCGGTCGACGCGGCCGTGGTCGAGGTCGGCCTCGGCGGCAGCTGGGACGCGACCAACGTCGCCGACGCGCGGATCGCGGTGGTGTGCCCGATCGGGATCGACCACGTCGACTACCTGGGCCCCGACATCGTCGGCATCGCGCGCGAGAAGGCCGGGATCATCAAACCCGGCTCCATCGCCCTGCTCGCCGAGCAGCAACCGGACGTGATGACCGAACTGCTGCGCCGCAGCACCGAGGTCGACGCCACTGTCGCCCGTCAGGGCTCGGAGTTCGGCGTGCTCAACCGGCACGTCGCCGTCGGCGGCCAGGTGCTCGAACTGCAGGGCCTCGGCGGCGTCTACGAC
>DATLIA010000381.1:0-8928 GCA_035540215.1 Actinokineospora sp. | reverse complement strand
GGCGTCCTCCGCGAACCGCTCGGTGAGCACCGCCCGGGCGCCCTCCAGCGCCGCGGCCGCGTCGGCCACGCCCTTGTCCGCGTCGACGAACGCCGCCGCGGCCGCCTCCGGGTTCACCGTGGGATCGCCGAGCAGGCCGTCGGCCAGCGGCTCCAGCCCGGCCTCGCGGGCGATCTGGGCCTTGGTCCGCCGCTTGGGCTTGAACGGCAGGTAGATGTCCTCCAGGCGGGCCTTGGAGTCCGCGCCCATGATCTGCGCGGTCAGCGCGTCGTCGAGCTTGCCCTGCTCGCGGATCGAGTCGAGGATCGCCGACCGGCGTTCCTCCAGCTCGCGCAGGTAGCGCAGGCGCTCGTCGAGCGTGCGCAGCTGCGCGTCGTCGAGGGTGCCGGTGACCTCTTTGCGGTAGCGGGCGATGAAGGGGACCGTCGCCCCGCCGTCGAGCAGCTCGACGGCCGCGGCCACCTGCCGTTCGCGCACGCCGAGTTCCTCGGCGATGCGCTGATGGATCCCGTGTGCCAGGTCGGTCATCGCTCCTGCTTCCTCGTCCGCGGTGGGAACTCCATTCTGTCGGACTCGGCCGAACGGCGGGAGCGGGGGCGGGTCACCTGTGGACAACTATGTCCATTGTGGACACTGAGACAGGAAAAGAGCCCCGCTTCGGCACAAGCGGGGCTCTTTCCGTGAAGGTCTCGGGTGCGCGGCGTCAGTCACGCGGTTGAGACGAGTGTCAGATGACGGTCACACCGGTCGCCTGCGGGCCCTTGGCGCCCTGGCCGACCTCGTAGCGCACCTTCTGGTTCTCCTCGAGCGTGCGGAACCCGCCCGACTGGATCTCCGAGTAGTGCACGAACACATCGGAGGAGCCGTCGTCGGGGGCGATGAAGCCGAAGCCCTTTTCCGAGTTGAACCACTTGACGGTGCCCTGGGCCATGCTTGTCTCCTAGCTTTCTTACTGTGACCGCATCGTGCGGACACGTGTCATCTCGCGGACGAGCGGGCCAACGTTACGTTGACGACCCGATCGACCACGGCCAGTCAACCACAACAGTCCCGCCCCGGCGAGCATGTTCACGCTGGGCGGTGAACCCGGCCCGGGTCAGGGGTGACGGATGCCCGCGAGGGTCCTGTCCAGTTCCCAGAAGGCCCGAACCGACCGGATCAGCCCGTCCTCGCCGACCCGGTAGACGAACACTCCCTCGGTGTCCACGCGGGCCCCGCCGGGCAGAAAAGCGCTGATAGTGCCCACATTGGCCACCTCGTCGCCACATGCGAACGAGTCGCCGATCCGGAACTCGAACCGCTCGACGCCCGCGATCGCCATGTCCCAGAACGCCCCTATCCCGGTGTGCCCGTGGTGGCCCCTTCCACTGGGGTCGAACGGCGATTTCCCGACCGGATCCTCGACTACGCCATCCGGGTCGAATAACGCGATCCACTCCTCGCGCGCCTTGCGGCTGACCGCGTCCATCGACGCCAGTGCCGCCGTGCGAGCCGGATGCTCGGCCGTCGACGCCTCCCAGGTGACGCTCACGCCGCCTCCTCGAACCGTTGGATGATGTCGTCGGCGAAGCGCCGGATGCCGTCCTGTTTGGCTTTGAGCGGTGCGTCGAACCCGGCGCCGTAGAACATCCACGGCACTGTCACCGCGTCGGTAACGCCTATCTCCGCCTGCGCCCGGAATCCGTCCAGACCGAACCGGTCCACACACACCGCTTGGATCTCGAACGGCTCGTCCCTGCCGTACTCCGCGCGCAGGCCGTGCAGGGTCTGGATGGTGTCCCGCAGTTCGGTGAAACGCATCATCGCCGAGGTCCACCCGTCACCCAGGCGCGCGGCCCGGCGCAGGCCCGCGGGGGAGTGGCCGCCGACGTAGATCGGCACCGGCGCGCCGGGCGCCGGGCTCATCCGCAGCTTGCCGAAGCCGTAGAACCTTCCGGTGTGCTCGACCATGCCGCCGCCGAGTACCAGCCGCAGCACCTCGATGGCCTCGTCGGCCCGCGCGCCCCGGTCGGAAAACGGCGCGCCACACCATTCGGACTCCTCCGGCGACCAGCCGAGCCCGACGCCGAGGCCGAACCGGTCTCCCGTCAGCACCGCGACGCTGCCGACTTGGCGGGCCAGCAGCAGCGGATTGCGGGGGCCGAGTTTGAGCACCTGCGGGTAGAACCTGATCCTGTCGGTCACCGCACCCATCGCGGCGGCGGCGACGAACGGATCGGGCCACGGTGTGTCCTCGGTCCAGAACCGGCTGCCGTCGTCGGTGTATGGGTACTTCGCGGCCACCGATTCCGCGTAGAACAGCGAGTCTGGCAGGGCAATCGAGCTGAAACCGCACTCCTCCGCGGTGCGCGCCAGCTCGGTGAGCTGTTCCAGCGGACTCATCGCCACGCTCATCGTGAACTTCATCCCCGCACCTCCATCGGTGCAAGAACTGTAACGTGTTCTAGTCAGGTGTTCCAGAGACGGCCGCCGCGATCAGCTCGCCGATCGACCGGCGGGTGGCGATCCGGTCGTACTCCCGCACGCCGACAATGCTGTCGAACATCAGGCCGTCCAGACAGGCGACCAGATCCGGCCCTTGGCGGTCCGGGTCCGTCGCGCCCGCCGCGGTGAGCAGTGCGACAGCGAGTACGCGATACCGCTTGCCCAGGCCGATCAGTGTTGTGCGCAACTCGGGTCGACGGGTGGCCTCCAGCGCCAACTCGTACCGCGCGAGGTGTCGCTCCCGCTGTTCGGTCACGGCCAACTCCACGATCCCGGTCATCAACTCGGCGAGGTCCTCGGCGCGCAGGCGCGCGGGCAGTCCGGTGATCGGCGCGATCAGATCCTCGTCGAGCGCGGCCAGGCGCTGGACGGTCGCCTCCAGTAAGGCCTGTCGCGTGCGGAAGTAGTAGGAGGACGACCCCTCGGCCAATCCGGCCGTCTTGTCGACGGCGCGGTGGGTCAGCCCGCGCATGCCGTCGCGGGCGAGCGTGGCGATGGCGGCGTCGGCGATGGCGTCCCGGCGGGCGATGGCGGTCGTCATCTCTACAAGTGTAGTGTTCTACTACAGATGTAGAGGAGGCGACATGCGCACGGCGGCGGTGATCGGTGGGGGTATTGGCGGGCTCGCCACAGCGGCGGGCCTGGCTCAGCGCGGCTGGGACGTCCAGGTCTACGAACAGGCGCCCGCGTTCGACGAGGTCGGGGCCGGGATCTCGATCTGGGGCAACGCCCTGCGCGCACTGGACGCGCTCGGCATCGGCGACGCCGTTCGGGCCTCGGGTGCGCACCCGGGCCGCGGCGGCTTCCGCGACAAGCGGGGCCGCTGGATCATGCGCGGATCAGGCGAACCGGACGAGGTACTGATGCTGCACCGCGCCGACTTGCTCAAGGTCCTCCTCGACGCCGTCCCCGCGGCGGCGTTGCGTCCGGGGGAGCGGGTCGACCAGTTCGACCCGGCGAGCGTCGACCTGCTGGTCGGCGCCGACGGCGCGCGCAGCGCGGTCCGCCGGACCTACTGGCCCGCCGCGCCCGAACCCCGCTACGTCGGCACCACGGCCTGGCGCATGGTGCTGCCCTCGGCGGGCATCCCGCCGTTCGACGCCTGCGAGACCTGGGGCGACGCCCTCGTCTTCGGCGCGTTCCCGATGGGCGACCGGCTCTATGCCTATGCGGGCGCCCTTGCCCCCGAGGGCGAACGTGGCAACGACCTGGGCCGCCTGTTCGCGGGCTGGGCGGAGCCCATCCCGTCGATCCTCGCCGCCGTCGACCCCGCCGCGATCCTGCGCCACGACGTCTACACGCAGCCGCCGCTGGACTCCTTCGTCCACGACAACGTCGCCCTGGTCGGCGACGCCGCCCACGCCATGGCGCCCTACATGGGCCAAGGCGGCTGCCAGGCGATCGAGGACGCCGTCAGCCTGGCGATCCTCGCGTCCCGGCCCGACCTCGCCGCCGGGCTGCGCGAGTACGACGCGGTCCGCAGGCCACGCGCGCAGATGGTCGTCAAGCGGTCCCTCTCGGTGGTGAAGATGGTCCACAACCAGTCCAGACTCGCCGCCGCGATCCGCGACAACGCCCTGCGCCTGACCCCGTCCGCGCTCCTGCGGCGGTCGCTGACCTCGATGCTCGACTGGCCGGTCCCCACCCCGTAATCCGTCACCTAAGGGGACCGTGGCGGCGCTCAACCACGGTGATCAACTCAACGTATGATTGCCCGGTGAGGTGACCCAAACTCAGAAATCCGGGGAGGCGGACCAGTGCAGTCAGCTCCGGACTTGTGGCAGCAGATCTTCGGCGACCAGACGCGTCCGCCCGAGCCGGTCATCCTGGTGACCCTGGCCGTGGCGGCCGTCGTCGTGGTGGTCAACGGCTTCTGGCGGCCCGCCCGCAACGTCATCACCATCGTCCACGAGGCGGGCCACGCGCTGGTCGCGGTGCTCGTCGGCCGCCGGTTGTCCGGCATCCGGCTGCACTCGGACACCTCGGGCGTGACCGTCTCCCGGGGCAGGCCCGACGGGCCGGGCATGGTGTGTACGGCGCTGGCGGGCTACGTCGCGCCGTCGCTGCTCGGCCTCGGCTTCGCGGCGTTCCTGCAGACCGACCGCGTATCCGCGCTGTTGATGAGCTGCGCGGTGCTCCTGTTCGGTGTCCTGATCATGATCCGCAACGCCTATGGCGTGCTGACACTCGTGGCCACGGGCGGCGTGCTGTTCGCGGTCTCCTGGTTCGCGACAGACACCGTCCAGGCCGCGTTCGCGTACCTCATCACCTGGTTCTTACTGCTAGGCGGCATCCGCCCCATCGGCGAACTACAGACCAAGCGCAGGCGCGGACAGGCCCGCGACTCCGACGCCGACCAGCTCGCGCGGCTTACCGGAGCGCCCGGTTTCTTCTGGGTCGGCTCGTTCGGGCTCATCAACCTCGGGGCGCTGGTCATCGCCGCGGGCTGGCTGCTCTTAGGCTAACGCGCATGCCTCGACTGACCCGGGCGGAGAGCCAGGCGCGCACCCGCGAGCAGCTCGTCGCCACCGCACGTGAGCTGTTCCTGCGCGACGGATACCACCCGACGTCGCTGGAGAAGGTGGCCGACGCCGCCGGATTCTCCAAAGGAGCGGTGTACTCGAACTTCCGCAACAAGGACGAACTGTGCCTGGCGGTGCTCGACGAGATCCACGGCGAGCACCTGGTCACCGTCGCCGCCCTCATCGCGGGCAAGTCCTTCGACGACGCCCTCGCCGGGTTCGCCGACTGGGCCGAGAAGATGATCGGCGACGAAGGCTGGACGATGCTGGAGGTCGAGTTCGCCGCGCACGCCCGCCGCGACCCCGCCCTGCGCGAACAGCTCGCCCTGCGCGACCGCGCGATCCGCCAGGCGATCACCATGGTCGCCGAGCCGTGGGACAGCGCCCTGCCCGCAGCGGATCTCGCCGTCGCCCTGCTCAGCCTCGGCATCGGCCTGGGCATCCAGCGGGTCATCGACCCCGACATCCCCGTCCGTGTCCTTGCCGACACGCTTCGAGCGCTGGTCAGGGCATAGGGCAGACTTTCCAGAGCACCCCGAGGAACGGAGCCACCGTGAGCGACGAGCAGACCCCCGAAGCCATCGGCGAGATCGTCGCCGCGTGCGCGTCGAAGGCCAAGCTCGCCGCCCCAGACCTCGCGGGTGCCACCGACGAGGCCGTCGACGCCGCGATCGGCGAGATGGCCGCCCGCCTGCACTCGGGCCGGGCCAGGATCCTCGCCGCCAACGCCGAGGACGTCGCCGCCGCCGAGGCCGCCGGAATGAGCGGCGGCCTGCTGGACCGGCTCCGCATCACTGAACAGCGCCTCGACGACATGGCCGAACAGCTGCGGCTGCTGGCCTCCGTCCCGCACCCGCCCCAGCAGACCCCGGTCCGCGACCTCGACGGCGGCCTCCGCCTCGTCGAGCTGCGCAAGCCGGTAGGCGTCATCGGCGCCAACTACGAGGCCCGACCGAACGTGACCGTCGACGTCGCCTCCCAGCTGGTCAAGTCGCGCAACGCAGGCGTCCTGCGCACCGGCTCGGCGGCGCTCAAGTCGGCAACGGCCCTGGTCAAAGAGGTCATCGCCCCCGCACTGTCGGACGCGGGCATCGACCCGGACGTCATCCAGCTCGTCCCCAGCCCGGACCGCGCCGCCGCGGGCGCGCTGGTCGAGCTGCCCGACCTGATCCCCCTGGTCATCGTGCGCGGCAGCGGCCAAACCACCCGCGACCTCGACCGCCGCGCGGCACGGCACGGTGTCCGCACTCTGGCCCACGCAGACGGTGGCGGAGTCCTCTACTACGACGTGAAGGCCGACCCGAGCCGCGCCGAGGACCTCATCACCCGCAGCCTCGACCGCCTGGGCGTCTGCAACCGCCTCAACCTGCTCCTGGTCCACCGCGACATCTACGAGGGTGCGCTGCCGGGCATCCAGGAAGCTCTGGCCAAGGCCGGGGTCACCCCGTCACTGCCGCCCCACGACCACGCCATCGGCTACGAATGGGCCTTGGACGGCGACCGCGAGGCCACCGTCACCATCGCCCCCGTAGACAGCCTCACCCAGGCGGTCCGCATCGCCAACGAGGACACCTCCGGCCTAGCCGCAGCCATCGTCACCGAGGACAAGGCCGCCGCCGACAGGTTCATCAGCGGCTACACCGGCACCGGAGTCTTCTGGAACGCCCCCACCCGCCTACTCGACGGCTTCAAGCTGCGCGGAGTCCCGGAAACCGGCATCAACCTGGACCGCGTCCCCGGCCCCCGAGGCCCAGTCACCTTCACCGACCTGGCACTCAGGCAGTACGCAGTACTGCCCGCCTGACTGCAAAGAAGCAGCCGACCGCCACGGAACGCAACGGGCCAGGACCCAATCAGGCACCCCGCAGCCCCCTGCCCTGCGATGCGTAGCGAGCCGACCGCGCCCTCCGCGATGCGCAGCGAGCCGTCTCGTTCCACGCACCCCCTAACCCGATGTGACCTTGGCGACTTCACGACCACCGCCATCACCCCATCGTGGCGAGGGCCACGTCAAACCGCGTCAACCCAGCCGAGCCACCCCCACCCGGCGGGGCTAGGATTCCCCCGAGCCAGTGAGCCAGCGGCTCGACCATGTCCACCACCAGGCACATGCAGGAGGCAGGAGTGACTGCAGTAGCCCCTCAGCCGATCGCGACGCGGCCGTATCCGGCGCGCGAGACGCTCAAGGGTTCGTACCTGCTGCGGTTGTTCCGCACGACGGACCACAAGCAAATCGGCATCATGTACTTGGTCACCTCGTTCGCCTTCTTCATGGTGGGCGGCGCGATGGCCATGCTGATCCGGTCCGAGCTTGCCGTCCCGGGACAGCAGTTCCTGTCGCAGGAGCAGTACAACCAGCTGTTCACCATGCACGGCACGATCATGCTGCTGCTGTACGCGACGCCTATCCTCTTCGGATTCGCGAACTTCGTGCTGCCGCTGCAGATCGGCTCGCCCGACGTGGCGTTCCCGAGGCTCAACGCCTTCTCGTACTGGCTGTACCTCTTCGGCGGCCTGATCGTGATGGCGGGCTTCCTGACCCCGGGTGGAGCCGCCGACTTCGGCTGGTTCGCCTACACCCCCCTCTCTGACAAGATCCACTCCCCGGGCGTCGGCGCCGACCTGTGGATCGTCGGCCTCGTGGTCGGTGGTCTCGGCACCATCCTCGGTGCGGTCAACATGCTGACCACAGTGGTCTGTCTGCGCGCCCCCGGCATGACGATGTTCCGGATGCCCATCTTCGTGTGGAACATCCTGATCACCAGCATCCTCGTGCTGCTGGCCTTCCCGATCCTGACCGCCGCGCTGCTCGGCCTGCTGGCCGACCGGCAGATCGGCGCGCATGTGTTCGACCCGGCCAACGGCGGCGTGATCCTCTGGCAGCACCTGTTCTGGTTCTTCGGCCACCCCGAGGTCTACATCGTCGCCTTGCCGTTCTTCGGCATCGTGTCGGAGATCTTCCCGGTCTTCAGCCGCAAGCCGTTGTTCGGCTACCGCACCCTCATCTACGCAACCCTGGGTATCGCGGCGCTGTCGATGACGGTGTGGGCGCACCACATGTACGCGACCGGCGCGGTCCTGCTGCCGTTCTTCTCGTTCATGACGTTCCTCATCGCGGTCCCGACCGGTGTGAAGTTCTTCAACTGGATCGGCACGATGTGGAAGGGGCAACTCACCTTCGAGACACCGATGCTGTTCAGCGTCGGCTTCCTGGTGACGTTCCTCTTCGGTGGTCTGACGGGTGTCCTGCTGGCCGCCCCGGCGATCGACTTCCACGTGTCCGACACGTACTTCGTCGTCGCCCACTTCCACTACGTGCTCTACGGCACGATCGTGTTCGCGACCTTCGCCGGGATCTACTTCTGGTTCCCGAAGATCACGGGCCGGTTCCTCGACGAGCCGCTGGGCAAGCTGCACTTCTGGACCACGTTCCTCGGCTTCCACGGCACGTTCCTCGTCCAGCACTGGCTGGGCAACGAGGGCATGCCGCGCCGGTACGCCGACTACCTGGCCAGCGACGGCTTCACCACGCTGAACATGATCTCGACGATCGGCGCCTACATCCTGGGCGCGTCGACGCTGCCGTTCATCTGGAACGTCTTCCGGAGCTACCGCTTCGGTGAGGTCGTGAAGGTGGACGACCCGTGGGGCTACGGCAACTCGCTCGAGTGGGCGACGTCGTCCCCGCCGCCGCGGCACAACTTCACCGAGCTGCCCCGGATCCGTTCGGAGCGCCCGGCGTTCGAGCTGCACTACCCGCACCTCACCGAGCGCATCCGGCTCGAGGCCCACGTGGGCTCGAGTGCCTCGAGCCTCGGTGAGGCTGCGGCCGGGCAGACCGGCCAGGAGCACTTGCCCGGCAACGACCCCCGCAACCGCTGATGACTACATGCGTGGCTCGAACTACCGCATGGCGCGGGTG
>DATLIA010000380.1:0-21618 GCA_035540215.1 Actinokineospora sp. | reverse complement strand
GTTCCAGGAGATGCTGGAGAACCTGGGTGTCGAAGTCGAACTTGGCGAATTGGCGGACGTCGGTTTCGCGGGCGGTCGGGTGACGGTCGGCGGCAGGCCGGTGGATCTTGTCCTGCGCTACTTCGGTGTTGGCGAGATTCTGGACGATCCGGCGGGGTTGGCGGTGGTTGATCGGCTCGTCCAGGCCGACGCGGATGGTGCGGTGGTCCTCTATACGTCGTTGTCGGGGGAGTTGTTCAACAACAAGACGTCGCTGGCGTTGCTGACGGATCTCCGTTGGAGCGGCAGGCTGACCTCCGACGAGGCCACATTGGTCGACACGGTGCTGCCATGGACTCGGTCGATGACCCTGGGGCAGGTGGAGGTCGACGGTGCGACGGTCGACTTGATGGAGTACTGCCGACAGGAGCGCGGGAATCTGATCCTCAAGCCGGGGGCCGACTTCGGTGGCGCGGGGATCACGGCTGGTTGGCTGGTTGACGATGTCACGTGGAAGGCCGCTCTCGCTGAGGGCTCCACCCAGGGGGCGATCGTTCAGCGGCGGGTGGTGCCTCGTGCTGAGCCGGTGCTCGATCCGACTACCGGGGTGCCGCAGGATTGGAACGCTGTCTGGGACTGTTTTCTTACTCCGGAGGGGTATGCGGGTTCTCATATCCGTGCACTGCCGACTGGGGGTGGGGCGGTGATTGGGATGGGTGCTTCTGTGGAGGCTCGTACTACTGGGATCTTTTACTACGGGGCTGGTTCTGGGGGCGCACCATCGGGTGCAGGTGGGTGATCACGCTGTGCACGCCACCCACCTTCACCCGATGCTGCTCAGGCGATCTCGTGCGGCTTGGGTGGGGGGTTACCCGCCATGCACTACCCGCCATGCGCTACCCGCGTAGCTAGTGGTGCAACGTCGCCGCGTGGTCGGGTGCCTCTCGTTCCATCTCGCGGGGTGGGCGGACGTAACCAGGGGTGTTGGGCCGTTTGGGCAGTTTCAGGTCCGGGGTCGGCACCGGCTGCCATGGCAGGCTGTCCAGCAGGTGGGCGATCATGTTCAGCCGCGCCTTGCGCTTGTCCTCGGCCTCCACGACCGTCCACGGAGCGACCTCGGTGTCGGTGTGTACCAGCATGTCGTCCTTGGCCTTGGAGTACTCGTCCCAGCGGGTGATCGACTCCAAGTCCATCGGTGACAGCTTCCACTGCTTGAGCGGGTTGTCCAGCCGCTCGCGGAAGCGGCGCACCTGCTCGGTGTCACTCACCGAGAACCAGTACTTGCGCAGCAGGATCCCGTCGTCGACCAGCAGTTCCTCGAAGATCGGGCACTGCTTGAGGAACCGCCGGTACTCCTCCGTCGTGCAGAACCTCATCACCCGTTCGACGCCCGCGCGGTTGTACCAGCTGCGGTCGAGCAGGACGATCTCGCCTGCGGCGGGCAGGTGGTCGACGTAGCGCTGGAAGTACCACTGGGTGCGTTCCCGCTCGGTCGGCGCGGGCAGGGCGACGGTGCGGCAGACGCGCGGGTTCAGGTGTTCGGCGACCCGTTTGATCGTGCCGCCCTTGCCTGCCGCGTCGCGGCCCTCGAATATCACGACGACCCGGGCTCCGCTGGTCTTCACCCATTCCTGCACCCGGACCAGTTCACCCTGCAGGCGAAGGAGTTCGCTCTCATACAGCTCGCGGGGGAAGCGCTTGGGGCTCTTCGGCATCCAGCCAGTGTGGGGTGTCCACGTTGGACCGGCAAACCCGTGGCTCAGTCGGCACGCCAGACGACGAGGCCCGCGGCGAGTGCGGCGGCCTGGTACGGCGGGAGGCGCTCGCCATCGGCGACGATCTCGCAGGTCGAGGCGGGGAACTCCGACAGGTCGGGCAGGTAGCGCCGCCAGCGGGACACATCGGCGCCCCCGACCAGTTCCACCACCCAGACGAGCGTGCCGGGGAGCCGCAGGGCCTTGCGGATGGTCTTGACGTCGTCGATGCCGAACACCCCGGCGACGGCCCGCTGGTCGCCCGGCTCGGGTTCGGCCGCGGCGAACTCGAACGCGGGCGGCGCCGTCCCCGGATCGGCCACGATCAGCCCGCTGGGCAAGGGACTCTCCGGGTAGTCGCGGACGTCGCGCAGCAGCGGGAGTTCGTGGCTGAGCAGCGGGACCCGGTCGCGCGTCAGCTCCGCCAGCAGGTCCGCCTCCATCATGTCCAGTTCCCCGGCGGCGAGCAGCGCGCGGAGCCGGTTGAGGGTGTCGTCGCGCACCCGGCCCGCGAGGCCGCGCAGCAGCCCGACGGCTGTGGTGTCGTCGTCGGTCATCAGCATCCAGTCGTGGCCGGGGGCGGCGGTGGGGCCTGCCCGGGATCCTCGGCCTGTTGAGGATCCTCCTGCGGATCGCCCTGCTGCTGGGAACCCCCCTGATTCGGCTTCCCGGGTGGCGTCTTCTCCGGCTGGTAGCCGACCACACGCTTGTCGTCGGCGCCGATTCCGACCTGCTTCCACTTGCCGGGTTGCCCGGCCGCGGTAGGCCGCTGGTAGCGCTGCACCTCGGTCTGCCTGACCCCGTCGGGCATCGGCGGCGCGCCCTTGGGGTTGACGAAGACCGCCGTCGGGTCGGTGGGGTCGCCGATCGGGTTGCGGTCGGTGGGGTAGGAGGTGGCGAGCAGGCCGTCGGCGAACAGGACGACCTCCAACTCGACGGTGGCGCCCTTGAGCGTCACCTTTCCGAGGTACGTCCACACCCACTCGGGGACGCCCATCAGATTCTTGCTCGGCCGCGGCGTCGGGCTGGGGTTGCCGAGGCCGTCGACCGTGTTCCCGGTGCGCAGGACCTGGCGCTCGGCATCGTGGATGTCCACGGCCGTCCACGCCGTCGGGTACTCGGACTTGCCGGGGACGCCCGCGCCGCCCAGGTGGCCGCCGCCCGCCTGGACCCGGTTCGGGTCGCCAGGGTCGAACGGGTCGCCGACGGTCTTGTGCCGCTCGTAGGCCGGAGTCCGCTTCATTGTCTTGTCGTTCGGCGCCGACGTGGGTTCCTGGTCGTGGCGCCGGACCAGGAGTTGGAGGTCCTCGGTGGTCAGCACGTAGGCCTTGGGGTACTCGGCGGTGGCGGGCATCTTCTCGGTGAGCCCGTTGACGATCACCATGTCGTCGACCTTCAGCTTGCCCTTCCCGTCGTCGAACAGGTCGCGCACCGGCTTGCCGTCGACCTCGCCGCTGAGCAGCTTCCTGAACACACCGAGGTTCGCCGCGCCGTACCCGCCGGTGGCCGGGTTGACGTGCAGCCGCAGGGAGCGGGTGAACGACGGGTCAAGCTCGACATGCTCGAACAGGCCGATCGCGCGCCGCAGGTCGTCGCGGACGCGCACCTCGGGGTCGCCGTCGGGATGCTGCTTCTGGGCCTTCTTCTCCGACTTGGTCCGGTTGTCGGGCATCGCGGCGGCGACCGCGTGCGCCCGGTGGCGCTGGTTGTCGACGATCACCTTGTCCCGCACGGTCAGCGACCCCGGCTGCCGGTCGGGCTCACCCGCCAGCGCGATCAGCAGCGCCAGCCCCTGGGCGCCCGCGGCGCGTTCGTTCTCGGTCGTGCCGTGCACGGACTGGGTGGCGAGCACCACGGCGGGGTGCTCGCTGAACTGGGCGGGCGGGGCCAGCGCGGGGCTGCCGGACAGGGCGTAGATCAGGCTGACGACCTTGCCGGTCAGCGCCTCGCCGAGCAGTTCCCGCACGGCGTCCACCAGCGGGTCGCCCGCGAAACCGGCCGGTGCGGACACCCCGTTGGTGAGGTTGTCCATCAGGCTGGTGACCTCGGGCCCGGCCAGCGCGGGCTCGCCCGGCACCGGGCGGTTCGGGTCGATCCCCTTGTCGTACAGCCGCTTCCCGGCGTCCAGATTCGGCCCGGCCATCGACGTGACCTGCACGAACGCGCTCATCGGGACGGTGCGCGAACACGTCTGGGTGCAACCCGCGGCCGGGTTGTTCGCGGTGAACGGATAGGGCACCGACCCGCCCGGCGGCACCGTCACCGGGGCCGTGCCGCCGCCACCGCTCTGCACGGTGACGGACACGACGCCGACGGCGGGTTCGTCGCCCGCGTTGGAGACGGTCGCGGTGATCGAACACACCGGGATGTCCTGACAGGGACCGGTCTGCGCGATCGACACACTCACCCGCGGACCACGGGACGCCGACGGCGCGGGCGGCGGCTCCGGCGCGGCCTCCGCCTTCGGCTTGTCCTCCTTCGCCTGCTTGCGCTTGTCCTCGATCGCCTTCTTGGTCGCCTCGTCGCAGTCCTTCAGCGAGCTGACAAGAAACTGCGCCCGACCGAACGACCCGCCCGCGGCGCCCCGCAGCTTCTGTGGCGCCTGCGCGATCGGGCCCGCGAGGCCCAGCAGCCTGGGCTCGCCGCTCGTCGCGACGTAGATCGTCCACTTAAGGTCGTCGGTGGTGAGCGCCAGCGCGGACCCGCCGTTGGGCATTCGGGTCGGGGTGGCGCCCCAGACCTGCTCGGTGGTGCTGGCGCGGACGAGCGTGGCGAGACTGTCGCCCGACAGCCCGCGCAGCAGCTCGGTAGGGAAGCCCATGTCATCGCGGGCCCGCACCCAGTTGTCGGTCAGCCGCTCGGCGTAGGCCGGGATCGTGTTGAGCCACCAGGTCTTGTTCGCCCGGACCGCCACTGACTCCTTGGTGACCAGGAAGTCCGCGGCGCCGCCCGCGTGGTCGGTCACCCGTGCCGAGGTCTCCGCACCGGTGACGATGTCGACGCGCAGCGGCGCGCCGTCCTCGGTGTAGATGTTGCCGGACAGCGAGATCTCGGTCAGCCGCCCGAGATCGTCGAGCACGGCCGCGCTCAGCTCACCCGCGTCGACCCCGCGCGCCGAACCCGCGACCGGTTCCTGGCCGGTCACGGCCGCCAAGGTGGCGACCAGCGCCACGACGAGCGCGACGACGCCCCCGGCCACCCGTTTCGCGCGCGCCGACATGACAGCTCCCCCCGTGAGATGACCGCACCTCTATTGGACCCGCTCCACCGCGCCGGTACGCCCACACGGCAGGAACCGGCCACCGAAGATCGATCAACGCACTGGGCGGACGGGGTGTTCTTGTTCACCCGCGCGGCGATTGACACAGGTCGCGGCGGGTCGACATAGTCGGTAGCCGTACAACCGCATCCGCGCCCGTCGGGGGAAGTCCGGTCGAATTCCGGCGCTGACCCGCAACGGTAGGCCACCCGCTGAGGTGGCGAGCCCGATCACCCATGGGCGTGGACTGCTCCGAACACCGTCGAGGACTGCGGGTCGGGGCCCTGGAGCCGTCCGTGTGCCGTCTTCCGGGTTTCGTTCGCGCCTGATGAGAGAGGCGTGGGACATGAAGAGGCGAATCCTGAGACGACTGACCGCTTTAGGGCTGGTCACGGCTGGTCTCATCGGCGCGACCCCGGCGATGGCCGAGCCGGTGGGTGTCGCACAGGGCGCGGCGGGCTGGTTGGCCAGGCAGTTGGTCGACGGCGAGCGGATGGAGACCGTCTTCGATGGTGTCGCCTATCCGGACTACGGCCTGACCGCCGATGTCGTGTTCGCCCTGGACGCGGCGGGGGTCGCGCAGGACTTCGCGGCCAAGGCGACGAACTGGCTGGCAGGCGACGTCGCCGGGTACGTGGGGGACGGGACCGCTGAGGCCTACGCCGGTCCGCACGCCAAGCTCGCGCTCGTCGCCCAGGCGCAGGGGCTCGACCCGACCGCGTTCGGCGGCGTCGACCTGCTCGCCCGGCTGCGGGCCTTGCAGACCGCGTCCGGTCGGCTGTCGGACAAGTCGGGCACCGACTACAGCAACGGGATCTCCCAGTCGCTCGGCGTTCTCGCGCTGGACCGGGCGGGCGACGCGCCCGGCCTCGCGGCGGACTACCTTGCGGGCAGCGCCTGTCCCGATGGCGGATTCCCGCTGTACCTGGAGCAGGCCACCTGTGCGTCCGATGTGGACACAACCGGGTTCGCCGTGCAGGCACTGATCGCGGCCGACCGGGGGACAGCGGCTACCGCTGGACTCACGTGGCTGGTCGGCAAGCAGCAGGCGGGCGGCGGGTTCGGCGGCAGTGGGCCGACGTCGGCGGTCAACGCCAACAGCACCGGCTTGGCCGCTGTCGCGCTGCGGGTCGGCGGCAAGACCGAGGCCGCCGACAAGGCGGTCGCCTACCTGAAGTCGCTCCAGGTCGGCTGCACGGGAGCGCCCGCGAACCAGGGCGCGATCGCCTACGACGCCAACGGTTTCCAGCCGGGGAACGCGCCGCGAGCCACCGCGCAGGGCGTGCCCGGGCTGGTCGGTGTGGGCCTGGCGATGGTCAGCAAGCAGGGTGCGACGGCCGCTGACCCGCGCCTGGACTGCGTCGTGCCGACGACGTCCACGGATCCGACCACCACCCAGCCCACCAGTACAACCACGACGGTGACTACGTCGACCAGCACTGCGGTGCCCGCCACGACCACAACCCCGGCACCGGTGGTTCAGCGGGGCGACTTGGCCGACACCGGCGTGGCGGTCGGACCCGCGCTGTGGCTGGGCTCGCTGCTTCTGCTCGCCGGTTCGGGTGCGGTCCTGGTGTCCCGTCGCCGGTTCACCAAGGCAGGCAAGCGATGAAGCCGACCACACGCAGGTTCGGCGCCGTCGCCGCGGTCCTGATCGCCACCGCCGCGACCACGGTCACCGGGGCCGCGACCGCACAGGCCGCCGCGTGCACCGGGACCACCGGGGTGACGGTGGTCGTGGACCTCACCGCGTTCGGCGGCGGAATCTCCACCGGCTGTGCGCTCGGTGACCCCGCCAGCGGGCTTTCGGCGTTGACGGGTGCGGGCTTCACCTACGCGTTCGTGCCGAGATTCCCCGGGCTCATCTGCCGGATCAACGCGTTGCCGAACCCGTGCAACGGCGCGCCGGTCACCGCGTACTGGTCGTACTGGCACGCCACCCCGGGCGGCTCGTGGTCCTACAGCACGGGCGGCGCGGGCAGCCACAACCCCGCTCCCGGCGCCGTCGAGGGCTGGGCGTTCGGATCGGGCGGCCGGCCCGGCCAAGCGCCGTGATCCGTCGAACGACGGCGGTTCTACTCGTCGCGCTGCTCGCGGCGGCCGGGCTGCTCGGCGGGCGACCGCCACGCGCCCAGGCCGCCGCGTGCGGCGGTGACACCGGGGTCACCGTCGTCGTGGACTTCGCCGCGCTCGGCGGCGGGGTCCAGATCGGCTGCGCGGCCGGGGACCCGGCGAGCGGGCTCGCCGCGCTGGCGGGCGCCGGTTTCGGCTACACCTTCCCGACCCGGCAGCCCGGATTCGTGTGCCGGATCAACGGCAAACCGGCCGCCGACCCGTGCGTCAACGCCTCGCCCGCCAGCGCCTACTGGTCGTACTGGCACGCGCAGCGCGGCGGGTCCTGGACCTACAGCAGCGTCGGCGCGGGCAGCCGCGACCCGGCGCCCGGCACCGTCGAGGGCTGGACTTTCGGCGCGGGCACGGCACCCAGCAGCGCGCCGCCCGCCCGTCCCGCACCGCCGACCACGCAGCCCAAGCCCGCGCCGCCCGGCGTGCCGACCACAACGACATCCCAGGTCGTCCGTACGACGACGAGGGTGGAGCCGACCACGCGATCGGTGCCGGTCTCGACGCCCGCGTCGACTTCGCCGGACCCGTCCACGTCGGTGCTGGCGGCCACCGTCCCAGTCGCGCCGACCTCGACCGCATCGGCGCAGGTGTCAGATGTGGCGGCCCAACCTGAGCAGCGCACCAATGTCTGGCCGCTGGTCGCGGGCGTGGCGGTCGTGCTCGCGCTCGCCGTCGGCGGCCTGATCACCGCTCGACGTCGGGCCAGGGAAGATCCGTGACCGTGCACCCGGGTGCCTGGTGGGTCTGGGCGCTGGCGCTCGGCACCGTGGCGGCCAGGACGACCAACCCGCTGCTGCTGGGTCTGGTCGCCGCGGTCGCCGGGTTCGTGGCGGTGCGGTGCCGCCGCGACACGCCATGGGCATCGTCCTACGGGATGTTCCTGAAGCTCGGCTTGATCGTCATCGCGATCCGGGTCGTGTTCCACGTGCTGGTCGGCGGCATCACCGGGCCGACGATCCTGTTCTCCCTGCCCGAGATCCCCTTGCCCGAGTGGGCGCGGGGCATCCGGCTCGGCGGGCCGGTCAGCGCAGAAGGACTCGTGTTCGCCGTCTACCAGGGGCTGCAACTGGCGACCCTGCTCGGCTGCGTCGGCGCGGCGAACGCGCTGGCCGACCCGAAGCGGCTCCTCAAGTCGCTGCCCGCGGCGCTTTACGAGGTCAGCGTCGCCGTCGTCGTCGCGCTGACCGTCGCACCCCAACTCGCCACGTCGGCCCGCTCGGTCCGGCGGGCCCGCGCGCTGCGCGGCGACCCGGTTCGCGGGCGCCGGATGATCCGGACCCTGCTGGTCCCGGTCCTGGAGGACGCGCTGGACCGGTCGCTGTCGCTGGCCGCCGCCATGGACTCGCGCGGCTACGGCCGGACCGCCTGCCTGCCCCGGTCGGCCAGGCTGCTGACCGCCGGACTCGTCGTCGGGGGACTGCTAGGCCTGTGCGTCGGCGCCTATGGGCTGCTCGACGCGTCCGCTCCCGGCCTCGTCGGGTTCCCCATGCTGGTGCTCGGTGCGCTGCTCGCCGCCGCGGGCCTGCTGACCGGGTCCCGGCGCGTGGTCCGCACCCGCTACCGGCCGGACCGCTGGACCCCGCGCGCCGCCGCCATCGCCGGGTCCGGCCTGGCGGCCGCCGCGACCGTATTGCTGGTCGAGGGAATGGGCGCCGGGGACGCGGCGCTTCTGGTGCCGTCGACAGTGCCATTGCTCCCGCCAGACCTGCCTTTGCTGCCCGCGCTCGGGGTGCTTGTCGCCCTGCTGCCCGTGGTCCTGATCCGGGAGGCTCGCGGATGATCCGCTTCGAGAACGTGACCGTCACCTACCCCGACGCGCCCGCCCCGGTCCTGCGCGCGGTCGACGTCGTGGTGCCGGAAGGCGAGCTGTGTCTGGTCGTCGGCAGTACCGGCGCGGGCAAGTCGACGCTGCTGCGCGCGGTCAACGGTCTGGTCCCGCATTTCACCGGCGGCACGATGGCGGGCCGCGTCCTGGTCGACGGACGCTCCACAGTGGACCATCCACCGCGCGAACTCGCCGACGTGGTCGGCTATGTCGGCCAGGATCCGCAGGCCGGGTTCGTCACCGACACCGTCGAGGAGGAACTGGCCTACTCCATGGAGTCCCTCGCGCTGGCACAGCCGGTGATGCGCAAGCGGGTCGAGGAGACCCTGGACCTGCTCGGGCTGGCGGACCTGCGCGAGCGCTCCCTGGCCACCCTGTCCGGCGGACAGCAGCAACGGGTCGCCATCGGCGCCGCGCTCACCGCTCATCCCCGGGTGCTGGTGCTGGACGAGCCGACCTCCGCGCTCGACCCGGGGGCCGCCGAGGACGTGCTCGCCGCTGTGCACCGGCTGGTCCACGACCTGGGCATGACCGTGCTGATCGCCGAACACCGACTCGAACGCGTCGCCCAGTACGCCGACCGCGTGCTCTGGCTGCCGGGTGCCGCTGGGGCTCCGGTGAGCGGTCCACCCGGTCCGGTGCTGGCCGAGGCCCCGGTCGCGCCGCCGGTCGTGCGGCTGGGCCAGGCCGCGGGCTGGTCGCCGCCACCAGTGTCCATCAGGGACGCTCGACGGCTCGCGGGACCACTGCGCGAACGGCTGGCAGGCCGGACGCCGCGTCAGGTGTCGTCGCCACTCGGCGGTGAGGTGCTGCGGGCCGCCGCGGTGACTGTCCGATATGGAAAGACGGTCGCGGTCCGGGAGGTCGACCTGGCGGTCCGCGCGGGGGAGCGGGTGGCGGTGATGGGGCGCAACGGGTCGGGCAAGTCGAGCCTGCTGTGGGCGTTGCAGGGCAGCGGGAAACGCGCGGGCGGGCTGGTGGAGGTCGGCGGCACCGACCCGGCCGCGGCGGTGCGCGTGCTTGAGCGTCGCCGGGTCGGCCTGGTCCCGCAACAGCCGTCCGACCTGCTGTACCTGCACGCGGTCGCGGCGGAGTGCGCCCAGGCCGACGCCGAGTCGGGGCGGTCGCCCGGAACCTGCCGGGGCATCCTCGACACCCTGGCCCCGGGAATCCCCGGAGACCGCCACCCGCGTGACTTGTCCGAGGGGCAGCGGCTCGCGTTGGTGTTGGCCGTCGCGCTGGCGCCGGAGCCCGCTGTTCTGCTGCTCGACGAGCCGACCCGCGGCCTCGACTACCCGGCCAAGTCCCGCCTCGCCCAAGCGCTCGCGGGCCTGTCGGAGACTGGGCACGCGGTGGTCCTGGCCACCCACGACGTCGAGTTCGTCGCCGAGGTCGCCACCCGGGTCGTCGTGCTGGCCGACGGCGAGGTGGTCGCGGACGGTCCGGTCGCCGAGGTCGTGACGGCGTCGCCGGTCTTCGCCCCGCAGGTCGCCAAGATCCTGGCGCCGGAACCCTGGCTGACGGTGGCCGCCGTCAGCGCCGCGCTGGACCTCCCATGACCGGGCCCCGACGCGCGATCCCCATCGGTCCCCGCGCCACGATGGCCTTGGCGTTCAGCGCGGTCCTGGGCGTCGCCGCCTTCTGCTGGCCGCTGCTGGTCGACCGCGGCGCGGGCCTGGCCCACGGTGGCGACGCGCCGTGGACGTTCGCCCTGCTACTCCCGCTGGCGTTGGCCGTCGTCCTGGCCGAGATCAGCGAGGGCGGCATGGACGCCAAGGCGGTGGCCATGCTCGGGGTCCTCAGCGCACTCGGTGCCGCCCTGCGGCCACTGGGCGCGGGAACCGCGGGCATCGAGACGATCTTCTTCCTGATGGTCCTCGCCGGCCGGGTCTTCGGCCCCGGCTTCGGCTTCGTACTGGGCAACACGACCCTCTTCGCCTCCGCCCTGCTGACCGGCGGCGTCGGCCCGTGGCTGCCTTACCAGATGCTCGGCGCCGCCTGGGTCGCCTTGGGCGCCGGGCTCCTGCCGCGTTGCCGGGGTCGGGTCGAGGTGGCCATGCTGGCGGCCTACGGCGCGATCGCCGGACTCGCCTACGGCATCCTGCTCAACCTCTCGTTCTGGCCGTTCACGCTCGGCCCCGGCACCGATCTGTCCTTCGTGGCCGGTGACCCGGTCGCCGACAACCTGGTCCGGCTGGCCGCGTTCAGTCTCGCCACGTCACTTGGCTGGGACCTCGGCCGAGCCATCACGACCGCGGTGCTGGTGATCGCCACCGGCCCGGTCCTGCTCCGCGTGTTCCGCCGCGCGGCCCGCAAGGCCGTGTTCGACGCCGGAAATCATGAAGTTACCTTCGGGTAATGAGTGACGAGATGCGTTCTCGCGGGTATAACTTGTTCTAATTCACGAGAGAGTGGGGTCCGTCACATGGCGGGATACGCTCGGTATGGTAATGAGTCCAAGTCCGTCTCACGTCGCCACTTCATCGCAGGAACCAGTTCCATTCTTGGCCTGGGCGCGTTGACCGGTCGAGCGGCCGCGACGTCATCAGCCAATGAGACCCACGTCCGCGCGCTGGTGATCGGCACCGGTTACGGCGGCGCGGTCGCCGCGCTGCGCCTGGCCCAGGCGGGTGTCGACGTCCACATGCTTGAGATGGGCATGTCCTGGGACGCCGCCGGTCCAGACGGCAAGGTCTTCACGAAGATGCTCAATCCTGACTACCGCGCGTTCTGGCTGCGCACCAGGACGAAGCAGCCCCTCAGCAACTTCCTGGGATTCCCGATCGACCGTGACGTCCCCCGGTACACCGGGATACTCGACGCCGAGGACTTCGCCGGGATCACGGTCTACCAGGGACGCGGCGTCGGCGGCGGTTCGCTGGTGAACGGCGGCATGGCGGTCACGCCGAGGCGGGAGCGGTTCAGCGCCGTCCTCCCGTCGGTGAACGTCGACGAGATGTACGACGTGTACTACCCGCGCGCGAACGCCGGGCTCGGTGTCAACAATGTGGACCTTGCCTGGTGGGAGGCCGCCGAGTGCTACCGGTTCGCCAGGGTCGGCCGCAAGCACGCCACCCGGTCCGGCTTCCAGTTCGTGTTCGTTCCCAACGTCTATGACTTCGAATACATGAAGCGGGAAGCCGCCGGGACCGCCACGAAGTCCGCTTTGGACAGTGAGGTGATCTACGGGAACAACTACGGCAAGCGGACGCTGGGGCAAACGTATCTGGCGGCCGCGCTGGCCACCGGTCGGGTCGCCATCTCACCGCTGCACGAAGTCACCTCAGTCGCGCCGATCGCCGGGGGCGGATACACGATCACCGCCAATCGGCTCGACACGGGCGGCCAGGTCGTGGAACACGTGACCATGACCGCCGACAAGGTGTTCTTCGCGGCGGGCAGCGTCGGCACGAGCAAACTGCTGACCAAGCTGAAGGCCACCGGCGTGCTCCCCGCCACGAACGCCGAGATCGGCAAGGGGTGGGGCGACAACGGCAACGTCATGTGCGGCCGCGCCAACCACATGTGGGACCCGACCGGCAAGGTCCAGGCGTCGATGCCGACGGCCGGGATCGACAACTGGGACGCGGGCGGCGCGTTCGCCGAGGTCGCGCCGCTGCCCGCCGGGATCGAGACCTACGCCTCGCTGTACCTGTCGATCACCAAGAACCCGAACCGCGCCGAGTTCACCTGGAACGCCGCCACCGGCCGGGTCGACCTGAGCTGGCAGACCGCGTGGAAACAGCCCGCGATCGCCGCCGCGAGAACCATCTTCGACAAGATCAACGCGCGGGAGGGGACGATCTACCGCACCGACCTCTTCGGCACGTACAAGATCTGGGGCGACCACCTGACGTACCACCCGCTCGGCGGCGCCGTGCTGAACCGGGCCACCGACAACTACGGACGCCTGCACGGCTACCCCGGCCTGTACGTCATCGACGGCGCGCTCATCCCGGGCAACACCAGCGTCAACCCGTTCGTCACCATCACCGCGCTCGCCGAGCGGAACATCGAGAAGATCGTCGCCACGGACCTCTGACCGGTCACCACTTCTGCAGGATCAGCAGCTGCCGCATCGCGTCGTCGCCGAAACTGCTCCGGCAGGTCCCGCCCTGGGTCTGGAACTCACCGGCGTTGGGAAGGGCGCCGTAGGTCCGGCCGTCATTGTGGTAGATCACGCTGAAGTACACCTGCCCCGCCGACAGCAGCGTGCCGTCAAGCTTTCCGTGGAACGCGGCGGTTCCATCAGCCGCGGCGATGAACGACGACGCGTCCGGCAGTTGGTTCGCCTCCGCGCTCGGCAGAGCCAGGGTCCGCTCCACGCCGGGGCACAGCGGGTTCTCCGAGTCGGGCTGCAGCGTGCCCCAGAACACCGAGTACACCCCGTTGGGTGCCAGACCGGTGAACCCGAGCCGCACATCGGTGCGCGCCGTCCGCCCACCCATGGTCCGCACGACCGACGACGCGGTGGCCGCCGACCACTGGCCCCAGGTCCGGTTCAGGTTCACGCCCGCGACGTTGAACAGGGGCGCCGACGGGTCCGTTGCCGCGGTCGGATTCCGCAGCGTCGACCCGACGATCTCGAACACATCGCGCTCATACGCCTCCACGAGGTCCGCCGTGTCGGGCCCGGCCGCACTCGCGGGCGTCGCGAAGCTCACCGCCGCGACAGCGGCGAACAGCATCGCCATGCTCCGCCGAAGGGTCGCGTGCCGTCTGGTCTTGGTGCGCATTGGTCTTCTCCGCTCACACAGGGATTGGGTCCAGCCAAGCCAAGCCCGCCGACCACGAACAAGCCATAACGCGCCGCTTAGGGATCCCTTACCGAAGCCTTACGCGGATCGGCGCGTAGACTAAGCAAGCGCTTAGTCACAAGTGAGGAGTTCTTGATGGTCAACCGCCAGATCCGACTCGCCGCCCGGCCGCAGGGTGAGATCAAGCCGCAGGACTGGGCCCACGTGAGCGAGCCAGCCGGGGAACCCGGCGACGGCCAGTTCGCGGGCCGGACCCGCGTCATCTCGCTCGACCCCGCCATGCGCGGCTGGCTCGACGACCGGCCGTCCTACCTGCCGCCGGTCGGCCTCGGCGACGTGATGCGGGCCGGTTCGGTCATCGAGGTCACCGACTCGCGGCACCCGGACTACGCGGTCGGCGACTTCGTGCTGGGCACCTTCGGCGTGCAGGAGCACGTCGTCTCCGACGGCAGGGGCGCGCTCAAGGTTGACGCGGCTCTTGCCCCGCTGCCGACCTACCTCGGCGCCCTCGGGATGCCCGGGATGACGGCCTACTTCGGCTTGCTCGACGTCGGCGCGATCAAGGACGGTGAGACGGTCGTCGTCTCCGGGGCGGCGGGCGCGGTGGGCAGCGTCGTCGGGCAGATCGCGAAGCTCAAGGGCTGCCGGGTCATCGGCATCGCGGGCGGACCGGAGAAGTGCGCCTTGGTCACCGGCGAACTCGGGTTCGACGCCGCCATCGACTACCGCACCCAGGACGTGCGCCGCACCCTGCGCGAACTCGCGCCCGACGGCATCGACGTCTACTTCGACAACGTCGGCGGCCCGATCCTCGACGCCGCCCTGGCCAACCTCGCCATGCACGCCCGCGTCGTCATCTGCGGGGCCATCAGCCAGTACAACGCCGACACCGGACTCCGCGGCCCGTCGAACTACATGAACCTGCTGGTCCGCCGGTCGCGGATGGAGGGCTTCGTCGTCTTCGACTACGCCTCCCGGTACCGCGAGGCCGCCGCCGAGATCGCGGGCTGGATCGCCGAAGGCCGTCTCGCCGTCAAGGAGACGGTGGTCCAGGGGACGATCGACGACTTCCCCGCGACCCTCCAGATGCTCTTCCGCGGTGACAACGTCGGGAAGCTGGTCCTTGAACTGACGGCTTAGAGCGCGTCGGCGAGGCGGCCGAGCGCGGCGCTGAAGTCGGCGGCGGACAGATGCCCGAAGCCGACGCGGAACACCCGGTCGTCCTCGCCGAACCACGAGCCGGGGGCGACCCGGGTGTCGAGTCCGGCTAGCCGGGCGTAGAAGTCGGCGACCTTCTGGTCGGGGAACTCGTCGGAGGACAGGCGCAGGCAGCACATGGCGCCGCCGTCCGGCCGGACGATCTCGACCGGCCGGTCCCGCGTCCAGTCCACGAGTTCGTCAAGGGCGCCGCGCAGCCGACGCGCTCGGGGCGCGAGGATCTCGGTGCGGTTCTGGAGGACACGGGTGGCGAGCAGTTCGTCCACTGTGGAGCAAGCGATCGTGGTGAGGAACTTCGCGCGGCGGAGCTGTTCGTAGCGGCCGGGGTCGGTCGCGGTGAGCCAGCCGATCCGCAGACCCGGTGCGCCATGGGCCTTCGACAGCGACGAACACGTGACGACGCGCGGTGACAGGCTCGCCATCGAGCGCGGGGTGGGGGCCTCGTCGTAGGTCGACTCAAGGTAGGTCTCGTCGATCAGGACCACGGCCTCCGGGGCGCGGTCACCCACGATGTCGTCCAGGTCGCGCAGTTCGGCGTCGGTGAACCGCACGCCGGACGGGTTCTGCGGCGACGCGAGCGACACCAGCCGGGTGTGCGGCGTGAGCGCGTCGGCGACTCGGTCCAGTGGGAGCCGGTAGCCGTCGTCGAAGGACAGCGGTACCGGGTCGACCCGCGCGAGGAGTCCTTCCGGGACGGTCCGCGCGGGCGGGAAGCACGGCGTGGCGAGCAGCACCCGGTCGCCGGGGCCGCACGTCGCCTGTGCCAGCAGGAACATCGCCTCGATGGCGCCGACGGTCACCAGCACCTGCTCGGCCTCGACGCCGTTGCCCGCCGCGATGAGCCCGCGCAACTCCTCGTCGCCGCGCGACGTGCCGTAGCCGAGGGTCAGGTCCTTGAGTTCGGCCGGGTCGATGAGGTCGCCGAGGTTCACCGGCGGGCTCGTGCTCTCCGCCAGGTCGTACCGCACGGCGGTGTCGATCAGGGTGGTCATGACGCTGGCCGCGAATGTGGTCATGCCGTCCATGGTCGAGATCCCGGGCTGTACGCGGCAGAGCCAATTCCGGTAAATTGGTTTGTCGATGGAGCCAATCCGACTGGTCGAGCGGCTCGGCCGGTGGTCGTCCGGCCGAGGGCCGCTGTATGTGCTGCTGGCGGCCCGGATCCGCATGCTGATCGACGAGGGCGAACTGGCGGCGGGCGGGCGGCTCCCGCCGGACCGCGTGCTGGCCGCCGCGCTCAACGTCGGCCGCAGCACGGTCGTCGCGGCCTACGAGTTGCTCGCCGCGGAGGGCCGCATCACCCGCAGGCAGGGGAGTGGGACCCGGGTCGCCGGGCCGACAGCGGTGCCGCCGCGGGCCACCACCGACACCCCCGCGTTCCTGCACCTGCTCGAACCCCAGGACGGGGTGCTCCTGCTCGCGTGCGCGGCACCCGACGCCCCGCCAAGGGAGCTGATAGACGCCTACACCCGGACCCTGCCCGCGCTGGCGGAGGTCAGCGACGACATCGGCTACCACCCGATGGGCCACGCCGCGCTCCGCCGCGCCATCGCCGAGCGCTACGAGCGCCGCGGCCTGCCGACCGCGCCGGACCAGATCCTGGTGACGTCAGGCGGTCAGCAGGCGCTGTCCCTGCTGGCCCGCGCGCTGCTGCGACCGGGTGACCGCGTGCTGGTCGAGGCCCCGACGTACCCAGGCGCGCTGGAGGCGTTCCGCGAGGAAGCCGCCGTGCTGCGCACCCTCCCGGTCGGCCTTCCCGGCTTCGCCGCGGCGGTCGCCGAACACCGCCCAGCGTTGGCCTACGTGATCGCCACCTTCCACAACCCCACCGGCGCGGTCCTGCCCGCGCTGCCCCGGCGCCGCCTCGCGGAGACCGCGGCCGCCGCGGGCGTCGCCCTGATCGACGACGAGGCGCTCACCGACCTCGGCTTCCCCGACGAGCCGACCCCGCCACCGCTGGCCGCCTACCACGACCAGGTGATCACCATCGGTTCGCTCAGCAAGATCGTCTGGGGTGGCCTGCGGGTCGGCTGGGTCCGCGCCCCCGTCCCGCTCATCGCCAGGCTGGCCCGTCTGCGGGCGGTGCACGACCTCGGCGGCAACATCCCAGCGCAGCTCGCCGCGGTCGACCTGCTGCCGCGCCTGGACACCCTGCGCCGCACCGGCGCGATCCAGCGCGAAGCCCGCCACGACCACCTCCGCGCCGAACTCGCCCGCCACCTCCCGGACTGGCACGCCCCAGCGGTCCGCGGCGGCCAGACGCTGTGGATCCGCCTGCCGCACGGCGACGGGACGTCGTTCGCGCAGACCGCGCTGCGCCACGGCGTCGCCGTGCTGCCGGGCCCTGGCCTAGACGCGGACGGCCACAGCGAGCGGTATCTGCGGGTCCACTTCCTCGCGCAGCCGGACGTGCTGACCGAGGCCGTTCGCAGGCTGGCAGCGGCTTGGCGCGCCTACGACACCCCGACCCACCGCGTCACCTCGGCGCCGACCATGGCGATCTGACTCAGTGGGTCGTCGGGTTCAGCGGAGTCGTCGAGGGGAACGTGAGGTTCTTGAAGAACGCGGTCGCCTCGTGGTCGCGCACCTCGGCGAGCACGGTGAGGAAGTCCTGGGTGGCGGCGGACTCGATGTCATCGGCGTCGTTCGAGGTGCGCCAGCGCCAATAAGCCGAGGTCAGGGTGATCTCCGTGCCGCGGACCAGCACCCAGGACTGGTCCCAGCGGTAGAACGCGTTGAGACCGGTCAACAGCGCGATGATCGCGCCCGCCAAGGAGATGACCAGCGTCTTTCCCGGATACTCAAGCGTGGCCAGCAACGGCAGCGCGGCGCCGGTCAAGATGACCAGGACCCCACTGAGCCGGTAGAACCGCCGATTCCAGATCGCCCGCGCGTGGTAGAAACCGCGCAACCGCAAGGCATACGCGTCGATGGCGGTGCGCGCGCCCAGGGACTCGACGTCGGGCAGGTCGTCCAGGTACGAGGGCAGCGACTTCATCCGGTGCGGCTCCCTTTCGGTCGACGGGGGTGATCGTTTCAACGATCCCACCATCGCCGGGTTCCGGGTACCGCCGCGCCATCCCGCCCCGTCGGGATGGCGCGTCGGGTCGGCTAGCGGTTGAGCTGGATGACCCGTTCGTCGTACGCGTTGCCGCAGCCCATGACGCCGCAAGAGCTGATGCCCGCGGCCGCGAACGCCTCACCCTTGCTGAAGACATTGCCGTTCGCGGTGACGCTCATGATGGTGCGCTGAGGCTGGCCGGTGCAGCCGACCTGCGTGCTGCCGTAGCCGGTGGCGACCTCCTTGCCGCCCGCCCGCTGGGTCAGCTCGACCGACAGGTACGCCGAGCCGCCCGAGTTGCAGGTGAACTCGATCTGGACGTCGGCCGCCGCGCCGCGGGCCAGCAGCGTGGCATTCGGCTCGACGGTCACCGACAGGCTCAGCGAACCGGACTGGTCGGCCACCGCGGCCGTGCCCGGCAGCAGGAACGCCGCGACGGTGCCGCCCGCGACGATGGCGCCCGCAAGTACGGCCTTGAACTTCTTGGCTCTGTTCATGTCCTCTTCCATTCCGTCCCCCTGTCGGTCGACAGGAAATCTGTGGTGGTGGCCACCAGGACCGCCGCGAGCAGCGGGATCACCGGGATGTGCCACACGAAGTCGAACCCGGCGTGCACGGCGAGCGCCGCGAGGACCGGCGCCGCCGCCCCACCCGCCCGGAGGAACACGGCGATGAGGAAGGCCGCGAGCAGCACCCCGCCGACGACACCGAGTTCGGCGAGGACCTGCACGTACTCGTTGTGCGCGTAGCGGAACACCGCGATTCCGTCGCCCCGGACGGCCGTCAGGCGATCCAGGCCCGGGCCCGCGCCCATGGCCGGGTGGTCCAGGAACACCTGCCAGGCCGCGCGGATCGCCGCCCAGCGGTCGGGCGACTCGACGGAGAACCGCTCGCTGAACGCGGTCAGCGGCAAGCCCGCGACCAGCGCGCCCGCCACGGCGACCGGGACCAGCCAGGCCAGCCGCGACCACCAGGCGATCGCGGCACCCGCGAGCACCCCGGCCGCGGCGGCCGTGACGGTGAGCGTGGTCGGGTCGTCCACTGTGATGGAGGGGAGCAGTCCGCCGACGGCGACCACGGCCCCGGCCATGGGCGCCGCAGCCGCGCGCAGCACCGGCCGCCATCCGATGACCGCGGCGAGCACGACCGCACCGGCCGCGAACCCGGCGACACCCGCGCGGCTCAGCGTCGCCACCATGCCCGTGAGCAGCACGGTGATCATGACGTCCAGCCATCGCGAATCGGGTCGACGCACCCGCACGCCGATCGCGGTCAACGCGCACATGGCGAGCACGGCGGCGGTCGCGTTGGGATAGGTCAGCGTCGAGGACGCGCGCCAGAGGCCGGGACTCTCGAAACCCAAGGTCGGGTGGTGGGCCACCACGCCGAACCAGCCCAGAGCCGCGACCACCCCCGCGGCGAGCAGCAGCCAGGTCGTCAGGCCGGCCTTCGCGCTCGCACCCAACGATCGGCAGACGCAGGCCAGAGCGACCGAGGCCGTCACGATCAACGCGTACTTGCCGCCCTCGGCAGGCCGTCCTGAGTGGAAACCATCGATCAGCGCCCAACCGGCGAACCCGGCCGCGGTGAACAGAACGGGCAGATCCGCCCGTCCAACCCACGGCGCGCGCGGCAGCACCAGCACGGCCGCGGCGAGCACCATGCCCACCACGATCTGCGCCCACCAGTCATAGGCGCCCTTTGTCGCGAGCGCGATACAGATCCCCACGACGACAACCGCCGCGCACGGCTCCACTACGGAGACAGCACGAAGCGCGCGTCTTTCCCCCACCTCGGTCACGGGCCCCCCAGGCTCGCCCACCAGTCCGTGTCGATCCTTCCACAGAGTCCGGTCCGGTGGTGGGGGATTACGCTATCCGTATCACCGCCTCGATCTCGACGGCGAACCCCAGCGGCAGTGCGGCCACACCGATGGCGGACCGGGCGGGGCGGCCTGCCTCGCCGAATACCGTGACCAGTAGATCGGTCGCGCCGTCGGCGACAAGGTGCTGTTCGGTGAAGTCGGGCGTCGAGTTCACGAAGACGACAACCTTCAGCACCCTGTCCACCTTCGACAGATCACCCAGTTCCGCGCGGACGGTCGCGAGCAGGCTGCGCGTGACCGCGTCCGCCGCCCGCATTCCTTGCGCGGTGGTCATGGTCTCGCCGAGCCTGCCGACGTGCACCGGACGCCCGTCATCGAACGCGCCGTGGCCCGAGAGGAAGAGCAGGTCGCCATCGCGGACCGCCATCAGATAGCCGCCTACCGGCGCGTTCGGTGCGGGCAGCGCCAGGTCGCGACTCACGGCGGCACCGGGATCGAGTCGTAGCGCTCGGACACCGCCGCGCGGGCAACGGGGTCGCGGATCGCGTTGGGCGGGAGCTTGCCGAGCTCGAAGAACATCTCCTCCATGCCGCCGGGGACCATCAGGGTCAGGAACCGCCCGCCGCCCTCGGCGGCCGAGATCGTGTGCGCGGTCCCGCGCGGGACCAGGATGTACATCCCGGATGTCGCCTCGATGGCCTCGCCGCCGACGGTGAAGGTGAACAAGCCGTCCAGCACGAAGAACGATTCCTCGAAGCCGCGGTGCAGGTGCGGCACCGTCCACGGGCCCGCGCCGCCGCCGGAGAACTCGGCGAGCGTGAACGCGCCGCCCGTGTGGGCCTCGCCGCTCGCCAGGACGCGCATGGACACCACGCCCAGGTCCACCGATCGGCCTTCGCCTGGAAGGACGGTATGTGCCGTGCCCGGTAGCAACATCGCCACCACCCCTTTCCTCGGCACCAGCGTGTTCCGGGGTGGCACGGTCGGCAATATCAGAATCTGAAGTTGCCATCCGGCCAGGTCGGACGGACAGTTGGGACGTGTCGGACTACGGCCAGTTCTGCCCGATCGCCCGCGGCTCGGAGCTGCTGGCCGAGCGGTGGACGCCGATCATCCTGCGCAACCTGCTCAACGGCTGCCGCACCTTCAACGAGATCCGCCAGGGCGCCCCCGGCATCTCGACGGCGCTGCTGGCCCAGCGCCTCGAGACGCTGGCCCGCGCGGGCGTCCTCGTCCGCACGGCGAAACCGCGCGGACGAGGCGCGACCTACGAACTGACGGAGATGGGCGAGGCGCTGCGGCCGGTGTGCGACGCGCTCGGACAGTGGGGCGCGCGCTGGCTGGAGATCGAGCCCCGGCATTTGGACCCGGCCTACATCCTGTGGGCCACGCTCAAACTCGTCGACGTCGACCGGATCCCGACGGGCACCACGACTGTCCGGTTCCGGCTCGACGACTGCCCGGCCGACAGCTACTGGATGCTGCTGCGCAGGCCGACCCCCGAACTCTGCACCCGCGGCGCCGGGTACGTCGAGGACCTGCTCTGCCGGACCGACGGCCGCACGCTCGTCGACCTGCACCTGCGCCGGACCGGCTACGGCGAGGTCCTGCGGTCCGGCCGGTTGCGGCTCGACGGTCCGCCGCCGCTGGTCCGGGAGTTCCAGACCTGGTTCCGGACCAGCCCGTTCGCCGAATACCTGCCGGACCGCGCGCCGGACGCGTGATCAGGCGTCGCGCTTGTTCGCGGTGACGATGGCGATCGCGAGTGTGGCGACGGCGAACGCGGCGAAGGTGGCGATGGCCTGCCATGGGG
>DATLIA010000379.1:0-58401 GCA_035540215.1 Actinokineospora sp. | reverse complement strand
CCGTAGTAGCAGCCCCCACCCGCCCTGGGGGGCGTCCCTTGGCCAGTCTATCGGCGGGGGAGCCGGAGGACGAGGGGTGCGCGGAGGCTGTGGACAACTGGGGGGAATGTGGGTCCGTTGTGGACAAATAGGCGTCCAGAGTTGACAAGGGGGCGAAAGGAGTCTCGTCGGCGGCGTCGCCCAGGTAGCCGTCGGTCAGGTACGGGCTGCGGATGACCAGGTTGCCGGTGACGCCCGTCGGGCACGGGAGGCCGCGGTCGTCGACCACCAGGACCTGCCTGCCGGGGATCGAGCGGCCGATCGGTGCCGTGCCGGTCAGGTCGGCGGTGATCTCGTGCCAGGTGGCGAGGATCGACTCGGTCGGGCCATAGAGGTTGACCAGCCTCGCCCAGGGGAGTGTCGCGCGCAGGCCGTTCGCCAGGTCGGCGGGGAGGGCCTCGCCTGCGAGAAGGATCTGGGTCAGCGAGTCGAGTTCGGCCGCGCGTGGAATGAGAGCCGTGAGGACCTGGCGGGCGAAGCTGGGCACCGTCTGGAAGACCGTGATCCGCTGCTCGATCAGCCAGTCGACGATCTTGTCCGGGTTGGCCCGGATCCGGTCGGGCACCAGGCACAGCGTGGCGCCCGCGACCAGGCCGGTGAAGGTCTCCACCAGGGCCGCGTCGTAGCCGGGGGCCGCCCACTGGGCCACGCGGGCACCAGGGCCGATTCGGAACTCGCGGGAGAACCAGGTGACGAACTGGGCGAGCGTCGCGTGCGACTGGGGAATGCCCTTCGGCTTCCCGGTCGACCCGGACGTGTACGTCACGTACGCCCGCGCGCCGCGGACGCTGGGGACCGACGGGCGCGGCTCCTCGTCCGGTTCGAGGATGGACGCGTCGAGGACCCAGCCGCCGTATTCGGCCAGGTACCACTGGACCAGGTCGTCCTCGGTCGGGTCGCCGTCGACGACCAGGCAGACCGGGCGCAGGTCGTCCAGCACCGCTTTGCCGCGTTCGCCCGTGTCGCCCTGGCCGAGACAGGCGACGTTGGCGCCCGCGTCGAGCACGCCGATCACCGCGGCGACCTGGAGCGCGCCGGAGGACATGCGGACGACCACCGGGTTGCCCGCCACCTCCTCGTCCTGCACCAGGGCCGCGGTGATGATCGCCGCCTGCTGTTCCAGTTCGAGATACGTCTTCGTGTCGTCGCCGCAGGTCAGGGCCACATCGTCGGGCCTGCGCATGGCCTGGGTGTGGAACAGCTCGTTCGCCGGACGCGCGGCAGGCGCCGCCGCGGTGATCTGGTCGGCGGCGCGGACGGACTCGGCGAGGCGGTCGTTGCCCTCCATCGGCAGCTCGACCAGGGGACGGTCCGGGTCGCGCAGCGCGGCGACGAGCAGCACGTGGAACTGGCTGAGCAGCCGTTCGCCGCCGTCCTCGTCGAACAGCGCGGAGCGGAACTCCAGCGCGCCGGACAGTTTGAACTCGCCAGTGCGCAAGGTCAGCGTGAGATCGGTCCGCGCCGCGCCGTTCTCCACGATTCGCGGCGACACCCCGGTCCCGGCCAGGGCCAGCTCCGTCCGTTGCTGGTCGTGGAAGACGAACATCGCGTCGCACATCGGGATCCGGTTCGGGTCGCGCTCCGCCTTCGTCGACGCGACCAACTCGGCGAACGGGACGTCGGCGCGCGCCTGCGCCTCGGCGACGAGCGCGCCCGCCCGCCCGGCCAGTTCCCGCAGCGACGGTCGGCCGGTCAGATCCACCGGCAGGACAAGGATGTTCTGGAACGCGCCGACGACGCCGGTGAAGTCGGGTGGGCGCACCGACATCGGGCAGCCCACCGCCATCCGCTCGTCGCCGCCGTAGCGGCCGAGCAAGCCCTGGAACGCGGCCAGCAGCACCGCGAACGGGGTGACCTCGGCGGTCCGGCACAGCTCGCCGAGCGGGCGGGTGATCTCCGGCCCCCACTCGAACCGCAGCACCTCACCGGCCGACGCGGTGTGCGCGGGCCGGGCCCGGTCGACCGGCAGCGTCGGGGCGGGCGGCGCCGGGGTGAGCACGCCGGTCCACCAGCGCACCCGGTCGGCGAAGTCGGGTTCGGCGACCAGGTCCCGCTGGGCGCGGGCGAACGCGGTGTAGTCCGGCAGCGGGCGGGCCGACTCGGTCTCGCCGCGCAGCGCGGCGGCGTAGGCGGCGGACAGCTCGCCGAGCACGATCGACACCGAGTCGTCGTCGGCGATCCCGCGGTAGAGCCGCAGCACGATCGCGTGGTCCCACTCGCCGAAGCGGGCAACCGCCAGCCGCGCGAGCCTGCCGTCGGGACGCAGCGGTGTCGCGGAGACCTCTCGCGCCCACTCGGCGACCGACTCCGGCTCGGCGCTGACGTCGATGAAGTGCATCGGGTCGCCGTCGTCGGCCACAGTCGGCACCGGCCGCCCGGCGACGTCGGCGAAACTGGTGCGCAGCCCAGGGTGGCGGCGCACGACGGCGTCCCACGCGGAGCGCAGCGCGTCCAGGTCGAGTTCGCCGGTCACCTGGTAGGCCAGGCACACCGTGGCGGCGGCGGACTCGGCGTCCAGCTTCGCCAAGTACCACAACCCGTCCTGGATCGCGGAGGTCACGGAATGCGGCATCGGGCTCACGGATCTATCCTCCGGTCCGGCCGCCGTGGGCCGCATCTCGTGTAGTGCGCGGATTTCCTTGCCGCACAAGCGAAACCGCCCCCGTCCGGCTGGGCCGGACGGGGGCGGTACGCGCTGGTGCTACGCGGCCTTCTTGTAGGTGGACCAGGTGTCCACTTTGCCGCCGACGATCGGCACCAGCGGCGGCGCGGGCGGGTTCTTCGCCGGGCCGCGCAACGCGTTGAGCAGCACGCGCAGGATGAACGCGGGCTTCTGCAGCGACTCGGGCCGCTCGATCAGGCCCGCCGTGCGCATGTACGCCGCGGCGACCTTCTTGTCCCTGGTCGCGGCGATCTGGACCAGCTTGAGGAACTTCTGCGCCATCTTGACCTCGCGGGTGCGCTCACCCTCGACGCCGGGGAAGCTCAGGTCGATGATGTTGGTCATCTCCCACGCCAGGTTGATGACGTTGTTCGCCAGGTCCTGGAAGTACTCCTGCGGGATCGGCGCGGCGCCGCTGTGCAGGTGGTTGCGGATCGTCAGCGCGGACAGCGCCGAGACCGTCATGCCCTGGGCGTAGACCGGGTTGAAGCAGGTCACCGCGTCGCCGACGACGAGCAGGCGCTCGGGGAAGCGGTCGAGCTTCTCGTAGCGGCGGCGCAGCGTCGTCGGGAACCGGAAGGCGACCGGCTCGTCGAGCGGGATGGCGCTCTGCAGCGTCTCCCAGATCTCCGGGGCGGCCAGCGTCTTGACGAAGTCGAAGAAGCCCTGCTGGTCGGTGGGCGGGTGGTCGCCGAGGATGCCGTAGGCGGTCAGCTCGACCCGGCCGCCGTCGGTCTTGGTGAAGATGGCGCCGCGCGGGAGCTTGGCGTTGGCGACCGGGTTGATCGACAGGTCGTGGCCGTACGGGTCCTTGGTGAGCTGGTAGTGCTGGGTGACGTAGCCGAGGCCGACCTTCTTGCTCTCCTCCTCGACCTTGCCGTAGCCCAGTTCCTGCAGCCACACCGGCGTGCGGGAACCGCGGCCGGTCGCGTCGACGACGAGGTCGGCGTCGATGATCCGCTCACGCTTCTGGCCGTGCGCCTGGACCTTGACGCCGGTGATCTTGGACTTGTCCGGCGTGGTGGTTAGGGTGAGGATGTCGTGCTCCTCGACGAACACCACGTTCGGCAGCGCCGCCGTGCGTCGCCGGATGTGCTTCTCCAGCATCGGCCTGCTGGCCGAGACGCAGGTCAGGCCCGCGGCCTGCTGCTCGATGCGCACGCCGTTGAAGTACCAGCGCACGTCGCCGCACAGGTCGCCGGTCGGCACGCCGTCGGCGAAGATCTCGTTGGTGATGCCGGGGTAGAACTCCTCCATGACC
Organism: Actinokineospora sp.; assembly: GCA_035540215.1. Lineage (GTDB taxonomy): Bacteria > Actinomycetota > Actinomycetes > Mycobacteriales > Pseudonocardiaceae > Actinokineospora. The sequence continues at coordinate 54,439 of DATLIA010000379.1, read as the reverse complement.
AGCTGGCCACGGGCGAGCAGGCCGTTGATGTGCTTGCCCTGCGGGCAGTTGCGCCGGGCGCCGTCGACCCCGATCAGCTTGTCGCGGTCGACGATCTGGACCTCGTCGTAGGCGTCGGCGAGCACCCTGGCCGCGAACAGGCCCGCGATACTGCCGCCCAATACCACCGCGCGAGTTTTTGTAGCGTCGCTCACGGATCTCTCCTTGTTGATGTACCGGTTCGGGTCAGCCGTTCAGCGGGACGACGTTCTCCATGTCCTGCGCGGTGTACGGGGCAACGTCGTTCCAGAACTCCACCCGGTGGCTGCTGCCCGGGATGTCGGCGGCCTTGCGCGCCGGGTCGAGTGCCCAGTTGTTGTAGGCGTCGAGCATCTTCTGCGCGTCCGCGGTGGCCAAGGTGTAGCGGTCGAACGGGTCGGCGCCGCGGGCGAGCACGTCACCCATGGCCGAGACCATCGCGTCCTGCACGCCCGCGAAGTCACCGAAGATCGCGCCCTCTGACAGCGGCACGCCCTTCTGCCCGGTGGCCGCGGGGAAGTCGAGCAGGTGGTCGTAGGTCAGCGCGTGGTACGGGTACTTCTCGAACCAGCCCTCGTCGGCCAGCAGGTCGTAGCTGGCCTTGGTGATGGGGGCGAAGCTGTTGTCCTTGTGGCGCTGCGCGGTGTTCGCCGGGTTGTGGTACCACATCATGAACGCCAGCGCGCCCTCCTGGACGTCGGCGTCGAGGTCGGCGCCCAGCCACATCGACGTGCCCGCCACCGCGTTGCCGACGTAGGGGGCCTTGTCGTTGTGCGGCATCACGCCGACGTCCATGGTGAAGCCGCCGAGCTTGGCGGCGTGGCCCATGTAGTTGACGTCGTTGGAGGAGGAGATCCGGATCGCGACGTGCGCGTCGCGGTAGGCCTGCAGGGTGCCCGCCCAGTCCGGGTAGCCGCCGGTGTAGAGGTAGTGACCGGCGCGGTGCAGACCTTTCCACCAGTCGACCCAGGTCAGCATCTCCTTGCCCGCCAAGTCGATGCTGGTCGCCCGGCCGTCGTGGCCGTTGCGGTTGTCGACGAAGTAGCCGCCCTGGGACGCCACGGCCTGCTGGATGAACGTGCCGTGGTTGGACCAGGTGATCCCGTGCGACGGGCCGTCGGTGAGCCGCTGGACCTTCTCACAGACCTCCGTGACCTCGTCCCACGTCTTCGGCAGCGCGCCGACGCCCGCGCGGTCGAGCAGCTCGCGGTTGGCGAACAGCAGGCTCGTGGTGCCGACCGACGGCATCGAGTCCATGTCGCCGTTGACGGTGTAGTAGTCGCGGAAGGCGGGGTGGATGTCGTCGAGGACGACCGGCTCGCCGAGGAACTCCGTGCGGTCGCCGACCGCCTTCGTCAGCGAGGTCCACAGTGGACGGCCGTCCTGGTCGACCGCGTCCCGCGCGACCTGGCTGGCGTAGAAGTAGTATTCCGCCAGCGCGGGCTTGCGGCCCGCCGCGGCCTCGTCGGCCACCTCGTGCGGGAAACCGAAGAAGTTCATTCCCCGGACGTTGACGCGGTACTCCGGGTGGATCTTCGAGAACTCCGCGGCCTGCGCGTGCCAGCGGTCCATCCAGCCAGGAAAGTTCAGGTCGGCTACCCAGACGTCGATGTCGATCCTGCTCGTCATTCGGTCTCCTCCTCCTGGGACCGCACGCCGGAGTACGCGGGTCACGTCGGGATTCATCGTTCCGCCCGTCTCGGCGCGGGTGCATCTCCCCGCTTGCGGCGACAGGGCAAGCGGGGAGATGTGCCGGTGACCTGGGCGGAAGACGATGGTGGACATGGGAAACGGCCGGGTCGTCCTCGACATCACCATGTCGCTCGACGGCTTCATCACCGCCCCCGACGACAGTCAGGACGCACCGCTGGGCGTCGGCGGGGACGTGCTGCACGACTGGATCGCCGCGGGTGCCGCGGCCGATCCAGTCCTCAGTAGACTCTTCACCGAGTCGGGCGCGGTGATCGCGGGCAAACGGACCTACGACAACTCGTCGGCTGGTCCGAACGGCTGGGGCATCGGCCCGCTCGGCGCGGTACCCGTCTTCGTGCTGACGCACGATCCCGCCCCGCCCACCGGTGTGTTCACGTTCGTCACCGACGGCGTCAAGAGCGCGCTCACCAAGGCGCTCATGGTCGCCGGGACGAAGGACGTCTACATCATGGGCGGGGCCGACGTGGCCCGCCAGTACCTGGCCGCGGGCCTGGTCGACGAGGTGCGGATCCACCACGTGCCGGTCGTGCTCGGCGGCGGCGTGCGGCTGTTCGACGGCCCGGTCGCGGGCGGTCTGGAGATCACCGACGTGGCCGCGAGCGCGGGCGTCACCCACATCACCTACCGAGTAACGGAGTCGCCCAAGCCATGAGCATCATCGACTCGGCGGGAATCGGCGAGCACTACGACGAGCGCTCGCCCATCGAGGACGAGATCCGCGACGGCCAGCTGCACATGTGGTACTGGTACGACCGCGACGACGACGCGCCGCTGCACGAGGCGCTGCACCGGATCAGCCGCAAGGTCACCGCCACCCTCGGCCTGCGCCCCGGCGAGCACCTGCTCGACGCGGGCTGCGGCCCCGGCGAGACGGCGATCTTCGTCGCCAAGGAGTACGGCGCGCGGGTCACCGGGGTCAGCGTCAGCAACTTCGAGATCGACAAGGCCAACGAGCGGGCCGCCGCCGCGGGCGCGCAGGGCGTCAAGTTCGAGTACGGCGACTTCACCGGACTGTCCTATCCGGACGACACGTTCGACGCCGTCCTCGCCCTTGAGTCGCTGCAGAACGCCCCCGATCTCGGGCAGGTGCTCGCCGAGTTCTTCCGGGTGCTCAAGCCCGGTGGCCGGGTCACGTTCTCCGACTTCAGCCTGCGCAGCGACAAGGACCCCGAGCGGGTCGCCAAGTTCATGTCGACGCTCAAGCTCACCGAGCTGCCGACGCTGGACCGCTGGCTGGAGCTGACCGCCGAGGCGGGGTTCGCCGTCGAGGAGTTCACCCAGTGCGGGCCCCGGGTCTACGGCATGAAGGCCAAGTACCTGGAGGCCGCGATGACCAGGCGCACCGAGATCGCGGCGAAGTTCGGCGAGCAGACCGTCACCGACTTCTCCCGCATGAACATGGGCTTCTACGCGCCCCGCAAGGACCAGATCGGCTACGTGATCGTCTCCGCCCGCAAGCCGCGTTGAAGGGACCCGCAACGATGACTGACTCCATCATCCGCTCGACCGTCGCCGACCTGGTCAAGGCGTTCACCGACGCGCCCGAGGGCCGGGTCGACGCCGAGTACGCGCGGCTCGTGGCCGCGCTGTGGACCCGGGATGGGGCGACAGCCGCGGCCACCACCGGCGTGCCGGTCCTGCTCGCCGAGCTGGAGGACCTCGACCCCGACCGCCAGGGCTACGCGCTTGTCCTGCTCGGCGTGCTCGCCGAGGCCGAGTGGCCCGCCGAGGGCCCGGTGTTCAAGGCCGTGCGCGCGGGCCTGGACGTCTACCTCGACCTGATCCCGACGACCAGCAAGGGCCAGCCGCTGTCGCTGGCGCTGCTGTATCTGCTGTCGCACTTCCCGGCCGACCGCGCCGCCATCATCGCGGGCATCGAGCCGTGGGACCTCGAAGCCGACGACCACAGCCGCATCGTGCGCGCGCTGGCCGACGTCGACCTGGCGAACCCGGACCTGGGCCGGGTGTGGCCCGCGCCGTCGACCTGGGCGCTCGGCGACGACGAGAAGGACTTCTCCCAGGCCTGGATCAAGGGGCTGACCGAGGAGCAGATCAAGACCAACTGGGACAACGACACCCGCACCGTCCTGGGCTACACCGGTGCCCGCGCGTACTACTCGGTGGTCAACCGGGTGCCCGCCTCGCGCTACAACCCGTCGTTCCCCGAGGACGCCGTCGTGCTGCCGACGCCGTCGGACGACATCGTGTCGGTGTTCGGCAAGTACGCCGACGTCCTGCGCTGCCCGACCAGCCACGCGCCGCTCGAGGTGACCGACGCGGGCGTCCGCTCGACCGACGGCACCAAGTTCGCCGTGGCCAACGGAATCCTCGACCTCAGCGCGGGTGTGCGCGAGGGCCAGGAGGCCGACGACGCCACCAACGACCTGCTGCAGAAGCTCGCCGAGATGCCGACCATGGGCCTGTACTACGAGGCCGTCCTGCGTCCGCACTACCTGCGCATCGCGGGCGGCAACTGGGGTGACCAGGTCAGCCCGGCCGACGAGGACGCCTACCTGGCCCGGCACAGCCACCCGGCCGAGGGTCCCGTGCTGGACCTGGCCGCGGGTGCAGGCCGCTGGACCAAGATCGTCGCCGGGGCCGTGGGCTCCGACCGGCTCATCGCGCTGGACATGGCGCTGCCCATGCTCAACGTGCTGCGCGGCGCGCTGCCCGAGGTGCCCGCGGTCAAGGCGTCGGCGTTGAACCTGCCCTTCGCCGACGGCGTGCTGGGCGGCCTCAACTGCTGGAACGCGCTGCAGGCCTTCCCGGACGACGCCGAGGCCGCCATCGCCGAGATGGGCCGGGTGCTCAAGCCCGGCGGCACGATGACGATGATGACCTTCATCTGGTCCGACGACCAGGTCGCGCGGCACTTCCAGGAGTGGCAGTTCTTCCCGAGCCGTCCGGAGGGCCACCTGCTCTTCGAGCTCGACGAGCTGCACCAGTGGTTCGAGGCCGCGGGCCTGCGGATCACCGAAGAGCAAACGGGTGAGGGCACCTTCGTGTTCCTGACCGCGGAACGTGCGTGAGAAACGCATACCCGATCGGTGCCACACGCACTGGTTGCTGGTACCCGAATCGCTACAGAATGTAATTGACCAGAGGTGACACCAGCGTCGGCGAGTGCATCGGTCGAGGCACGAGGGTTCTGCGGCGCAAGACACTGGGGGTCGAGTGTCGATTCCACAGTGGCTCGTTCGTCGTAGGTGTGTAGGACGACGAGAGGAATGAGACAGTGACTGCCAACACCGCGCCTGCCAAGGCGGGACGCCGCGAGTGGTTGGGGCTGGCGGTGCTAGCCCTGCCCACGTTCGTCATGGCCATCGACTTGTTCGTGCTGATGCTCGCTCTGCCGAATCTGTCCTCGGATCTCGGCGCGACCGGCATCGAACAGCTGTGGGCCATGGACATCTACGGGTTCCTGCTCGCCGGGTTCCTGGTCACGATGGGCACCGTGGGTGACCGCATCGGCCGCCGCAAGCTGCTGATGATCGGCTGCGCCTGCTTCGCCGTCGCCTCGCTGCTGTGCGCCTACGCGTGGACACCCGAGGTGCTCATCGGGGCCCGTGCGCTGCTGGGTATCGCCGGTGCCACCCTCGGCCCGTCGACCCTGTCGCTCATCGGCACCCTGTTCCAGGACCCGAAGCAGCAGGGCACCGCGTTCGGCATCTGGGGCAGCGTGTTCACCCTGGGCGCCGTGTTCGGCCCCGTCCTCGGCGGCGCCATGCTCACCCAGTGGTGGTGGGGTTCGGTGTTCCTGCTCGGCGTGCCGTTCATGGTGGCCACGCTGATCCTGGGCCCGAAGTACCTGCCCGAGTTCAAGAACGGCCAGCCCGGCAAGCCGGACCTGGCCAGTGTCGGCCTGTCGCTGGTGGCCCTGCTGTCGGTCATCTACGGCATCAAGACCCTGGCCCGCGACGGCTGGGACGTCGGCGCGGCTGTCGCGGTCGTCGTCGGCCTCATCGCCGGGATTGTCTTCGTGCGCAGGCAGAAGACCATCAGCGACCCGCTGCTGGACCTGAGCCTGTTCAAGAACAAGACCATCGGCACGTCGCTGGCCGGTCAGCTGTCCTACAGCATGATCGGCGGCGGGATCATGCTGCTGATGATGCTGTACTTCCAGCTGGTGCAGGGCATGACGACCCTGGAGGCCGGTCTGGCGATGGTGCCGGGCATGCTCGGCGGCACCGTCGGTTTCGCGGTGGCGCCCAAGCTGGCCAACCGGTTCAAGCCCGCGACGGTCATCGCGATCGGCCTGATCGGCGCGGCGGCGACGCTCGCGGTGCTGACCCAGGTCAGCGCGTCCGGCGGCACCACGTTCCTGATCGTCGGGTTCGCCGTGATCGCCTTCTGCGGCGCCCCGATGGCCGGTCTCGGCACCACGCTCGTGGTGACGTCCGCGCCGCCGGAGAAGATGGGTTCGGCCGGTTCGCTGGCGCAGATGGCCAACGAGTTCGGCGGCACCCTCGGCCTCGCGGTCCTCGGCACCCTCGGCTCGGCCATCTACGGCGCGCAGATCTCGGGCAACCTGCCCGCCGGTCTGTCGGCGGAGACCGCCGCGGTCGCCGAGGACAGCCTCGCCGGTGCCACGGTGGCGGCGGGCAACCTGTCGCCGGAGCTGTCCGCGGCCCTGCTGGGACCCGCGCGTGAGGCGTTCACCAGCGGTGTCCAGGTCGTCGCCGCGGTCGGCGCCGTCCTGCTCGGCATCATGGCCGTCGTCGTCGGCACGCGGCTCAAGCACGTCCAGCCGTTCGGCGCGATGCAGGCCCCGGCCGAGGAGCCCGCGGACGAATCGGCGCCGGTGGCGCCGGTCGCGGCGGAGGAAGCGGCCTGATAGTTGTTCCACTCGCCACGACTCAGGCCGACTCCCTCGCGGAGTCGGCCTGAGTCGTGGTTTCGTTCTGTCGATTTCCGTTGTTCCCGTTCGTCGTATGTGTGTAGCCCCAAAGAGATCCGAGAAAGGGAAGCCTGACATGGCTCAGTACGCGATCCTGCTCTACTCGCCCGCCCCCGCCGACCCGATGGACATCACCCCGGAGGAGATCGACGCGCAGGTGGCCTTCGGCAAGGAGCTGGAGTCCCGCGGCGTGGAGATCGTCAACCCGCAGGCGCTGCAGCCCAGCACCACCGCGACCGCGATCCGCGGCGGCGCCATCACCGACGGCCCGTTCGTGGAGTCCAAGGAGGTGCTGGCCGGGTTCTTCCAGATCGAGGCGCCCGACCTCGACGCCGCGCTGGAGATCGCCAAGCTGGTCCCGACCTCGCCCGGTGGCGGTGTCGAGGTGCGGCCGATCTTCGAGCCGCCCGCCGAGTAACCTCGCCTGGCATGACCCAGATCGAACGTGCCGTCGCCGACGCGCACCGTCGCGAGTGGGCCTTCGTGCTCGCCGCGACGGCGCGGGTCGCGCGTGACATGGACCTGGCCGAGGAGTGCGTCCAAGAGGCGTACGCCACCGCTTTGCAGGTCTGGGAGCGCGACGGCATCCCCAAGAATCCCGGCGCCTGGCTCACCACCGTGGCCAAACGCACCGCGTTGGACGCCTTGCGCCGGCAGAACGTGTTCCGCTCGAAGCTACCGCTGCTCGTGGAACCGGACGAGGCCGACATGGACTTTGACTCCACCGGCGACGTCATCCGTGACGACCGCCTCCGCCTGATCTTCACCTGCTGCCACCCGGCGCTGTCCGGGGAAGCGCAGATCGCCCTCACCCTGCGCCTGGTGTGCGGGGTGAGCACGGGCGACATCGCGCAGGCCTTCCTGGTCACCGAGGCGACCATGGCCGCGCGGATCACCCGGGCCAAGAAGAAGATCTCCGCCGCCAGGATCGCTTATCGAGTCCCGGCCGCCGGGGAACTCCCGGACCGGCTCGACGCGGTGCTGACGGTGATCCACCTGCTGTTCACCACGGGCTACACCGCGCCGTCCGGTGAACACCTGGTCCGCGCGGACCTCGTCCAACGGGCGCTCGACCTGACCCGCATGCTGCGTGAGCTGATGCCGGACGAGCGTGAGGTGTGGGGTCTGCTCGCGCTGCTGCTGGTCACCGACGCCCGCAAGGCCACCCGAACCGACGCCGACGGCAAGCTGTTGTTGCTGGAGGACCAGGACCGCTCCCAGTGGGACCGCGCGGCGATCGCGGAGGGCCATCGGCTGGTGGTGGACGCCTTGCGCGGCGGCAACCCGGGTCGTTTCGCGATCCAGGCCGCGATCGCGGCGTTGCATGCGACCGCGCCGACGTACGCGGACACGGACTGGCCGCAGATCATCGTGCTTTACGACGCGCTGCTGCAGGTGTGGCCGTCACCGGTGGTGTCGCTGAACCGGGCGATCGCGGTGACGATGGTGGATGGGCCCGCGGCCGGGTTGGCGGAGATCGAGGCGTTGGAGGCCGATGGACGGCTTTCGGGCTACCGCTATCTGCCCGCGACGAAGGCGGATCTGTTGCGGCGGTTGGAACGGTGGTCGGAGGCGGAGACGGCTTACCGGGCGGCCCGCCAGCTGGCGGAGAACGACGCCGAGCGAGAGTTCCTGGACGCCCGCCTGGCCGAGGTGACCACAGCCGCCAGCTAGCCGGCCGAATCTCTTTCCCCAGCACGCTGCATTATGTGGTTGTGCTGAAGAGACTTGATGAAGTCGACTGGGCCGGGCTGGAGCACGCCTATGGCCCGGCCACCGACGTGCCGGACCAGGTCCGCGCACTGCGGTCGCCGGACGCGAAGACGCGTGATGACGGCCTCTGGCGCCTCTTCGGCAACATCTTCCACCAGGGCAGCCGATACGAGGCGGCTTCCCACGCCACGCCGTTTCTGGTGGAGGTGCTCGCCGCCGAGGACACCGTGAACCGGGTGGGTGTCCTCGAACTCCTGACGTCGATCGCGATCGGCTACGACGAGTGCTGGCTGCCGCAACCGCTGTCGGTCGACGACCTCCGTGCGGCAGGCCCTGACGAGGCGGCCGCGTACGACTCAGTGCGTGCTGGAGTCCCGCTGTTCAGAACGCTGCTCGCGGACAGCGACATGGCTCTGCGCACCCGGGCGGCGTACGCGCTCGCTTGGTTTCCCGAAGAGGCGCCAAGCAGCTTGGTCGCGCTGAGCCCGTTGACGCACACGGCGACCTCCACCGGGGTCCTTGAGGCCACCGCATGGGTGGCCATCGGCTTGTTGGGCGGTGTGGTGGATCAAGGCGCGCTGACCGATGACCGACCACTGGTCCGCTGGGGCGCCGCGATCGGCCTGGCGGGTACCGCTGGTCCGTCGGCTGACGACGTCGTCATCGAAGAACTGCTCACCTGGGTCGCGGGAAGGGCGGACAACGATGCCCGAGTGCCGTTCTTCGATGGCGATCTCGCCGGGTATGCGGGGCTCGCTCTGGGCCAGGTGGGTGACCGCCACGCCGACCGCGTGTTCGACGCTCTCCTGCGGCGCATCCCGGTCGTGTCAGGACCAAACGCACTGCCAGTCATGGGCCGAGCGCTCGAGATGGCTTTCCCATCCGGGGCGGGCATCGTTGGAGCGCGGCCACTCGATGACCGGCAGCGCAGGCTCATAGCGGCCCTGCTGCAGTCGCCGGAGACTGAGGTCCGAGGTGCGACCTTGGCCAACTTCAAGCTTCTCCTACGTGACTTTGGCCTACCCGCCAATCGTGGCGAGCTGACGTCCCTTATGGACCAGAATGGATTTGGGAGACAGTAGGCGGGTCAGCTTGCTTCCGTGGTGAAGCGGTAGCCAACTGTCTTGGCCGACTCGCTCCACACGACGATGCTTGCGACCCAGCACGTCGTACTCATACGACAGGGACACCAAGTCGCTAGTCAACTAGTCGGGAGCCGTCAATGGAGCAGGTAATTATCATCCCCGATTATCGGCCTGATGAAGGGTTGCGCTTCTCGTGGGATGAAGGATTTGAGATCGCGGTCTCTGCGGCTCCGCTCGAAGTGCTAATCAAGGCCAACCGTGCGGGGCTAACGTCGTTGGCGCGACACCTTCTTACGCTCGCGCAGGAGAGCGTAGGTGATGGGACGCATGTTCACCTTGCTGCTGACCAAGAGATCGAATCCGAGATTGATCTGATTCTGGAGCGGATGCCGGGCTGAGTCTTGTCGACTCACAGACGATGGCCGTGTGATCAACGCATTCCCTGTGCTGGCAAGGTGAAACCCGATGCTGATGACCTACGATCACCTCAACTCCGATGAACTTCGAGGTACCACGCAAGCCGATTACCTCGTCGCCCTCGATGCCGACTTCCGCATGGAGGAGAACAATGGAGTACTCATCTACCGGGAATCTGCGTTCCCGGTAGTCGAATTTGCCCGCCATTTGCTCATTTGGCTAAATGATCCGAATCGAGGAGACTTCGAGTTTAACTCGATGTCATTCGAGGAACCTGCTTCAGTCGCTCTCCGGCACACGAAATCAGGTTGGACGTTCACCTCGATTTTTGCCCCTGGTCGGTCGAGCGTTCCCGTCGGCTGGACGGAAGTCGAGCGGTGTAGCCGTGCATTCGTGTCCCGGGTCGAACGAGATCTAGTTGCGCTCGGACTCGAACCGGGGGCGTTATTGCGGAATTGAAGCATCCTCCCGGACCCTGTCACGATTTCGTTTGCTTGCGTAGCAAGACGAAGCTGGTTCGGCGCTGCGCTGACGGTGATCTACTTGCTGTTCACCACGGAGGCGGAGACGGCTTACCGGGCGGCCAGGCAGTTGGCGGAGAACGACGCCGAACGCGAGTTCCTGGACGCGCGGTTGGCAGAGGTGACTACCGCCGCAAGCTAGTACAGGGCCACGGAGAAACCAGCCGTAGGCCGCTCGTCTAGCGTAACGACAGTGCCAGTGGACGTGGAAACAGCCGGGCCCCGTCATGTCGCGCGCTGGGTTCGGTGCGTGGCGTTGATTGTCGGACGTGTGCTGGGTCTGTTGGTGGTGTCCTCGGCTTGGTGGTTCGTGGCGCACCGGATTCCACTCGCGCACATGATGTCATGTCAAGCGACGGACGCGGGTGGACTGTTCATCGGGATTCTTGTGTTCCCTGCCTTCTGGGTCGGTGCCGTTTGCCTGACATGGTTCGGAACCATGCTCATCGTCAGGCAGTTTCGACTAGGGCGTGCGCGGGGGTTGTTTGCGCTCGCATCGGTGCTGGTTGTGGTGGTGGTTTCGACCTGGGCTTACGCGTGGTTCTTGGTGGTCACGATGGCCGATCCCTACGCGATCGAGCATTGCGTCGACCCGTGGTGGTTGCCGGGCGTCAACCCGCCTCCGTTGTGAAGCGGTAGTCGGGTGTCTTGGCCGACTCGCTCCACACGACGATGACGTACTCGCCGACCTCCAGATGTGGTGAGGGAACGTCCCAACACAGTTGGTACGGCGTGAAGATCCTGGGCTCGTCGGTCGCCTCGACGATCCCGTAGTGCACGTCCTCGCAAGGGTTCCCGTGATCCGCAGACGATCCGCGCCCGCGGGGTCCACCCGGTAGATGTCCACCCGGCCGGGCCGGTCGACGCGGCCGGTCACAGGCTCGCCGACGCGGGCCGTCAGGGTGCGGGGCTTGAGCGTCACCAGGCGGAAGTGGTAGTCACCCGTGCCCGTGACCTGCAGGTGGTGGTCGCCGGGGGCGACACCGAACTGGTGGTCGCCAGGCAGCAGGGGACTGGTGACCTCGCCGGTGACCTTGAACTCGACCTGGCCGCTGACGTCGGCGATGGCGAACTTCGTCGCACCGTCCAAAGCCAAGGTGTACGAGGCGGTCTCGCCGGGGGCGAGCGTGCCCGAGCGGACGCCGCCGTCGCTCAGTGGGCCCGCGTCCACGGCGGTCTGGGTGGCGGCGGCGCTGGTGGCGAAGGAGGACATGCCGGTCAGCGCGACATCGAGGGTGCACTCCTCCAGCAGGCGCGGGTCGGTCACACCCATCGACGCGCACACCGCCGCGGCCGCGTCGCGGTTCGGGAGGTCGGCGGCCGTGACGGCCTTGCCCGGGAACGAGCGGTCGGTGAAGGTCGCCGTCGACTCGTCCGCGGCGTAGTCGAACAGGGAGTCCGTCACGCGCCAGCTCTTGCCGTATTCGCGGTAGAGACGGTCGAACGGTGGTGGGTGTTGGCGTCGGCTGTCGCCTCCGCGGTGACGGCCATCGCCAGGTCGACCCCCGCACCCGGCGCGAGCGGGGTCAACCCGGCCAGCACCCGCGCCCCCGGATCGCCGTCATAGCGCGGTTTGGTGAGTGAGCGCGGCACCGCCGTGCCATCCCGCGTCACCGCGGTGACCATGACCGACCCCGCGGCCTCGGTCGTCGCGCGGCACGGCGTCGTCCCGTTGTTGGTCAACCGCCACCGCAGGGTGATCGGTTCACCCGGCCGGTAGGTCTCCTGGCCCGCCGACCCCGCGAATGCCGAGGTTCCCCCTCCGCGAGCGCGGGAGCGGCGGCCCACCACATACAGGCCAGCACGGCCGCGACGACTCCGACTGACCTCATGTGATCCCCCGATCGACCCGCCTCTACGTGTCTGACCATAGAAGAGCGGTGAGGGGGCAACCAGATAGCTCACGATCGAGTGATCCGCGTCCCAATCACCACTGGTCCCAGCCCGTGCGGTCCGCGACCATGCGGGCGACCGTGGTGTCGGCATAGGTGATCGCGCACTCCGGGCAGACCAGTGGCACGGGCTTGGTGGCGGTCGTCTCGATGAGGGTTCCGCACAGGGCGCGCGGGGAGCATGCGGCGACAAGGTGGGCGCGGCCGCGGTAGTAGGGACTGCTGCCCCACGACAGTCGCGCCGGTTCGGCGGGGTAGGTCACGGTGATCTCCCTGGGCGGGACAGCCGGGGCGTCGGCGTCTATGCGCGCGACCACCGCAGGGTGGTGCGGAACATGGCGGCGATCGCGCGCGCCCACGACGGCAGGTGGTGTGGGGTCGGGTCGGTCAGCCAGTGCCGGTCGACGTCGAGACCGGCGGGCAGCGGCAGCAACAGTGGGGTGTGCCGGGGCAGCGCCCGTACTCGTGCCTCACGGAGAGCCGCGGGGAGAGCGAGCGCGCGGGGTGCCTGCTTGGTCAGCAGGGTGCAGCGGTGGGTCGACGCGTCGAGGAACAAGGGGGCGTTCGGTAGTGCGTCGGTGATCGTCGTGGCAAGCGATTGGGGGAAGGTGATGGCGTCGAAGTGTTCGCCGACGCCGATCATGATGTTGCCGTGTTCGTCGGTGAACGCGTCCCAGCCGTGCTGCTTGTAGGCCAGCAGGCCGCGGATCAGGTCAGGCCGCGTCGGCATTGGCGACTTCGGTAGGGGCATCGAAGGTGTCCTTGGTCGTGGAGCCAGCGAGTACGGCGTGGGCGACCACGGCGTCGCGGAGCGCGGCACGCAGTCGACCTACGGCCGGTGGGGTGAAGGTGAGGGCACCCGTCCGCGACGGGTCGAGGACGACCCCTTCGGCGCGGATGTGGACCCGTACCACGGTGTTGCGTCCTTGGTGGTCGCGGCAGCGGACGGTCCACAGAGTGGGGTCGCGCTGCCACCGCAGGCGGCTCAGCAGCGTGATCAGCGGTAGGCGCATCGCGACCACCGGGGCGGGAGGGCCGGTCCGCACGACTGCGCCCGTGTGGTCAGGGCGGTCGGTGGATGGTCGCGCGGACCGGCCGGGAAGGCATCCGCAGTGCTCGGGCGCGCGGCACGGGAGGCGGGTGCCACGCGACCGCACGAGCAGGGGTGGGATGCCGGGAATGGGGATGGAACCCCGACGAGCGGGCGGATCTGGGTCGCCACCCGCCCGTCGGCTGTAGATCGCACCGCTGACATGAACGCCTCCAGGTGCTGCTCAGGCAATGGCCAGGAACGCCGCGGGTAGCGGAAGGGGTGCCTACGCCCACGGCGTCCCTGGAGGCTAGATTCTGCGTAGCTCGAATCAGCCTGCATATAATCTGACTGCTTGATTCAAGACCGTCAATCCGAACCTGTACATCCGATGGGGTGATTAATCCGCCGTCGGACTGGCAGAGTCGAAAGGGTGGCACCGTGAACGAGACAGGACTCCCGCCATCGCTGCGATCAGGCAGCCCGGCGCTCTTCAAACGGATGATCACGCTGTCGCTCAAGCGATGGAGGCTTGAGGCCAAGCTCAGGCAGGGCGACGCCGCCAAGCGCGTCGGCAGAACCATCGCGCACATCAGCAACATCGAGACCGGCGAGCAACTGCCGCCCGCGGCGGACCTTGAGCTACTGCTGGGCCTCTACGGCCAGCAGGACCGGATCCCGTTCATGCGCGAACTGCTCGACGCCGCGCGGAAGGCGACCAACTGGTGGAAGCCGCTGTCCGGCAACGTACCCGACTGGTTCGACCTGTTCCTCGGCTTGGAAGACGGCGCGACCGAACTCTCCAGCTACGACAATGCGAACGTGCGCGGACTTCTCCAGACGCGTGACTACGCCGAAGCTGTCATCCGGGGCAATCCGGATCTCACGGATGAGCAGGTCGGCCAGTTGGTTGACGTGCGGATGGGGCGGCAACAGGTCCTGACCCGAGACGCATCCCCCGTGCACTTGACGTCCGTCATGGACGAATCCGTCCTGTATCGGAGGCGCGGGGACGCGAAGGTCATGTACGACCAGTTGGCGCACCTCGTCAAGCTGTCGATGCGCCCGAGGATCGACCTGCAGATCCTTCCCTTCGATGCTGGCCCGAGCCCAGCCGCAGATTGTGGAGCGTTCACGGTGCTCACGTTCCCGCCGGAGATGGAAGGCGATCCTGGTCTGGTCTACGTCGAGTTGCTGACCGGCGGCACCTACATCGAGAAGAAGGAGGAGATCGCGGCGTATCGACGGGCCTTGACCAGGCTGCATGCGCTCGCGGCCGATCCGAAGAGCTCGCGTGCGATCATCAAGCGAGCAATGAAGGAGGTGAGTACATGATCGAAGCCCCCTGGGCCAATGCAGAGTTCCGCAAGTCGACCTTTAGCGGTGGTGAGAGCGGGTCCTGCGTCGAGTTGGCTTGGCGCAAGTCGACCTTCAGTGGCGGTGCGAATGGCTCGTGTGTCGAGATCGGGCGTGCCGACGATTTGTTCGGCATCCGGGACTCGAAGAACGTCACCGGACCAGTGCTAGAGCTGTCCGGTGTCCGAGGCCGCACGTTCGTCGCGGCCGTTCGGGAAGGCCGTTTCACCGCCTGAAACGCAGCACGCCCCGACCCAGGCCTAGTGGGTCGGGGCGTGTGCGCGTAGACACCCAAGTCTGATGTTGCCCGACCGTGACGCCTGGGGGCAACTTGCCGCATCTGGTGATCTGGGGATCAGAACCTGACGGGGACTGATCCTGGGTTGAACGCGGCGACGATGGCTGCGTGGTACGCGTCGTTGGGTTTGCCGTTGGTGAGGTAGGCGGCCTTGATGAGGTGGCCGTTGGTGAGGTCGTCAACTTGGACCGTGTTGGCGACGTCGATGACCTGGTCGGCGTGGTAGTCGCTGTAGTTGAGGCGGATGTCGTCGTTGAGGGCGCGGCGGGCTTGTTCGCGTGGGTCGGTGGCGGGCAGGCCGAGTGGGGGGATGGTGGTGAGATGCATCCGCACGAGTGCGCCGTTGGGGGCGGTGCGGTTGGTGAGGCTTGAGGGTGCGGTGAGGGCGAGATTGATGAGCCGCTTGCGCAGGTCGTCCTTGATCGCTGCGGCGTCGGTTCGGCTGTCCTCGAGGAGGTCGTTGGTGCCGACGGCGACGATGACCGATTGCAGGCGCGGGGAGTTGTAGGCGGTGCGGTTGAGTTCGTCGAGCGCGTCGGTGGTGGTGGGTGGGGTGAGTTGAGTGGGGGAGTCCTTGGCGAGTCGGTGGGCTTCGTCGGCGGTGACGGTGCGGTTGAAGGCCCAGACGTTGCTGATGGATCCCTTGAAGTAGTTGCCGACGAGCATGCCGCCGCCTGCGAGTTTGCCGCCGCCGATGGCGAGCGGGCCGCTCGCGTTGATCGGTGTGGCGTTGGTGGTGCTGCCCTGGAGTACGCCGTCGACGTAGAGCGACATCGTCTTGGCGCCGGCGTCGTAGGTGCCGACGAGGTGGGTCCATTTGCCCACCGTTGGTGTGGGCCCGTTGACGGAGGCGAATGAGGCGGGGGCGGCGGCGTCGTTGCTGGGGCTGATGAACACCCATTTGCCGATGTTTTGGTTGTATTGCAGGTAAAACGCGCAGGCGTAGGTGCCGCATTGGGAGGCGGCGGTGAAGTAGCCGTTGGTGTCGGTGAGCTTGGCCCATGCGGCGATGCCGTAGCTGCCTTGGGTGTTGAGCAGCGTCCCGCTGGTGGTCTGGACGGTGGCCAAGTTGTACGTGGCGACGTTGCCGCGCTTGGGTTCGGGGTCGATGGCGTACGTGGTGGTACCGGCGGCGGTGGTGAGGTTGGTGGTGCCCGCGGAGTCGTTGAGGGTGCCGTCGAGTTTCCAGTGGCCGAGGGTGTTGCCGACGCGGCTGGCGTTGTTGAGGCCCTGGGTGGGTTGCAGGTTGCCGGTGATGCGGTCGGCCCAGGTGCCGGTGGCCGAAGGTGCGGTGCCGCTGGTCTGGTCGCCGATGACGACGACGGTGCCGGTGTTGTCGGTCGGTGTGGAGGTGGTGCTGATGTCCACAGCGGACAGGAAGTAGGTACCGGACACGGTCGTCGGCGATGTCAGGGTGGTCGTGGCGGTGTGATTGCCCGTGACGATGGCGGTAGTGGCCGTGGCAGACGGGTGGTGTGGCGCCAGGGTGACCGCGGTTTGCAGGTGCATGCTCACGACGAGGTCCGTGGCGTTGGCTGGGTAGCCGACCGCCTCGCTGGTGACCTCACCGCCCGCGGGGATGGTGACCACTGGCTGGCCGCCGAAGGTCATCGGTGTGGGTGTGCCGGTGATGTCGGTGCCGGTACCGGTGCGTTTGCCGATGGACGTGGCATTGATGGTGACCGGAGTCGTGGTGAACGGGTTGGCCAGCCTGACGCGGACGCTGGTGCCGGTGACGTTGGGGTGGACGACCGTGCGCAGGGTTTGGCCGGCGAACCCGCTTGCCACGGGTGGCGGTACGGCGGCGTCGGCGGATGCCTGCCATCCGCCGACCCACACCGTGGGTTGGACGGGGACGGGTGCGATGGCGAACACGTGCAGCGATGGCTGGCACTCGGTGCCGGGCATGAACCCGTAGCGGGGCAGGGTGATCTGCTTGAGGGTGAGGTTGGGGTCGGCGGGCAGGAAGATCGCGTAGATCCTCGGCCGCGCGGTGAGGTCGGTGAGGCCCTTGCTGAGGCGGGAGGGCAGCACGGCGGCGGTGTCGCGGTCGGTTCCGGTGATCCAGTCACCGACGGCGGGCACCATCGGTGTGGTGAACCGTTCGGCGCCGCCGGTGCCGCTGGGCTCGGCGTAGGTGATCTTCGCTTGCGCGTCCGGGGTGCCCGCGCAGGTCGCGGTGACGAGCATGCCGACCGCGGATGCCTTGATCCGCTGGGCGGGTTCGAGCGGGATGGTCTGGCCGGTGGCGATCACGTTGTCCTTGGCCGATGACCAGTCCGGCATGGTGAACGTCGCGCCGCGGATGGCGACCTTCGCCCCGGTGCCGAGTCCTGCGGTGTTGAGGGTGTCGACGGACAGGGTGTTGTTGATGATGTCGAGGTCGCCGGAGACGTTTTGGGCGGTGACGCCGTTGTTGTTCATCGCGGCGTCGAAGCTGGCTTCGGTGGCGCTGCTGACCTGGGTGACCGCGAGGTAGTCCAGGCCGAGGCGGTAGCTGCCGCTGACCTCGAACTCCAACACATGGGCCCCGGACTTGAGGTGTACGCCGCCGAGGGGTTCGTGGAAGACCCGTGGGGTGCTGTAAGACGCTTCACCGGTGAAGTCGAGTTGGATGCTCAGCGGTTGGGAGCTGCTGAGGTCGACTGGGGTCTTTTTGGTGTCGCGCAGTGGTTCACCGTCGAGTTTGACGGTGAACTTCCCGTAGGTGTTGAGTTTGGTGAGCCCGAGGCTGAGCGCGTAGTCGGCGTTGACGCTGCCGTCGGCGGGGCCGGGGACGGTGAAATTCAGGGTGAGGGTCCGCGCCGTGTCGTTGCCGGTGTAGAGCAGTTGGGACCCCATGGACCATCGCGGGTTGGTTTCCATCGTTCGGGTGCCCGCGCCCGCGGTGTTGGCGATCTCGATCTCGGTGCGGTCGCTCGGTGTGAGCACGATCTGGTCGATGCCGACGGCGTACTTGGGTGCGACGGTCGACGTGGTGCCGAGGGTGGTGATCTTCAGCTTGCGGACCGTGTTCGCGGCGAACCGCTGCTTGCCCAACGGGACGAAGTCGGTCGTGGGGTGGTAGCTGTAGGCGTCGTAGTTCGCCGGGCCGACCGCCACTCCGTCGAGCGTGAACCCGATCTGCCCATAGTCGGTGGACCGAGTGAGCGCGACGCCGAGGTCGTAGTCGCCCGCGGTGGTCGTCTTGACGTCGAGGGTCAGGCTCTGGCCGACCGCGGTCCCGGCGAACCGCAGTTGCGAACCACCGGCCCAGGAGATGGCGCAGCAGTCGGTCTGGGTCGAGATTGTCACGCCTTGGCCGACGGGCTGCGGCGCGAGGCTCTCGGCCTGCGATCGCTGGGTCGCGAGACCCGCGTCAGGCGCGACGTAGAAGACGTACTTCTCCGACGGCGCGGACAGCACGTGGGCGTCGGAGAATGTCTGGACCGTGATCGTGTGGTAGCCGGGAAGCAGGGTATTGGGCAGTTGGAAGGTCGCTGTGCCCTGATTCATCACCGCCCACCCGGGTCCGTTGTCGACCGATGCCTTGGTGTAGTTGCAGTCCAATGCTCCGGGCGTCAGCGGGAGGCCGCCGTCGAAGGTGTACACGGCACCCACGGCGTCGGTGCCGGTCACGGTGAACGTTCCGGGGGCCGATTTCGACGCGCCCCAATAGTTCTTCGGGTAGTCCCGGCTCAACACCTTGGGTTGCGTGGGTGGCGTGGAGTGGACGGTGAACTGGAACGGACTGCTCAGCGGTGAGGCGAGGTAGCCGCCGGGGTTGCGGTTCTCCGCCACGCCACGAGCTCCGTAGGCTCCGTCGGCCAGGTCGGAGGACAGGGGCCAGTAGCCGTACGTGCCGGAGGCGATCACCGGTGCGGTGGTCATGGACGCGATCTGGGTGCCGCCGCTGTTGACCAGGTCCATCCACAGGTTGAGGTTCAGCGCCGGGTTGTTGTTGTCGGTCGCGGTAGCGGACACGGTGGGGCGTTTGTCCGGGGTGATGACCTTGCCGTCGCAGTAGACGGCGTTGCTGACCTTGAAGTCGGTTGGGGTGTTGGGTGGGTAGTTGAAGTCGACGACCAACTGCGGGTTGTTGGCGAACTTCTTCCACTGGTAGCGGTTGCCCTCATTCGGCGAAAACAGTCCGAAGTTGATGTTGGTCCAGTTGGTGGGCTGGTCGACGCTCATCTTGATCGCGTTGTACACGTTGAAGGAGACGCCGCCCGCTCCTTCGCATTGATCGCCCGCACCGGAGGAGGCCTGGTCCTGCCAGCGCCAGACCTGGGCCGCGCCGGGCCAGG
Source organism: Actinokineospora sp. (assembly GCA_035540215.1). Lineage (GTDB taxonomy): Bacteria > Actinomycetota > Actinomycetes > Mycobacteriales > Pseudonocardiaceae > Actinokineospora. Next base: position 35,213 of record DATLIA010000379.1, on the reverse strand, counting down.
TCGTGGTGGAGTTGAAGTCGCCGGTCAGGTAAAGGTCGACCGGTTCGGCGGTGCACAGGTGCGCGCCGTGGGTCTGGGTCGCGTAGAACCGCGCTGCGTAGATGGTCGGGTCGTATCCGTTGCGGGTGTTGAGTTCGCCGACGTTCATCGTGAAGAACGACCGGGACGTGAACGCTGTTCCGCATTCGGCCCAGCCGCTGCAGTATCCGACGGCGGCGGTGTGGGTGGCGTTGTAGTGCGCCCAGCCCGCGGTGGTGACCTGGATCCACTGTGTCTGGTCGCGGGTCAGGCTCGGGTCGATGTACAGCGGATACACCACGTCCGGCCCGGTCAACGCGCTGAGATCCGGGGTGACGACGATGTCGGTGACCCCACTCGTCGCCGTCGCGCCCGGGCGGGTCGTGGCGGTGACATCGACTGGCGTGACCTCGCCACTGTTCGACTCGGTAGCGGTGGGCGCCGCCGCGCCGCTCTCACGGGTGGAGTCCCACATGACCGGTGCCGCCCCGGCGAACACCTTGTTGCCCGCCGCGTCGACGGCGGTCAGCGCGTCGTTGGCTTCCTTGGTCAGCGTCAAACCGGTGGTCGCCACCGACATCGAGATCGACCGCACCGCCGGATTCGCCGCAGCTGTGGCGTTCTTGACCACCAAGACCTGGGAGAAGCCGACCTCGTTGGCGCTGACGGCCAGGTCGACGTCGGGCAGCACGTTCGCGTAGGTGGCCACGTTGCCCGCCATCGTCGGCGCGGGCAGCGATGTCGGCCAGTAGAAGTCGACCTTGTTGGCGCCCTCGGCGACGGTGATCGCGGGCCCGGAGCCGCCGCCAGAGAACGCGACGTCGACCGCGGAGGTCTCCGGCCGGATCCGCCCGTCGCCCTCACGCACGAGGTCGAGGTCGATCCCGTGCCAGATCCCGTTTTCCTGGGCGCGCACCGGCTGGGCGTTGGTGGTGAGGGTGAACCGGCCGTCCGGGTTGGCCACCACCTGGCTGGTCTCGGTGGTCCGCTCGAGGACCTCGACCGGATGCCCACTCTCCTTGGCTTGGTCCATCGCGGTGAATTCCGGCGATGTCGGCGCAGGTGGTTGCGATTCCGGCGGGATGGTCGGATCGGCGTTCGCCGTCACGCTCGATGTCGTCGAACACAAGATCGCGATTGCGGCGACCACGCCGACGAGGCGATTCCCGCGTGCGCGGGAACGCGTGGACGTAAGAAAACCGATGCGCATGACATCCCCCAGGATTTGTGTGGCCGCAAACCACAGTCGCGCGCACTGTAATCGCAGGTAGATGATCCATGGAAGTGTGATGGATGCGATAGCGAAAACTGTAACAACCGACTGTCGGATTATTCGGTTAACTACTGACTAGTTGCCCTTTGGTGCAATCCGGACGCTGTGACGCCAATTACCGGGAAACTGGTTCCGACTGTCGGACGGCTCGGTTAAGGTACGGCCGCTGGGGAGTGTTCTTCGCGTTCTCACTGGGGCGGGACAATGTCGAATAACTTGCTGTTCAACGCTGTCGTCACTAGGCCGCGCGGACGCGTGCGCGCGGTCGCGGCGGCGCTGGCGGTGACGTTGGTGGCCTCGCTGGTCGCCGGGTCGACCCCGGCCGTGGTGGCCGCCAACCAACACCCGGCGCTGCGCCCGGAGAAGGTGATCCCGCACGTCGACGTGCCGCTCGCGGCACCGCGCCAGGAACCTGTGCGCCCCGCCGCGCAGTCGGTGAGCTGGCCCGCCGTCGGCGAGGCCGTCGTCGCCGTCGACGGCGAGGAGCGGCAGGCTGGGTCGCTGCCGGTGCGGCTGCGCGCCGAGGGCCAGTCCGGTGACGTGCGGGTCAGGATGCTGTCGAAGGAACACGCCACCAGGGCCGGGGTCAGCGGCGTGATCACCACGCTGTCTCCGACCAAGGGCGCCGTGGACTCGGTCACCATGGACCTCGACTACGCCGGATTCGCCGGTGCGGGCGCGAACTTCGGGTCCCGCCTGACCCTGGTCACGCTGCCTTCCTGCGTGCTGGTCACTCCGGAGAAGCCCGAGTGCCAGGTCCAGACCCCGCTCAAAGCCCGCAACGAGTACGCCGCCCAGCACGTCGAGGCGACCGTCTCGCTCCGCGAGCCGCTCGTCGAGGGGCTGACCACCCCGTCGTCGGCCGGTGCGGCGGGTACCGAGATGGTCGTCGCGAGCGTCGGCGAGTCCGCCGGCCCGCAGGGCAATTATGCCGCGAGTTCCCTTTCACCGTCCGGGACCTGGTCGGTGTCAGGCAATTCCGGGTCGTTCGGCTGGTCCTACCCGATCGGCGTGCCTCCGTCGGCGGCGGGCCCGGCGCCCAGCGTCGCCCTGTCGTATGGTTCGTCCGGTGTGGACGGTCTGACCTCGGGCACCAACAACCAGTCCTCATGGATCGGTCTCGGCTGGAACTACTCACCAGGCTTCATCGAACGCACCTACCGCACCTGTTCCCAGGATCCCGCGGTGCCCGCCGCGCGGCAGACCCCAGACCTGTGTTGGGCCGGGCCGATCGTCACCCTCAACCTCGGCGGCCGCTCCACCCCGCTGGTGTTCGACGGGACGAACTGGGTGCCCGAGTCCGACGACGGCGAGAAGGTAGTACTGGGCGCCGGTGCCGTCAATGGGGCTCGTGATGGTGAGCACTGGAAGGTCACCACCACCGACGGCACCGAGTACTGGTTCGGTCGCGACAGCCTGCCCGGCATCGCAGGCCCGAACGTCACCAACTCGGCCTGGACCGTCCCGGTCACCCACCCACTCGAGGTCGGGCACCAGTGCCAGTCCGCGGCCTCGCTCGCGCTGCCCGCGTGTGCCCACGCGTGGCGATGGAACCTCGACTACGTCCGCGACACCCACGGCAACGCCGCCGCCTACTACTACACCAAGGAGACCAACTCCTACGGCGCCAACAACGCCACCACCCTCACCCCCTACACCCGCGGCGGCTGGCTCGACCACGTCGACTACGGCCTGCGCGAGTCCGGCGGTTCCATCGCCGGGCAGACCGCGCCCAACAAGGTGACCTTCGAGGTCGTCGGACGCTGCACGGCCTTCGACCCCAACGCCAATCCTCCCAGCGACGCCTGCGCGTCGGTGACGCTCACCACGGCGAACAAGGAAACGTGGCGGGATGTCCCGGTCGACCAGAACTGCACGGTGAGCCCGTGTAACGTGCACGCCCCGACGTTCTGGTCGACCAAACGGCTGCGGAAGATCAACACCTCGTACAAGTCGGGCACCACCGACGTTCTCGTCGACTCCTACACGCTCAAATCGAGCGTGGACCCAGCCGACGAGCACACGCTGCAGTTGGACTCGATCACCCACACCGGCTACGACGCGGCACAGCCCCCGCTGTCCACCCCGCCGGTGACGTTCTCCTACGCCGCAGTCCTGGACAACCGGGTCGAGGGCTACATCACCGAGCGCGGTGATCTGCCGCCGATGCAGTTCCCGCGGCTGAGCAACGTGCGCTCCGAGACCGGCGCCGACACCCAGGTCGACTACACCAACGAGGTCGAGACCACTCAACCAGCGTGCACCAACTTGAGTGTGCCCACGGAGCTGTCGAACAACGGGCGTCTGTGTTACCCGGTCAAGTGGACCATGCCGGGCAACCAGAACCCGACCCCGGACTACTTCCACAAGTGGGTGGTCAAGCAGGTCCGAGTGCAGGACACCACGGGTGGCGACGGTTCGCCCACCCAGTACATCGACTACAAGTACACGAGTCCGGGCTGGCATTTCGACGACAACGAACTGGTCAAACCGGAGCACCGTACCTACGGGCAGTTCCGTGGTTTCGCCACGGTCGAGACCTTGACTGGCAACCCCGCGTACACCCCGCCGACCGCCGGCGTGCTCGACAAGCAGACCTACACGAAGAGCACCTATTTCCGTGGCATGCACGGCGACAAATTGCTGCCCAGCGGCACGCGCTCGGTCAAGGTCAAGAACTCCCTCAACGAGGAAGTCGACGACCTCGATCAGTACGCGGGCACCGCGTTCGAGACGGAGACATTCCTCGGCGCGGGCGGTGCGCGGCTCTCCCGGAGCATCAGCACGCCGATCACCGTCGCCACCACCGCGACCCGTGATCGCGCCGAGCCGCTGCCCGACTTGTTTGCGACGATCACCGCGACCGAGCGCTCCCGGGACATCACCGATCTTCCCGGCGGCGGCACCCGTACCGCGGAAACCCGCAGCCGCTTCGACGGCACTGGCCGGGTGGTTGCGCAGACGAGTTTGGCCACCGGGTTGACGGATTTGTGCGCGACTACCGAGTACGCGACGCACGCGACGATCAAGACGTTGGTCAAGCAGACGATCGCGTCGACCGGCGCGTGCCCGGCCTCCGGCCCGCAAACGTCGATCACCGCCGCGGCGCAAACGTTCTACGACGGCAGCACGACCCTCGGCGCGGTCCCAGGTCCGGGTGACGCCACTCGCGCCGAGGTGGCGACCTCACTTGACGCCCAGGGCAATCCGGTTTACCAGACCACCGGATCAGCGACCTTCGACCTCTCCGGCCGCGTCCTGACCACCACCGACGCGCGCAACTTCACCACCACGACCACCTACACCCCGCTGCTCGGCGGGATCGTGTCGCAGATCGACACGAAAAACCCCAAGAACCAGACCACGACCGTCACCCTCGCCCCCGGCCGCGGCACCCCGCTCACCACGACGGATGTCGCTGGCCGTGTGTCGCAGGCCCGCTACGACCAGCTCGGGCGTGTCGTCGAGGTGTGGCAGCCCGGGCGTGCTGCCACGGCGAAGGCGAATGTCAAGTACGAGTACAAGTTGCGCAACGACGGCCCGCTTGCTGTCACTACCCGGGCGCTGGTCGACAATGGGGTCGAGGAGAACTATCTGACCTCGATCGCCCTGTATGACTCGTTGGGGCGGCAGCGCCAGACCCAGGTCGATGACGTGGCCAACCCGACTGCGGTCAACAACCGGGTGGTCGCCGAGGTCATCTACGACTCCCACGGTTGGCCGATCGCGTCTAACAACCGTTACCTCACCACCAACGCCCCGGGCACCGAGTTGATCTCGGTGTCAGCGGCCAATGTCGATGACCGCACCATCACCACCTACGACGGCGCGGGCCGGCCCGTCAACGTGAAGGCACTCAAGGGCGCCGCCGTGACCCGTGAGGTCAGCACCGTCTATGGCGGTGACCGTGTCACCACGATCCCCCCGGCGGGTGGCGTCCCGTCCACTGTGGTCTCTGACGCGCGTGGCCGGACCACTTCACTGGTCCAGTACACGACCGCGCCGACAGTCAACGGCACGACCGTGTCGGGTGGTAGCCCGCAGTCGACGACCTATAAGTACAACGATCTCGGTCAGTTGGTCGAGTTGGCTGACGCGGCGAACATCAAGTGGGGTTTCGAGTTCGACTTCCTCGGTCGCCAGACCGCGCGCGTGGACCCGGATTCCGGTCGTTCTACCACCGCCTATGACCTCGCCGGGCAGGTCACTTCCACCACCGACGCACTCAACCAGGTCCTGTCCTATGAGTACGACGAGCTGGGTCGCAAGATCGCGTCGAAGAAGGACGGTACGACGCTGGCGTCGTGGGTCTATGACACCGCGTTGAACGGCAAGGGAAAGCTGCACTCCAGCACCCGTCACGTCAGCCCGGGGGTCGACTACACGGTCAAGACCACCGGCTACAACGGCCGCGGTATGCCGGTCGACCAGATCGTCACTGTGCCGTCGGCGCAGACCGGGCTAGCTGGTGATTACAAGACCCAGTTCGGCTACACCAGCACGAACCTGCCCACGTATGTGACACCCGCACATGCGGGCGGCCTGCCGGGGGAGAACATCCAGTTCACCTACGACCGCCACGGCCAAGCGTTGACCACCCGCGGCGTCAACATGATCGTCGCCGCCTCCACCTACAGCAGCGCTGGTGAACCTCTGCGCTACGCCCTCGGCGGTCTCGATCAGGTCGCGCTCACCTTCGGCCGCGACACACATACGCACCGCGTCAGCCAGATCACCATGACCGCCGTCAAGGCGACCCCCCAGATCGACGACGTGGTCTACACCTACGACCCCGCCGGGAATCTCACCAAGGCCCACAACGTCCAGGGCGCCAGCACCAAGCGCACCGAGTGCTTCAACTACGACAGCCTGGCCCGTCTCACCCAAGCCTGGACCTCAGCCACCGAAAACGCCTGCGCGACAACACCGGCAGCGGGCAACGTCGGCGGCGGCGTCACCCCCTACTGGACCACCTGGGAATTCAACCCGACCGGCTCCCGCACCAAACAGGTCCAACACCAGATCACAGGCGGCGTCACCGCCGACACCACCACCAACTACACCCCGTTCGGGCCGACCGAAACCGGGCCCCGACACGCCGTCAAATCCACCACGACCACCGGTCCCGCAGGCCCCCCAACCACCAGCTACACCTACGACGCCGCAGGCAACACCACCGGCCGAACCCTGCCCGGCGTCACCCAGAAACTCGACTGGGACCCCACCGGCCGACTCGCCACCGTCGACCTCGACCCCAGCACCCCTGCCACCACCGACTCCAGCTACATCTACGACGCCGACGGTGGTCAACTTGTCCGCACCGAGCCGGGCAAGACGACTCTCTACCTGCCGGGGCAGGAGATCGTTCGCAACACCACCACCGGCGCGGTCACCGGCACCCGCTACTACACCCACAACGGCGCACCCATCGCGGTACGCAACACCGGCGAGAACCCGACCTACCTCAAAGCCGATGTGCACGGCACCAACCAGGTCGCCGTCGCTTCCAACGGCTACACCGTCACCCGCCGCACCCAAGACCCCTACGGCAACCCCCTCGGCACCACCAACCCCTGGATCGACAACCACGGCTTCCTCAACAAACCCGTCAACACCACCACCGGCCTCACCGACATCGGCGCCCGCAACTACGACCCCACCACCGGCCGCTTCGTCAGCGTCGACCCACTCCTCGACATGGCCAACCCACAATCCTGGAACGGCTACAACTACGCCAACAACAACCCCACCACCCACTCCGACCCCACCGGCCTCATCGCCGACTACGACAACGAGAAGCAGGAGGCCCGTTACGCTGAGGAAAACAAGGCATTTTCAGACGAGAAGAAGCCGGTCAGATATACGATCCCAACTGGCAAGGCGCAGCCGGACAATGACCAGGATCGCCACGCTCCGTATCGGGAGGCGGGATTCTGGGACTATATGACGCCGTGGAGTTCATTCAACGGGCTCAAGGATATGGCCATCGGTGTGCAGTTGTTTGCGTGCCATCGTGGGCCTGTGGCCTGTAGCCTCTTCGATCATTGGTTGGGCCGCTCGGGGTCTGATTACCAATTGGATCGGTTGCAGATGGCGGCGATCACCGACGACCCAGGCTTCGTGGCAGGTGTCAGTGATCTGCTGAACAAGATGACATTGGCAGCAGTGGATGGATGTTCCGGATCGCCCGGATCTGCCTGTACCCTAGACGTGGACAGCGGGTGGACCGGTTTCATGTTCGAGCACAACGAGGATATGCAGTTTGCTTTTCATAGCATTGAGTACCGCGTGACGGCAACAAGCCGGGCCACAGTGCTTGAGGATAACTCAATCGAGGTTGCGGGCACCTACAAGGTCGACGTGTTCAAGGCCTACAATTTCGACCCATGGAAGGATCCCATCACGCTGTGGGGTATGGAGTTCGATGTCAAGGACATCTCCAAAATGCCGGAGAATGGGTTGGCTCGTGACTTCTCTGTCCATGGCGCTGAATATTCGGGCTACCATGCGGTGATCCCGCGTTAGGTGGAGGTGGAATTGGTGAAGCGATCAAATTGGGTTCGTGTCGCGGGCGTTGGCTCGACCGTGATCGTCGCTGCCGTCATCGTGCTGAGTTCGGATCTTATCGGGCAGGATGCTGATCCGCGAGCCTATCCTGGAAGTCAGTCGGGATTGCGGCTCGAGGAAATGGCGAAGTCCGTGCGTCTCGAACTTCCCGACTGTGGAATTGATGGCTTGAGATACTCCGCGAAAAAGTCTCTCGATGTATGGCTGAAGATCGCGTTTACTGCTGCTGACCGGGGCTGTATGGATCGATACCTGGACGGCTACAAAGTGACTCCCGGGCGACCTGATTTGACCTGGCCTTACAAGTTGACGGGAACACTCGACGGCAAGCCGTTCGGCGGCTTCACGAGCCCGTTCCCGCCTTATGAGACAGATCAACTTGGCTGGTCACTCGATCACGCGAAATTGTACGACATCTATACCGAATTCGCGACGCCGGTTGGTGCGAAATTCAAAGTTGTTGTCGAGCGGGCGAGTGGCTCTGTGCAGGTGTACATGTCCTCGACCTATATTGTCAACGGAGGTATCTGACCAAGAGTAAGCCCTTTTCATCCTGCGGTGATCTCGTAGTTTGTGGATGGTTTTGGCGAATCGGCCCGCGCGGCGTGGGCAAGCGCGTTCCGGCCCCGACCGGGTACTCAAACCCGCTACCGCTATGACGACTTCGGTGGCCTGGCAGCGGTCACCACCCCGGACAATCGGGTGACGACTTTCGATAACGACGGCCTCGGCAGGCCGCTGACCACCCATCGACGCGGGACAGTCTCCGGATCAGGCTGCCCTCAGCTCCACCGTCCTGCTGCGACTGGATCGGCGACGCGTCTCTCACCTCCGCTCGAATCAACAGCGCCTCATGGCGCACGGGTCGTTTCTTTGCGGAGGATGATCCTCATCCAGGGTGGCCAGCCGGACAGGTCGAATTCTTCGGTGGCTTCGGCGACCCAGGCGCCGTCGTGGGGTTGTGCGTTCGTCGTCGTAGGCCGGTGTCAGTGCTGCGCACGCCGGGCGCCGGGGGCTTCAGTGCCATGGGTGCACTACGTTGTCGTGGGTGCACCTGCAGGGCCAGGACTCGGCGACCGTCATCCAACGGCCTGCTCGACCACGATGGTGGCGCGGACGAGCCGTTCAGCGTCGTGCAGGATGTCGGCGAGTTCCTCGGCGTGCGTGGCCGCGGCCCACCCGATAATCAAGCCCTGGGCGTGGCGGCGGGACAACGCGGCGACCTTGTCCAGCTTCCCGGCGAGCGTGGAGAGCATCGCGGCGAGGTCGGTGTCGTCCAGGGTCGCGGTCCGCTCGATCATTGCGTAGCTACCGAGACTGCGGCCAGGCACACTCCGCAGGTGTGGGTGCCGTTCGGTCTGCGGGGGAAGTCCTCGATCTGCAAAGTTGCCGACGCGCCGCAGACAAAGGTGACTTCGTCGCAGGGGACGTGTCGGTAGGGGCCTGCGATCGCCGCCGCGTGCAGAGTGCCCGCCGCCTGCTGCCACTCCCACATTGAACGATCCACGTGATCACCTCCGGGCGCGGCGGTGGACGCTGTGGGATGCTGTGTTCCGTCTAACCGGCCGTGTTGCTGCAACGATCGCACGTTCTCGGAACGCCGACAAGTCGGCGAATAAGTGAAGGGACCATCCATGCCACGGAAGCCGCCGGGCGCCCGCGAGCGCGGAATCGGCGCCGAACTCCGCTCGATCCGTGAGGGCACAGGTCAATCGGTGACCGCAGTCGCGGCCCACCTGGGGTGGTCCAAGTCGTTGCTGTCGAACCTGGAGAACGGCAAGCGCAACATCGAACCCGAAGAGGTCGCGTCCCTGCTGACGATCTACGGAGTGACCGACGGCCGCCGCGATGATTTGATCGGCCGCGCCCGAGCCGGCGACGAACCCGGCTGGTGGGAACGCACCTTGCCCGGCGTCCCGAGGGAGTCCGGCACGCTGGCCAGCTACGAAGCTGAGGCGTCCGAGATCACCAACTGGTCACCCGGCATCGTGCCAGGCCTGCTTCAGACCATGGATTACACCCGCGCCTACATGATCGACGACGGGATCGACCCGAGCGACGTGGAAGTGCGGTTGATGGCCCGCCTACGTCGACAGCAGGCCCTCGCCGGGCCGATCAAGTACACGGCGATCATCGGCGAGGCGGCGCTACGCACACCGTTCGGCGGCTTGGCGGTCATGGCCGCGCAGTTGCAGGCGATCCTGCGGGCCGTCGAGGCGCCGAATGTGCACCTCCACGTTGTGCCCGAACATGTGCCTCACGCTGGGCTACTCGGAGCGTTCATGCTCCTCACGTTCCCGGTGGCCCGACCTGTCGCGCACGTCGAACTCCTGCGCTCTGCCGTGTTCCTTGATCGAGACGATGCTCCCCCGTACGTCGATGCCGTCGCCCGGCTGCGCGCCGTTTCGATGGGCGCGACAGAATCGACTCAGCTCATCGCGACCGTGGCTGAGGAGATGCGTAGAGATGGTGGTGTGGCGTAAGGCGAGCCAGTCAGGCTCAACCAGTGACTGCGTCGAGGTGAGCAATACCGGCCTTGTTCGCGACTCGAAGGACCCCAGAGGCCGCGCGCTCCGAGTCGAAGTCGCGACTCTCGTGGCCACGCTGGCGAGCGGTCGCTTGAGGAGGTAGCCCAGGCCCCGGCGATGGTTAGGGGCAGCCGGTAACAACGGGCCGCCATAGTGTCCGGCGGCAACCACTTACAGGTACGACGATCTCGGTCAGTTTGTCGAGTTGGCTGACGCGGCGAACATCAAGTGGGGCTTCGAGTTCGACTTCCTGGGCCGCCAGACCGCGCGTGTGGACCCGGATTCCGGTCGTTCCACCACCACCTACGATCTCGCCGGGCAGGTCACCTCCACTACCGACGCACTCAACCAGGTCCTGTCGTATAAGTACGACGAGCTGGGTCGCAAGATCGAGTCGTGGAGCGGCCCGGTCGGCAGCGGTGGTACGAAGCTGGCGTCGTGGGTCTATGACACCGCGTTGAACGGCAAGGGAAAGCTGCACTCCAGTACCCGTCACGTCAGCACGGGGGTGGATTACACGGTCAAGACCACCGGCTACAACGGCCGCGGCATGCCGGTCGATCAGATCGTCACGGTGCCGTCGGCGCTGACCGGGCTCGCTGGTGATTACAAGACCCAGTTTGGGTACACCAGCACGAACCTGCCCACGTATGTGACACCCGCGCACGCCGGTGGCCTGCCGGGGGAGAACATCCAGTTCACCTACGACCGCCACGGCCAGCCGTTGACTACTCGCGGCACCAACATGATCGTCGCCGCCTCCACCTACAGCAGTGCCGGTGAACCCTTGCGCTACGCGTTGGGCGGGTTGGATCAGGTCGCGCTCACCTTCGGCCGAGACACCCACACCCACCGGGTCAGCCAGATCACCATGACCGCCATCAAGGCGACCCCCCAGATCGACGACGTGGTCTACACCTACGACCCCGCCGGAAACCTGACCAAGGCCCACAACGTCCAGGGCGCCAGCACCAAGCGCACCGAGTGCTTCAACTACGACGGCCTGGCCCGTCTCACCCAAGCCTGGACCTCAGCCACCGAAAACGCCTGCGCGACAACACCGGCAGCGGGCAACGTCGGCGGCGGCGTCACCCCGTACTGGACCACCTGGGAATTCAACCCGGTCGGCTCGCGCACCAAACAGGTCCAACACCAGGTCTCCGGCGGCGTCACCGCCGACACCACCACCACCTACAACCCGTTCGTGCCCCCCGAAACCGGGCCGCGTCATGCCGTCAAGTCCACCGCGACCACCGGTCCCGCAGGCCCGCCGTCCACCAGCTACGCCTACGACGCCGCAGGCAACACCACCAACCGGACCCTGCCCGGTGTCACCCAAAAACTGGACTGGGACCCCACCGGTCGACTCGCCACCGTCGACCTCGACCCCAGCACCCCTGCCACCACCGACTCCGGCTACATCTACGACGCAGACGGCGGCCAACTGGTCCGCACCGAGCCGGGTAAGACGACCCTGTATCTGCCGGGGCAGGAGATCGTCCGCAACACCTCGACCGGCGCGGTCACTGGCACCCGCTACTACAGCCACAACGGCATGGCTATCGCGGTGCGCAACACCGGCGAGAACCCGACCTACCTCAAAGCCGACATGCACGGCACCAACCAGGTCGCCGTCGCCTCCAACGGCTACAACGTCACCCGCCGCACACAGGACCCCTACGGCAACCCCCTCGGCACCACCAACCCATGGGTCGACAACCGCGGCTTCCTCAACAAACCCGTCAACACCACCACCGGCCTCACCGACATCGGCGCCCGCAACTATGACCCGGCGCTCGGCCGCTTCGTCAGCGTCGACCCCATCCTCGACATGACCAACCCGCAGCAATGGAACGGCTACAGCTACGCAAACAACAGCCCCACCACCCTCTCCGACCCAAGCGGCCTACGACCCGCAGGCTGCGAAGAAGACCACATCAGCTGCGCAGGCGGCGGCAACGGCCACATGGCCAAAGACCCCGTCGAACAGTCCCGCCACGAAAATACCCGGAAGAATGTTCGACAGCAGCGCGCAAAATCAGAGTGGCTGAAGGGAAATTCGCCGTCAACCAGCGAGACGGGTGACCTATGGGGGATTTGGTACACATATAATGATCTCGCCACCCAGCCTGACGCCGCGCCTGGCGAGTACTGGAATCTCCCCGACCATTTTAGCGATTACGGCAATCGTGCCTGCTTCGGCAGAACCGCGTGCCGAGAAGCGTATCGCCATCTCTTCTACCACCCAGATGACATTGATGGAGCCAAGTACATCGCGGCATTCTACTGTGTCGAAAACTTCGAGAAGTGCGAAGGCAACTCCGCAGGGTACGAATCGTGGTCCTCGTTCCAACGCAACTTCCCGTACCTTCTCGCACTCGGGCTTGGAGGGCTTGGGCGTGTAGGGGCTGTGGACGACATGGCTGCTTCAGAGTCGGCCGTGGTTGAGGGCCTCGGTAGTTCTAGTACCTACATCGACTTGACCAGAGGCAACTCGATCCGGAACATTGGAACGAACGTTACACACACCGAGTTTGCGGAAAATCTGACCAACAGCGGTTGGGCGTCTAGAATGTCGAAGGACGGCTCGGTTCAGATCTTTGTGAATGGCGGCGCGAAGTACATTCTCAGGAGTAAGAACTCCAGCGGATACCCGGGGTGGACCGCAGACTTTACGCCGACTGGTTCCAAAGGGCACACGCTGGAGATTCGATTGGGGTACACGCCGTGACTGCTACGCAGTTCTATCCGTCAGAAGAGGCTGTATTTGAGCGGATTCTTGGAGAGGTCAAGCGAACCCTGCAGACGGATCTCCGACTTCCAGAGTGGCCGTTCAGGTCCGCTATCGGCAATGCGGAAGTGTGTCAGTTCAGCCTGGCTATCGAGGGGCCTTTCGGCGCCGTCCTGCAGTCACTTGTCGACGCCCACGGGGATGCGAGTGTGAGTCTTTCCGTTCTCGACCCGAATCCCAACTATTATCGGGACAACTACGGTTCGTTTCCCGCGTTCACATTGCCCGGTCAGGCGGTCGGTCAGACCTACTGGGAGGCGGTGGCCCACGAACCAGGTGGCGATCCCACCGGCTCGGTGGCGTACACGGCGAACGTGGTGGGTATCGCCGGTAGCACAGGTGCATGGGCCGTTTGGGCGGAGCGATCTTGGGATCTGGCCATCGTCTTGTCGCAACGCATCGGGGGAGCTTGGGCGTCGTGCGGGGTGACCTTTGTGCCCGCGGACGCTGCTTTGGCGGACTTCACGGAACCCGACTACAAGGTTGCGCTTCCACCCCACGAGCGCGCCATGTTCCTCGACAATATTCAGATGCGCGGCACCCTGTAGCAGCAGGCACAGATTGTTTCCGTCGCTGATGGGCTCGCGCAAGATGTGCTGCTGCGACTGGATCGGCGACGGGGTCTCTCACCTCCGCTCGAATCAACAACGCCTCATGGCGCACGGGTCGCTTCCCTGCGGAGGATGATCCGCATCCCGGGTGGCCAGCCGGACAGGTCGAATACTCCGGCGGCTTCGGCGACCTAGGCGCCGTCGCGGGGTTGTGCGTTCGTCGTCGTAGGCCTGTGTCAGTGTTGCGCATGCCGGGCGCGCGGGGCTTCAGTGCCATTGGTGCACCACGTTGTCGCGGGTGCACCTGCAGGGCCAAGACCGGCGACCGTCATCCAGCGGCCTGCTCGACCACGACGGTCGCGCGGACGAGCTGTTCAGCGTGGTGCAGGATGTCGGCGAGTTCCTCGGCGTGGGTGGCCGTGGCCCACCCGATGATTAAGCCTTGGGCGTGGCGGCGGGACAACGCGGCGACCTTGTCGAGCTTCCCGGCTGGCGTGGAGAGCATCGCGGCGAGGTCGGTGTCGTCCAAGGTCGCGGTCCGCTCGGTCATCGCGTAGCTACCGAGACTGCGGCCAGGCACGCTCCGCAGGTGTGGGTGCCGTTCGGTCTGCGGGGGAAGTCCTCGATCCGCAAGGTTACCGACGCGCCGCAGACGAAGGTGACTTCGTCGTCGGGGACGTGTCGGTAGGGGCCTGCGATCGTCGCCGCGTGCAGAGTGCCCGCCGCCTGCTGCCACTCCCACATTGAACGATCCACGTGATCACCTCCGGGCGCGGCGGTGGACGCTGTGGGATGCTGTGTTCCGTCTAACCGCCAGACCGCGCGTGTGGATCCGGATTCCGGTCGTTCCACCACTACCTATGACCTTGCCGGGCAGGTGGCCTCCACTACCGACGCACTCAGCCAGGTCCTGTCGTATGAGTACGACGAGCTGGGTCGCAAGATCGCGTCGTGGAAGGGCGGTACGAAGCTGGCGTCGTGGGTGTATGACACCGCGTTGAACGGCGCCAGGAAGCTGCACTCCAGCAGCATCCGACATGGGCAACCCAGGGACTTCAGGCGTGATTCGCAGATAGAGGAGGCGCTGCGCAATGGGGTTAAGCACAGCACCCCGACTCCCCAGAGCCCGTACGGCGACTTCCAAGTGCATTGTTACAAATTCAGTGAACGGTGACGTGATGTATGACTACGACTACAAGGTAGTTATGAACCGAAGGGCAGCTCGTAGTGAGGGTGAGGTTCAAAGGGTCCGAGGGCTTTGATCAGCGAGTTCGACAGGGATCCGATGCTCTGCGCACGGGTTCTGAGTACACGGTGTTGGAGATTTTCAGTCAATCGGACGGTCCCAACTACTTCCGTATTGAATTCGCGGAAAATGAGCGGCCCCCTCTCTTTGACTCCCGATTGTTCGAGGTAACGGACTCGAAGTTTCATGATTTATGGGTATTTCTTCTAGGGTGGGATGGATCGACGACCATAGGCCCTGCGGCCTGGAATGTCCCAGGGTTCTGGGATGACTTCATGAATAACCGAGAGCAAGCGGTCGAGGTCTATCGGTCGATACGAGATCGAATCATGCCTGAGTAGTGGTCGATCTGGCTCTGGCCGCAGCCGCATTCAGCGCTCCTCTCCACCGGCGCCGTCATCGGCGCTACGGTGATCGGGTTCCTGCTCGAACTGTCGCGCGACCAACACCCAACGGCTACCGCTTCACGCGTCGGTGCCCGGTGAAGTGGATGGGAAGTCTGGCGTATTTCACTGGATTGTCGATCCGCGAGGGGTTCTTGTGCATGAGGCATTCGAGCGTCGGTGACTGGAGGTGGCGTGGTATGCGTGAAGTGTGGCTAAGGTTCAAGGTGGAACTCTTCCTGGTTCCTGGATTCCCCTATCCGGGCGAGCTTGCGTATGGGCATCGCAATGGGCTTATTGACCCGGAACTCCTGGCCAGGGTGGTCGATGGATTGGTCCGAAACGGGGTCCCCCTGACTCCGGAGGAACTGGGGATGACTTCGCTTCTTTCGGATGAGGTAGATCAAATTAGAGATCTGGCGCTTCAGTTGTCAAAATATGAGCGCGAAGATTCCGGTGAAGTCTGGCAGTACTACTCTGCGGTGATCGTGGCGAATGAAGTTCGCGAATCGGTTAAGAAGTTCGAGATCCTCGACTCGGTTTGGTCGGACCTGGGCTATCCAGACGGAATGATGCAGATCGTCTATCCCGAAGAAGGGTTGCCCGCGTATTTGTATCCGTCGCTTGGTGAACGGGTGCTCTCGAATTTTCTTGCGGAATGGAGGAATGTCCTTACGCAAAGAGATCCTAAAGATCGCCTGTTCGACGGGGCATGAGTCCTGGGTCCGGGGTGGGCGAGGTGCGCGTGGTGGGCGCCAACGCACGTGGGTGCTGACCGTGCGCGAGCGTGCTCACCGTTTCCCGGACCTCGACGCCAGCCACCCCACAGCACGGGCATGGCCCTGCTCGATTGCGGGGACCAAACGGATTGATCAGTCCCACAGCGCGACACACGGTCGGGTCCACCCGTGATCGGCTTTGGCGCACTTTCGGTGATGGTCCGGATGGCCGAGACGGGTTGGCGCGCCGACGAGCGGAAGGCCCAGGTGACAGTCGCCGACCAGCTCGTGCCCGGTCGCACGGTTACGTACTGCGACAGTATCAACCGCTGTGTCGGACACGGTCTTGGCGGGCAGTGACGTGATGTCCACGGAGGGTCTCCGCCGACCGCGCGCAACTTGGGTCGTGCGCGGTCCTTCGCCGGTCCTGGCCACGAAGAGCTGGACCGCAACCGGGCGCCGTGTAAGCCGGAGACGTACCAAGATCGACTTGTGGGACTGGCGGTCGGAACGAGACCGGGTGACGCAAGGCCGTCGACCAAGTCCTGATGCCGCACATTGACCGTGAAGCCGCCTTGGAGCGGCACGGCTGCGGCTTCGAGTTCTCACGGAGAATCCGGCGTGATCGCGCGGTTTGCAACCCAAAGGCAGCCCAGACCGAGCGGGCGCTGGGCTGCCTTGGGGCGCTGGGACGACGTGTTACGCGCGGACGCCGCGTAGGCCGTTGATGCGGCGGCCGGAGGTGCGGTTGAACCACCACAGCAGCAGGACCAGGTTGGCCACCCAGCCGACCCAGCGGGCCGCCTCTACGACGACGTTGAAGTCGGTTTCCGGGCCGCCGACCCAGCCGAAGGCGAATGGGACGCCGATCATGAAGCCCCAGATGATCTGGCCCCACATGATCGCGAAGCTGACGAGCATGAGCTGGCGGTGCGCTGCGTACTTGCGCTGGCGCAGCTTGACCCAGCCGAGGATGGCCGCGCCCGCTGAGAGTGACGCCGACATGGCGACGCCGACCTTGCCCGCGGGGAAGGCGACGGGGAGCATGAGGATCGCGAAGGTCGCTGACGGGATGGCGCCGAGGAAGACGTAGGCGCGGCCGGTCCAGCGGTGCACGGCGGGCTTGCGGATCCGCAGCCACGGCCACACCTGCAGCAGACCCGCGATCAGCCAGACGGCTCCGGTCAGCACGTGGCCGACGATCAGCCAGTAGTGCGACGGGGTCTGCAGGGGGATGCGCGACTTCGTCGGGTCCAGTGCCGCGTACGGCGGTAACTGGTAGATGAGGAACGCGACGACCATCAGCGCCATCGGGATCATCCACGGCGCGCGCGTTTCGGATTTGCGGCCGTCTTCGGTGTCCCGGGGCCGAGCCGGGGCGTCGGTCCTCTCCATCTCCTGTGTCACGGTGACTCTCCTCGGGTGCGGCTGAGCGATCCGGGCCGGTCACCCGACTGGGTGGCCGGGGACAATGATTCGCCCGGTCGGGTCTGCCGACATCTCTCCGAGTGCGGTCTTATTGCCACAGTCCTTACAGCACGAAGCCGCGGCACCCGACTGTCCGTTGTGGACAATCAAAGTGCCGCGACTCCGGCTAAACCACTCATTTCGCGACGTGCTCGGCGAGTGCGTCGAAGAAGCCGCCCCAGCCTTCCTTCGCCTTGGCCAGCGTCTCCTCGTCGAGGTTGCTGTCCTGGTGCACGACCAGTTCGGTCTTGTCACCCTTCTCGGTGAAGGTCACCGTCATGGACTCCGGCGGCGCGTCCGGGTGGTTGTCGTCCTCGAGGGTGAACACGAGCTTGGTCGGCTCGTCGACGACGCTGTACGTGCCCTTGAAGGGGTACGCCGAGCCGTCGGCGTCGGCCACGATGGTGGCCTTCCACGTGCCGCCGACCTCGGCGTTGAGCTCGACCTTCTCGACGGGGGCACTGAAGCCCGCGCCACCCCACCACTGCGAGAACCGCGCCGGGGACGTCCAGGCGTCGAACGCGTCCTTGGGGGTTGTGTCGAGCAAGCGGGTGATCGTGAGTGCGCCGGTGCCGTTCTCGGCCATCGGACTTTCCTTTCGTTGTGCAGTGGACGCTCCGCTGAGCGACACGTCTTACGACCCCAGCTTGTCGGCCATTTGCCGGATCGGCACCTTCCAGAATGCTCTGTTCGGCGCAGAGGTCCCCGCGCACGAAGGGAGACGCCCGCGACCACCGGGATGTGTGACCCTCCAAGGGCATCCATCCGAGGCAAAGGATCTGCGCGAGATGACACTCACCACGACTGTTGCCGAAAACGGATTCGCGGGACCGCCCGAGCCCGACCTCACCCCAGCCGAGGTCATCGCGCGCGCCCACACGATCGCGGCCACGCTGGTCGAGCGCCAAGCCGAGACCGAGGAGCGCACGTTCTACGCCGAGGACACCCACGAGGCGTTCCGGGACGCGGGTTTCTACCGGATCCTCGTCCCGAAGCGATACGGCGGCTACGAATTCGGCATCGACACGTTCATGAAGGTCACGCAGATCCTGACCCGCGCGTGCCCGTCGACCGGCTGGATGTACTGCCTTGGCGCGGCGCACGCGCACATGGTCGGCACGCTGTTCAACGAGCGCGTGCAGGATGAAGTGTTCGCGTCGGGCGACTTCATCGCCCCGGCGACCGTCATGCCCGGTGGCGAGGCCGAGCGGGTCGACGGCGGCTGGATCCTCAGTGGCAAGTGGAGCTACTGCTCCGGCGTGCCTTACGCCTCGCACTTTATCGGGCACACGATCGTGCCCTACGGCGACGACTTCGGGCCGATGCTGTTCATCATCGACCGCGACCAGTGGACCCGGCTCGACGACTGGGGCGGCCAACTCGGCCTCAAGGGCAGCGGCTCGCACAGCATCGTGCTCGACCGTGTCTTCGTGCCCGACTACCGCACGATCGACACCCACGTCAGCCAGGTCAGCGTCGCCGACGGCACGCCGGGCAGCGAGATCCACGCCAACCCGGAGTACGGCGGCGGCCCGCTGAGCTTCATGGTGCTGGAGGACGCCGTCCTCGCCGTGGGCATGGCCCAGGGCGCGCTCGACGCGTACGGCGACCTGATGGTCTCGCGCACCACCATGTTCCCGCCGATCGTGGGCCGCGCGGAGGACGCCGACTACCAGTTCTGGTACGGCGAGGCGACCGGCATGATTGCCACCGCGGAGGCCGCCTTCCATCACGCGATCGGGCAGTGGCGCGAGCTGTGCGAGCAGGGGCCGCAGGCGTTCACCGTGGAGCAGGAGCTGCGGATCGCGGTCATCTGCCGCGAGGTCGTGCGGTTGTGCTGGGACGCGGTGCAGAAGTACCTGTTCCCGACCGCGGGCTCCAGCGCGGTGCGCAACGGCCAGCGCATCGAGCGCGTCTGGCGGGACCTGTCGATGCAGCACAGCCACGCGGGCATCAGCGTCTTCCTGACCACCATCGCCAAGCGCGAGCTGACCAAGCTGAAGTTCGGGATCGAGGACACGCACTGACATGAATCCGTCTCACCCCAACGGCTCACTCGGCCATCTGGGTGGTCCGCCTTGGTTAAAAGGGGGACGGTGATCGCTTTAGGTGCTCGAACCTGCGCCCAGTGATACGTTCCCGGCCAAGACCGCTCACACGGGCGGGTGAGCATCGGGAGTGACGTGCCAGGCGATCGGCGGCACCGCGGTGGATCGGGCTGATCCGCCGGAGCAGGCCGGGGACAGACCCGTCGCCGATTCGGCGGCGCAGCGGGCCGACCTGCTCTTCGACTCGGCCGTGGTCGGGATCATCATCACGGCGCCGGACGGGAAGATTACCGAGGTCAACCCGGCCGCGCTGCGGATACTCGGCCACGAGCGCGACACGTTGTCCGGCAAGGGTTTCGTCGAGCTGCTGTTCCCAGTGGACCGCGCCGAAGTGCTCGCCCGCTACGCCGAACTGCTCGAAGACGGCGAGGCCGGGCGACTGCGGGAACGGGCCAGGCTGCTTCGGGCCGACGGCGACCCGGCGTGGGTGCACCTGTCGGTCTCCATCCTGCGCGACAGCGCCGACCAGCCACTGTCGATCGTGACCATGGTGCAGGACGTGTCGCACCTGCGGCTGCTCGAACAGCGGCTGAGCTACCAGGGCACGCACGACGCGCTCACCGGCCTGGCCAACCGGCACGCGTTCATCGGCAGGCTCGAGGAAGTGTTGGGCGGCACCGAGTCGGCGTCGGTGCTGCACCTCAACCTCGACGCGTTCTCCGTCATCAACCACGGTCTCGGCTGGTCCATCGGCGACGCGCTGCTGCGTTCGGTGGCCACGAAGCTGAACGCGGTACTGGTTGACGAGGACGCCTATGTGGCGCGCTTCGGCGCTGACGAGTTCGCGGTGGTCGTGCCGCCCGACGCCGATGTCGCGGGTATCGCGCAGCGGATCAACGGTGAGCTCGCTGAGCCGACCTATGTGGACGGTCATGGGGTGGCGGCTTCGGCGACGATCGCGGTGGCTCGTGCGGTCGCGCCCGGGACGGATCCGGTGGAACTGCTGTGTGCCACGGCGATCGTGCTGCGGGTGCTGAAGTCGGGTGGGCGTGGGCAGTGGGGGCTGGTCGACCCGGCTGACGACCAGGCGCGCCGGGCCCAGTTGCGGCTGGCGGCGTCGGTGCCTGGTGCGTGGGAGAGCGGGCAGATCGAGGTGTGCCACCGGCCGATCGTGGCGTTGGCCGACCGGCGGGTTGTCGCGGCGCAGGCTTCGTTGCGGTGGCGGCATCCTGAGCTGGGGTTACTTGATCATCGGGCGTGTTTGCGTGCTATCGCTGACACGGGGTTTGGGTTGCGGATCGGTCGGTGGCTGCTGGAAGAGGCCGCTCAGCAGGTCGCTGGGCATGAGTCGGTTCGGCTGTACTTGGAGCTGACCAAGGAAGAGGCGGTCGACCCAGACCTGGTCGCGACCGTTCGTGGTGCGCTTGCCGAGTCAGGTCTCTCCGCTGAGCGGCTTGATCTGGGTTTTCCCGTGGTCTCCCTGCATGGGGCCGACCGGCCCGCTGAGGACAACATCGACGTGCTCGCGGGCTTGGGCGTCGGGATCGTCTTATACGGCTACGGTGCCGCCGCCCGAGACTTGACCTACCTGGACGCGCTGCCGCTGCGCGCGGTGCGTTTGGTCGGGTCGGTGGCGACGTGGGTGTCGGAGAACGCCGAGTCCGGGTTGCCTGGCGTGCTCGCCGCGCGCGGCCTCGTGCCGTTGGTTCGGGCTTCGGGGCGGTCGATGATCGTTGGTGGGTTGCGTTCGGAGCGTGAGGCTGGATGGTGGGCTGAGGTTGGGGTTGACCTGGGCGAGGGTCCACTGTTCGGCGAGCCGGGGACGCTGGACGAGATCACCGGAGAGTGATCCCGTCCAGCGCGGTACCTACGGCAGTAGGTATCCGATTGCCTTGGCCATTACGTCGTTGCGGACGGCCTCTTCGCTGATGCCCTCGAATCCGAATCCGAAGTAGAGGGTGTCGGCGGTGGCCACCACTGCGCCTTCGGGGAACCCGGCGGCGGTGGTGCGGACGAAGTTGTTCGGGTTGGGGGCGCTGCCGGCCGGCGGGCCTGCCGCCGTCCAGCCGTCCAGTCCGGTTTCGAATGACGTGTTGCCTTCACCGGTGGTTGTTTCGATGTCGTCGATGAAGACGCCCAGGCCCTGGGTCGCCCAGTCGTTCGCGTAGGCGATGGAGATCTCGACGGTCTGTCCGGAGTAGGCGGCCAGGTCGACTGTCCACTGTTGCCAGCCGGACGAGCTGCCCGACGCCGCGTTCCAGGTGCCGCCCGCGCCGGTTGGCGAACAGGTGCCGTCGGGGTTGAGGGTCTGGTAGCGGTCGAGCTGCGGGTGGAGGTCGCGCCACCCGGCCAGGCAGCTGTCGCCGGTGGCTGTGGTGGTGTGGCCGTTGAGGTCGGGCAGGGTCGTCCAGTTGTCGCCGCCCGCGGTGCGGGCTTCGACGAACAGGTGGTCCCATGCGGGTTCGGTGTCGTAGGACGTCCAGAACGACAGTTGGGCGCCTGCGGGTGGAACGGCCAGGGTGCGGGTCAGCCGCTTGTAGGAGACGTCACCGATCTGTGAGTAGGCGTAGTAGTCGCCGGTGTGTGGGGCGAATGGGCCGCCCGGTCGGTCCCAGGCCGCGGCGACCGTGCTCGCGAACTGCGGGTACCTGGCGACCGGGAGCAGGCCGCTGGTGGTGAGGAATGACGCGGTGTGGTCCTGGTTGTTCGCGCTGTTGGGTCCGTTGAGGCCCCAGGACGTACCCGTGTACGGAGCGCTGACGCCGTTGATGTCGAACGCTTCGCCGGTATCGGGGTCGGTTCCGGCGCCCTCGTTGACCGTCGCCGCGCCGAACCAGTATTCGATGACGTCGTTGACGTTGTCGCCCGCGCCGCTGAGCGGGCGGCAGCGTGCCTCGATCGCGGTGCCCCGGCACAGGGCGTTCTCGAACGGGTCGTAGAGCATTGTCCCGTGGCCTGCGGCGTACTGGTGCCCGGCGTACTTGCCGGTGTAGAGCACCTTTCCGCCCTCGTTGAGGTAGTCGCGCACCTCGAACAGCTCGGTCTGGGCCAGGCTGGACGCGTTGCCAGGACCCCAACCCGGTTCGCGGGTGATGACGTCGTTGCCGGTGTACCAGACCACGGCGTCGTAGTGGCTGAGTACGCCGAGCGCGTCCGGTGCGGTGCGGCTGTTCGCGTCGACGTCGTAGACGTCGTGGCTCACGCCTGCCGCGGTCAGCGCGTCGGTGTAGTAGGACAGATACTGCGGGCTCGTCACTCCGGGCATGGCCGGGGACGCTCCGGTGTAGTCCTCGGCGGCCATGACGAGCACCTGGTCGCCGGTCTCGCTCACGGCGAGGTAGTCGAACGACGGGCTGGTCTTGCCGCCGCCCTCGAACCAGACCTTGACCGTGTCACCCGGCGTCGTGTCGGTGACGTGGCTGGTGACGACGTGGTAGTAGTTCGAGTTGCCGACGCCGTAGCGTTCGCCGCCCGCCCACTCGGTGGTCGGGGCGCTGTGCACGACGCCGTTGATCTCCCACTTGGCGGTGACCGCGCCGAGCGACTTCTTCGCCAGTACGCGCACCTCCTGTGGGTCGCCGTAGGAGACGTCGAATGTGAAGTCCAACATGGACAGTGGGCTGTTCTCCTGATCGATGGCGGCCTGGTCGAGGTAGAACGGCTCGGCGGTGATGCCGACGGCCGACTTCGGGTTGGCCGGATCGGTCGCCGAGCGGGCCAGCGACAGCGAGAACGGCAGCGTCTTCTGGAACTCGGCCTCAACCAGTGCGGGGTCGTCGGGGAAGACGAAGCCGCAGCCCTCGCAGCCCTCGCTCAGCTCCGGGGTGAACGCGACGGTGCCCGCGTTGGTGTCGGCGTAGTCGGTCGTCTCGCCGTTGGTCACATACAGCTCGTCGGAGCTGATGCCGGGGTCGAACCCGGCGATCGCGGGCGTGGCGTCGGTGCCCGCCAGCGCGACATAGATCGGGTTGTCGGCCTCGGGGGAGCCGGTCTGCCAGCCCTGCGGGTAGAGGATCCACTGACCCGCGGAGTGCCAGTTGGACTGGAACTTGGGCTTGATCCGGTCGATGAGCCCCTGCATCGCCTGCGTCTCGGGCTCGGACGCCGCGCTCGCGCCGCGGTAGGTTTCGCTGGACGAGGTCGACGACGATCCCTCGTTGTCGTAGTCGAAGTGCTCGTCGAAGTTGCGGTTCGGGTCGACACCGTCACCGATGGTCGTCACGTTGTTGCCGTCGTTGTCGCGCAGGTTCTTGCGCCACAGCCGTTCGCTGTCGAACGTGTACTGGTAGCCGTCGGGGTTGGCCACCAGGATGAACCACAGCTCGGTGTCCTTGAGCAGCTGCTTGATCTCGGGGTCGCCCGCCTTGAACCGGTTGACGTAGTGGTTGAGCAGCCTGCGGTTGACCTCGGTGCTGATCCACTCCCGCGCGTGCTGCGTCGAGGAGTACAGCACCGCGGGCCGGGCGCCGTCGGCGATGCCGGGCGCGCCCTGGGTGACCTTGACCGCGATGATCTCGCGGCCCTGGCCGGTGTGCCCGAGCACCTCCAGCTTGACCAGGTTCCTGTTGGCCCGCGCGAGCGCGTAGAGCTGGTCGCGGATGCCGCCGGGCTCGTCATAGGACCGGTACACGGTGA
This sequence comes from Actinokineospora sp., assembly GCA_035540215.1. Lineage (GTDB taxonomy): Bacteria > Actinomycetota > Actinomycetes > Mycobacteriales > Pseudonocardiaceae > Actinokineospora. The sequence goes on along the minus strand of DATLIA010000379.1, from coordinate 10,987 downwards.
ACCCGTTGACGGCCTGCTCGGCGGCGAGCTGCTTGGTCGTCTTGCCGTCCTTGGTGCGTTTGACCTTGACGTCGAGACCGCGGCCGGTCAGCTGGTCGCGCTCGCTCTCGGCGAGCACCACCTCGACCTCGACCTGGTCGCCGACGGTCCGGCTCGCCACCACGTCGTAGCCGTCGCGGGCGAGCTCACCGGCCTTGTCCGGCGCCGTCCGGACGGTATAGACCTCCAGCGACTCGGCTGTGGGCGCTGCCTGGGCGGGCGGCGCCATCACCCCCGAGACCACCAGGGCCAGGGTGGACAGGACGACCGCGGACCGCTTCATGGCGTCACCTTTCGACCGTGCGTGCTGAGCGCAAGTCCACGGCGGACGCTACGCCCGATTCTGGCGGGGACCATGGGCCTTTGGACCCGAAAACTGTCGCGAGAACCACTGCCGCATGTATGCAGCCCAGAACCATCGAGCGCGGCGCGATCCGCGGACTTCAGGTCGCGCGTTTTGTCGTTGGCGACTCCGCGTTCTGTCGGTTAGGCCAGGCGTGTGACAGATCTGGCTCAGTGCAACGTTGCACTTAGGACGGACGGCTCGTCGTTCCGTGTCGTGCTGCTGGGAGGGCGAGACAACAGGAAAGAGCACACTCGTGCGTGAGCTGCTCGACCTGCCAGGGCATGCGTGGTTCAGCTTGACGACCAGGCGGTGTCGGCACGGGCATCGGATGACCCTGTCGGATTCGTCGGGGCGTTGCCGAGGCCTGCCGCGGTCGACGAGTTCCAGCGAGCCGGACGAGATTTCTACTCGCAGTGACGCAGGCGGCTGATCGAGATCGAGCGCGGGGCCAGTTGTTGTTGGTGACCAACTACCTGGCGGACCGAGGTGTCTCGCACCGGGTTGGACAAAACCCAGCATCGTTCGATGTGGGAGTGGCAGCAGGCGGCGGGCACTCTGCACGCGGCGACGATCGCAGGCCCCTACCGACACGTCCCCGGCGACGAAGTCGCCTTCGTCTGCGGCGCGTCGGCAACTTTGCGGATCGAGGACTTCCCCCGCAGACCGAACGGCACCCACACCTGCGGAGCGTGCCTGGCCGCAGTCTCGGTAGCTACGCGATGACCGAGCGGACCGCGACCTTAGACGACACCGACCTCGCCGCGATGCTCTCCACGCCAGCCGGGAAGCTGGACAAGGTCGCCGCGCTGTCCCGCCACCACGCCCAAGGCTTGATCATCGGGTGGGCCACGGCCACCCACGCCGAGGAACTCGCCGACATCCTCCACCACGCTGAACAGCTCGTCCGCGTGTCGCGCGTCAGACTTTGCGGCAGGACGATTGAGTCAGTCCTGAAGGAGTGTCCGACACATGGGTAGACCACCGACGATCCCGGCCGAGAAGAAGACCCGCATCGTGTTGACCGTGCTCTCCTGCCCCAGGGGGTTGCTGGTGACGATCTGCGACACGATCCCGCCCAGCGGCGAGGTGTAGGCGGTTGTGGTTGTGTAGTTGAGCGCATCGGTCGCCGACACCGCCCGGCCGGAGAGGTCGAAGGTCGCTGATCCGGCGGTCTGGTAGACCGGATTGCCCTGGGCGTCAAGTGAGGTCGCCACCTCGGCGAGGGTGGCATCACCCGGACCCGGGACCGCGCCGAGGGGCGAGCTGCCGTCGTAGAAGGTGCGGGCGGCGGCGGTGACCGACGTTTGCGCGCCGGTGGCCGGGCAGGGGCCGGTGGAGGCGATGGTCTGCTTGACCAAGGTCTTGATCGTGGCGTGAGTGGCGTACTCCGTGGTGACACATAGATCTGTCAGCCCGGTGGCGGAACTGGTCTGCGCGATCACTCTCTGCCGGTACCGTCGAAGCGGCTGAGGATCCCCGCAATGCGGGTGGTGCCGCCAAGCTACCCCGCACTCACTCGGGGGTCTCACATCAGTCTGCCCAAGAGGGCTTACGGCTCATAGGAAGCGCAGCGAACACAGTCGGTCTTTGTACGGCCTGTAACACAGGGTAGCTGCACGCGGGGATTTGCCTAACCTGAGCCAGCTGGCCCCATAGGGACGAGCGTCAGATGGCACCCTGACATGCGCATACTGACGCTACCTAGTCAGTTCTGCTACTCTTGTGTACGTGGCTGCGCAGAGTGTTCAAGAGACGGCGAGGCGCCTCGGTGTCAACGGGGCGCGAGTTCGGCATCTACTGGCCTCTGGCCGCTTGGATGGGCGGAAGATCGGCTCGCAGTGGGTGGTCGATGACCAGAGCGCAACCCAGTGGAGTGAACTTGCAGCAGGCGCTCGAGGTCGCCCGTTGTCCACGCGAAGCGCCTGGTCCTCCGCCGCCATGCTCGACTGTCAGCCCACAACATGGCTGAGCACGAGTGAGCGGTCCCGCATCCGGTCACGCTGGAGGCGATTCGGCTCCGGAGATTCTGCGCAGGAGAGGACTGTGCGTTGGTGGATGCAGACGAGGGCGCTGACACACCGCTACCGAATGGTCGGGAATGATATCGAGGAGCTGCTGGGCACCCAGAACGTTGTCGCGGGCGGAATCAGCGCAGCAGATGGTTACGGCCTCGGGCTGAGCCACAGCAATGAGGCAGAGATCTACGTCGACAGTGAGACCGCGGATGCGCTGATAGAAGAGTTCTTCCTGAGTTCCGCAGAACAGGGCAACCTGGTGATGCACGTCGTCACAGGCGCGGAGAGCTGGCATTTGCGGACGGCTCGGAGCCAGCGCGAGCGTCTTACAGTGCCAAGGCTTATCGTCGCTACGGATCTTCTCGACAGTGTCGACACTCGGAGCCGCAGTGCGGGCGCGAAGCTGCTGTCCACCACATTTGGATCACAGAAAAGCGATTGAGTGCCTGACTACTCGGACCTACTCAACATAGCGGCGATGCAGGCGATCGCAGCGATGAGCGGAACAGCAAATGACGATGTCGAAGCGTTGTTCCGGGAGATGATCGCTTCCTCTTCGGATACCGGCGCCGCATCCGAAGAGGAAGCGACTGCGGCGGTGGAGGCGTTGCGACGCAGGCTGCAGCTCGCCCCTGTTCCTCCAGCGGCAAAAGAACCTCCGATTGCGGCTCTGGCCGAGTATGGAAATCGGCTTCCAGCGTTGTCAATCGCACAGATTCGTACGTGGGAGAGACTCGTTGCCGAACTTCCACTGCACATCGTCACAGTTGAACGTGAACCGGTTCGTCTTCCTCCCTTTACCGAGGAGCAGGCGGCGGCATGGCACGCTGTGCTGGACCTTGATGAGCATCTGAGCGCGCACTGGTGCCTGATCGGCGGCCAACTGGTTACTTTCGTCGGCTATGAGTACGGGCGGCTTGAGCATCGTGCGACCGACGATGGTGACGTGGTGCTCGGGGTCTGGACTCATCGCGGCGCGTTGAGGGAAGCGTCAACGCTGCTCCGCGAGCGAGGCTTCGTCGAGGTCACGACCTCAGACGCTTACGGGTACCGGTACCAGCGAGGGGAAGCCAGCATCGACTTGCTGCTGCCCGAAGAGGCCGAGAACGAGAAGCATCCACCCACGACGGTCACCGGGCGACCGGGTTTCGTGGTGCCCGGCGGTAACCAGGCCCTGATCCGAGCCGAACGTGTGCCCGTTCGTTTGGAGACACGCGACGGGCATGTGCGACGACCGAGAATGCTCGGAGCGATCGTCGCCAAAGCCGCGGCCTCGGTGGTCGACCACCGGGATCCGGACAGGCATCGCGATGATCTCGTTACCCTGGGCGATATCGCCCTCGCCAACGGCCTGTTTCGCGACATGCAGCGGGAAGCAGGCCCCAAGGATCGCAAGCGCCTTCGAACGGCTCTCGAACAACTACCCCTGTCACACAGAGCATGGCGCAGCATCCCAAACTCCCCCGACGTGCACACCGCGCTCACTCGTCTCGCGAAGCCCAACCCATAGCCGTCGGCGGGTCGGACCCAGGGAAACGTCAAAGTTTGTGATCTTGGTGTGAGGTCGGGGCGCGACGGTGGCCTCGACGTGCTGGGCGGCGTACTCGTTGCGGGCCTTCAGCGGGGTCTGGACCTGGCAAGCGGCGGCCCAAGATCGTCGTTGTTGACACCGGGCTCGCCGCCGATCTCTGCGGGCTTGGCGAGCAGACGTTCGCCCCGGCTGCAGATGCCATCGCGGCAGGCGCGTTGTTCGAGTGTCCCGGTCTCCGCGCTATGGCGATCGGACAGCTGACAACCTCGTGGCAGGCGTAGGTGACCGGGCTCGCGCGCCATCTGACCGAAGACCGCAGGGCATGCGCGCACATGCCCTGCGGTTCGGTCTCAGCCCAGCGGTGAGTCCGGGTTCGCCACGCAGGTGGCGAGGATGTCGCGCAGCTGGTCGACCATCCCGACCATTGTGGACTCGTCGAACAGGTTGCTGTTGAAGCCAAGCGTGCCGACGAGGTCGCCGGACGGGTCAACGCCCAGCTGGAACAGCGCGCCGTCCGGGACGTCGCCGCCCTCGGCCTGCGACAGCACCCTGCGGCGCACGCCCGCGTAGATCAGCTCGCCAGCGGTGTCGTCGGCGAGGAACGGCGAGCCGACCACCTGGAACGCGATCACGGTGTGGTCGTCGGTCATCACCGAGGCCATCAGCTCGGGCGCCTGGCCCATGATCTGGCCGAACGGGATGTCGTACTTGTAGGCCTCTAGGCACGTCGCCCGCACCTTGACCAGCACCTCGCGGAACGTCGTCGCGGCGGTGAAGTCGGTGCGCAGCGGGACGTAGTTGAAGAACGAGCCGACCGTGGCGTGGAAGCGGGCGTCGTTGCGGCCGGAGGTGAAGGTCGGCACCACGATGTCGGTCGAGCCGGACTGCTTGTGCAGCAGCACCTTGTAGGCCGCGAGGAGCGCCATGAACGGCGAGCAGCGGGTCTCCCTGGCCACCACGTGCACCGGCGCGGTGAGGGAGGCCTCGATCAGGAAGCGGTGCCACGAGGTGTTCTTCGGCAGACCGGCGGAGCGCAGGTGGTCGGTTGGCGTGGCGTGCAGGCGGGTGCCCGCGAGCTTGTCGCGCCAGTAGTCCTGGGCCTTCTGGACGGCGGGGGAGGCCGCGCCCGCGAGTTCCTTGGCGGTGAACTCGCGATACTGGGCCACGGGCGGCAGGTCGGGGTCGGTGCCGGTCAGCCTGGCCTGGTAGAAGCCCGCGAAGTCGCGCATGATCAGCTGCAGCGACCACTCGTCGACGGCGCTGTGGTGGGCGGTGAACACCAGCACCGAGTCCGTCGCGTCGAAGCGGCCGAGCACTGCGCGGATCAGCGGCAGGTCGCGCGCGGTGTGCTTGCCCGCCTCACCCTCGTTGAGCAGTTCCTCGACCTTGAGGTCCCGGTCCACCACGCCCGAAAGGTCCAAAATAGACAGTTCGGGTGTGCTCGCCGGGATGATCTGCTGGTAGCGCTCGTCGCCGTTGTTGACGATCAGGGTGCGCAGCGTCTCGTGCCGGTCGACGAGGTCGAACAGGGCAAGGCGCACGGTGTCCTCGTCGACCGGGCCGGTCAGCCGCCAGCCGCTGACGATGTTGTACGCCGAGCCGAAGGGACCGTCGTCGCCGCCGGTGTCGAAGTTGCAGAGGAATTCCTGGTTGAACGAGAGCGGGACACGGTCGGCGAGGTCGGATTCGGAGATGCTCATGCTTCCCACAGCCTCCTTCGAGGGGCACACGGACGCTGCCTCGAACCGTAGCAACGCGTGCTGAGCAGGAAGTTCTTTGAGAATGCCGAAAAGCTAAAGCCAGCCGTTGCGCTTGAAGGTGCGGTACAGCAGCAGGCACGCGGTCAGCACGACCACGGTCACCAGCGGGTAGCCGAACTTCCACTTCAGTTCCGGCATGTACTCGAAGTTCATGCCGTAGACACCGGCGACCATCGTCGGGATGGCCAGGATGGCCGCCCACGCGGTGATCATCCGCATGTCGTTGTTCTGCTGCAGGGTGATCTTGGCCAGGGTGGCGTTGAGCAGCGTCGTCAGGATCTCGTCGAAGCCCGCGATGCGCTCGATCACCGTGGCGAGGTGGTCGTCGACATCGCGGAAGTACGAGCGGATCTCGGCGGGCACCAGCGCGGCCTCGGTGCGGGCCAGCGTCCGCAGCGGCTGGGTCAGCGGGGCGACCGCCCGGCGCAGTTCGACGATCTCGCGCTTCATCAGGTACATCTGCTCGGCGCCGATCGGGCTGCGCGGGGCGAACACCAGGGCCTCGACCTCGTCGATGTCGCGCTCGAAGGCCTCGGTGGCGGCGAGGTAGTCGTCGACGATGTGGTCGGCGATGGCGTACAGCACCGCGGCCGGGCCCGCCGCCAGCCGTTCCGGTGCCGCCTCCAGTTCCTCGCGGAGGTCGGCAAGGCCGGAGTGATCGCGGTGGCGGACAGTGAGGATGAAGTCATGGCCGAGGAACACCATGATCTCGCCGGTCTCGACGATCTCGTTGGTCGTGGTCGGCGACTCGTGGGTGACGTGGCGGACCGTCTTGAGGACGGTGAACAGCGTGTCCCCGTAGCGTTCGACCTTGGGCCGCTGCTCGGCGGTGACCGCGTCCTCGATGGCCAGCTCGTGCAGACCGTAGGCCTCGGCCATGGTGCCCAGCTGCCGGTTGGACGGCTCGAACAGTCCGATCCAGACAAATCCCTCGCCGGTCGCACGCACCTCGGCGATCGCGGCGGCCGGTTCGCGCCTGCCTGGCAAACGTTTGCCATCAACGTAGATCGCGCAGTCCACGACCGCCGACAGCGGCACGGCTTCCTCCAAAGTGCTCAGGCTGGGCCTTGTCTACCAGAGCGGCCCCACGGCCCGGTCGGGAACTGTCACTTCAGGTCGTGGCCGAGCCGGATCGCCTCGGTGCTGATCCGCTTCATCTCCGCGCGGTGCGCCTGCCGGTCCTGGTCGGGCAGTGCGGTGTCGGATTCCACGATCACCACATCGGCGCCGTTGATACCGGACGCGAAGCCGCCGCGGCTGAGCCGGTCGAGCCCGGGCACCACCAGCGCGTGTTCGCGGACCAGGTCCATGACACTGCCGGTTTCGTCCTGGCGGACCAGGTCGAACAGCCGCCGCGCGTCCGCCGCGGACTGCATCCGCACCACCGCGACCGAGCTGTAGACGGTGCGCCCGTCGTCGGTGCGGGAGGTGAACAGCGCGCGGGTCAGCTGCTGACAGGTGGTGCCCGCCAGGAAGCGCTTGGTGTCGCCGTAGGCGTGGTTGGCGCAGTCGCTGTCGAGCACGGCGGCCGGTGGCTGGGCGGCGCGGGTGAACATCGTCTCGGCACCGGCTTGCGGCGACGCGGCCTGCTGCGGCGTGTCGCCGCCGCTCACCAGGGCCCACACACCGAAGCCCAGCAGTGTCAGCACGGCGGCGGCGCCCGCGAACTTCGCGGCCAGCCCCGGTTTGCGCGGCGGCGGCGGCGCGGGCGGCTCGGGCCGCAGGGCGCTCGGCAGCTCGGCGGGCAGCGCGCTGAGGATCAGCGAAGGGGTGCGCGCGTCATCGATGGGACGCGGAGGGAACTTCGGCATCGGCCGGTCGCTCAGCGTCGAGTCCTTGATCTGCACGACTGCACACTATCGGCAAGTCGACCTCTGAAACTGTGATCTATTCGAGATTGTCAGGGATCGATGCGAACATATGTTCGTGTCGAACCGGGCGACCATCCTCCACGCCGACCTGGACGCGTTCTACGCCTCCGTCGAGCAGCGCGACAAGCCGTGGCTGCGCGGCAGGCCGGTGATCGTCGGCGGGGGTGTGGTGCTGGCGGCCAGCTACGAGGCCAAGGCCCTCGGCGTGCGGACCGCGATGGGTGGCGGCGAGGCCAAGCGGCTGTGTCCACGCGCGATAGTCGTGCCGCCGCGTATGTCGGCGTACTCCGAGGCCAGCAAGGCCGTGTTCGAGGTCTTCCGGGACACGACGCCGCTGGTCGAGGGCATCTCCATCGACGAGGCGTTCCTCGACGTCGGCGGTCTGTGGCGGATCGCGGGCACGCCCACCGTCATCGCGGCCAGGCTGCGCGCGGAGGTCCTGCGCCGGGTCGGGCTGCCCATCACCGTCGGTGTGGCCAGGACCAAGTTCCTGGCCAAGGTCGCCAGCGGGGTCGCCAAACCGGACGGTCTGCTGGTGGTCGAGCCGGACGGCGAACTGGCGTTCCTGCACCCGCTGCCGGTCGAGCGGCTGTGGGGCGTCGGCAAGGTGACCGCGCGCAAACTGAACGAACTCGGCATCACGACCGTCGGCGAGGTGGCCGATCTGTCCGAATCGGCCTTGATGTCCATGCTCGGCCGCGCCTCCGGCCGTCAGCTGCACGCCTTGGCGCACAACCGCGATCCGCGCGCCGTGCACGTCGGCCGCAGGCGCCGGTCCATCGGCTCGCAGCGGGCTCTAGGCAGACGCCCGCGCACGGCGGAGGATCTCGACGCGACGGTCGTGGCGATCGCCGACCGGCTGGGCCGCCGACTGCGCGCGGCGAACCGGGTCTGCCGGACGGTCACCCTGCGCCTGCGCTTCGCCGACTACACCCGCGTGACCCGGTCGCACACGCTCGCCCAGGCCACCGCCGAGACCGACCAGCTGCTGTCCGCGGCCAGGAAACTGCTGCGCACCGCGCTGCCGATGATCTTCGACCAGGGCTGCACCCTGATCGGCTTGACGCTGGCCAACCTTTCCCGTGACAACGCCGTCCAACTCGCCCTGCCGTTCGACACCGGCGCGCCGCTCGGCCTCGACGAGGCGATCGACTCCTTGCGCGACCGCTTCGGCTCGACCTCGGTGACCAGGGCCGTCCTGCTTGGCCGGGATCCCGGGGTGTCGGTTCCGCTGTTGCCGGATTGAGTCCGACGGCCGGCCCAGGACGTCTGTCGTTCAATCCCAAGCCCCTGTTGGTTCACCGCCCGCGATGAGCATGGCGGGATCAAGACCAACCTGGGGGTGGGTCGACTCGCGCCCCGCGTATCGCACACGCACGCGGATCGCCTACCCAGTGGTGGGGCGTCAGCCACGTGGTCGTGCCCGCCGAGCTCAGCGGCACCTTCACCGTCGCCCGCGGCAACTCCCTCGCCGAGTTCCTCAAGTACGGCGTCTGCGACGGCCAGCGCGGCGTGGAGGCGCTGGGATTCGCGCCCCTGCCGCCGAAGCTGGTGCGGTCGGCGGTCGGCGGTCGGCGGTCGACGGTCTGACCAGGATCCCGGGTTCCACGGTCACCACGGATCGCGCCGACGTCCAGTCGTGTCTGCAAAGGTATGGATCGCGGTCCGTCGCGGGGGTGTTCCAGGGACTTGGTTCAGCCTGATCGGACAGTCCCTTCTGAACGCACCGATGCCCGGGTCCTTGTGGGACCCGGGCATCGGTTTGTCTAGCGATTCGCGATTACTTGGTGGGGAACACGCGGATCGTCATGTTGTTGTCGTTCTGCGCCAGCACCTTGATGCTGACACCGGCCCCCGGGAGCTTGACGCCCGCGGTCGGCTGGGCGGCGTCGAAGTACGAGTTGCGGTCGTTGAACAGCGGCTGGGCCGCCTTGCCGCGGACGTAGCTCGGCTTGCCCTGGTCGTACAGGGTGAACGAGTCCGACTTCTGCAGCGAGAACGGCGCGTCGTAGCCCGCCACGCGGGGGCGCCAGGCGGCACCCTGCAGGTTGTAGATCGGCGCCGGGTTCGCATCGACGAACAGCATCAGGCCCTCACCGGGGTGAACGCTGGTGTTGTTGTCGATCTGCGAGGTGTCCCAGTAGGCCACGAGCAGGCCGTCCTGGTACGGGAACCGGGTCGCCCAGTTGGGCTTCGCCGGGTCGCCGTAGTTGTACGGGCCGACCTTCAGGTACTTGTCGTAGGACAGGTAGCTGCGGAAGCTCGCGATGTAGAAGTTGTCGAACGAGGCGGTCTCGGTGCCAGTGGTGATCTTGAAGCCAGTGGCGGTCCAGCCGTTGGCGCCGCTCTCGGCACCGTCGGTGACGATCGCCGCGCCGTCGGCGACGACGCTGATCTCGTCGGCCAGGAAGCCCTTGAGGATCACGCCGCCGTCGGTCTGGTAGCGCAGTCGCAGGTTGATGTTCTTGCCAGCGAACGCGTTCAGCGGAACCGAGACGTCGACGTAGCGGCCACCGGAGGTGTTGGTGATCGCGGGCTCGTTCACCGCGCTGCGGGTGAACGCCTTGCCGTCGACAGTGCCGTCCAGCGGGGTCCACGCCCCGCCGTCGACCTGCGCCTCGACGAAGAGGAAGTCGCAGTCGCAGTCCTCGATGTCGAAGTCGGCCTTGAGCTTGAGTTCGGCCGAGGTCTTGCCGGTCAGGTCGACCGGGCGGGACAGGGTGTTCGACAGGTTGTCGCCCTGACCGCTCCACCACAGGTTCGCACCCGCGGCCGGAGCGCCGATCGTCGTGGTCTTCACCTTGTCCGGCAGGACCACGACGGCGGCCTGGGCGTCAGCGCTGTTGAACGCGCCCGGGCCGAGCTTGATCTTGGTGTCCTGGCCGGTGACCACGGTCTCGTAGTCCAGCCAGCCCAGCTGCATCTTGTCCCACGCGGACATGTCGTTCGCGCGCAGGCCGATCGCCTCATCGGCGGCCGAGACGCGGCTCTGGCCCATGATGGACCACCAGTTGACGTTGTTCTCCTTGGCGCCACCCGGGCCGACAGTGTCGTAGTGGTCCGGGAGACCCAGGTCGTGGCCGTACTCGTGCGCGAACACACCGAGGCCGCCGTTCTCCGGCTGCATGGTGTAGTCGCCGACCCACAGGCCGGTGTCGCCGATCTGCGCGCCACCCTGCTTGTTGTTGTCCGGGCCGGAGCTGGTGCTGTAGAAGGCGTACCAGCGGTGGGCCCAGATGGCGTCCTCGCCCTGGTTCGGGTCGACGTCGGACTGGTCGCCACCGGCGTGCACGATCTGGAAGTGGTCGATGTAGCCGTCGCGCTCGTTGAAGTCGCCGTCGTGGTCGTGGTCGTAGCGGTCCCACGTGTCGAACTCGGCGAGCTCGGTCTTGATCTGCTCGGACGTGGCGCCCGCCGCCTTGCGG
>DATLIA010000378.1:0-14707 GCA_035540215.1 Actinokineospora sp. | reverse complement strand
GTGCACACCTACCGTCAGTTCGCGATGCTCGACCCCGAGTTGCCCGCCGACCTCGTTCCCCCGCCGCCCCACCGGGCAGCGGCCGTCTCGCTGTTCCACCGCGCTTATCCGGCGCTCGCGCCGCAGGCCCAGAGCCACTTCGATGGAGTGATGTCACCGTGAGTAGTACCGACACCCAGGCGGCTTTGACTTATACGTCCTACTTGGCGCTGGACGAGGTGTTGAACGCGCAGCGGCCGCGGTCCGACGAGCACGACGAGCTGCTGTTCATCGTCATCCACCAGGTCTACGAGCTGTGGTTCAAGCAGATCCTGCACGAGGTGGCCGAACTCCAGCGCGTACTGGAGTCGGGTCACACCCCGCACGCGGTCCGGGTGCTGCGCCGGGTGCTGACCATCTTCAAGGTGATCGTCGCGCAGATCGACGTGCTGGAGACGATGACTCCCCGGCAGTTCACCAGCTTCCGCGCCCGGCTCGACGCGTCCAGCGGCTTCCAGTCAGCGCAGTTCCGTGAGCTGGAGGCCGTGCTGGGCCGCCGCGACGAGCACGCGTTCGCGCACTACCCCGAGGGCGGCGAGCAGCGGGCGCGGATCTCGGCGGCGATGAGCCGCCCGTCGGTGTTCGACTCGTTCCTGGCCTACCTCACCACCCACGGCTACAAGCTCCCCGCCGAGGTGGTCGGCCGGGACGTCGCCAAGCCCGCCGAGCCGTCGCGCGCCGTGCAGGAGGTGCTGCTGGACGTCTACGCCGACGACTCGGGTCCGTCGACAGTCGCCGAGCACCTGATCGACCTCGACGAGGGCCTGCAGGAGTGGCGCTACCGGCACATGAAGATGGTCGAGCGGACCATCGGCAGCAAGATGGGCACCGGCGGCTCGGCGGGCGCGGCCTACCTTCGGTCGACCCTGTTCGCGCCGGTGTTCCCGGACCTGTGGGCCGTGCGGAGCGAGCTGTGAGCCTGGCCGAGCACTACACCCGGTTCGACGTCGGGAACCGGCTGCTGCTGACCGGGCACTCGCACCAGGCATGGCCGGATGTCGCGCTGGACGGCCAGATCGAGGCCTTCGCCGACGCCGCGTCCACTGTGGACGAGAAGTGGGAGCGCGCGTTCGCCAAGGCCGACCGGGTGCGCGGATGGTTCCGCACGCTGCTGCACGACCCGTCCGGCGACATCACCCTCGGCGCCAACACCCACGAGCTGATCGTGCGTTTCCTGTCCGCGCTCGACCTGGACCGGCGGCCGCGGCTGGTCACCACCGACGGCGAGTTCCACACACTGCGCAGGCAGCTCGCCCGGCTCGGCGAGGAACGTGTCGACGTGGTCCTGGTCCCCGCGCTGCCCGCCGAGACGCTGGCCGAGCGCCTGGCGTCCGAAGTGGACGATCGGACCGCGGCGGTGCTGGTGTCGTCGGTGCTGTTCGAGACCTCGCGGATCGTGCCCGGCCTGGACGCGCTCGCCTGGGCCTGCGCGAAGCGTGGCGCGGAGCTGCTGGTCGACGCCTATCACGCGCTCGGCGTGGTACCGATGACGCTCGACGGGCTCGCCGACGCGTGGGTGGTCGGCGGCGGCTACAAGTACCTGCAGTTGGGGGAGGGGAACTGCTTCCTGCGGTTGCCCCCACACGCCCAGGAGCTGCGCCCGGTCATCACCGGCTGGTTCGCCGAGTTCGACGCGCTGGCCGACGAGAAGGACCCCAACCGGGTGACCTACGGGCCGGGCGCGACGCGGTTCGCCGGTTCGACCTACGACCCGACCAGCAACTACCGGGCCGCGCGCGTGATCGAGTTCTTCCGTTCGCAAGGGCTGACGCCGGAGGTGCTGCGGGAGATCTCTCTGCGCCAGACGACCCTGCTCGCCGACGCTTTCGACGCGTTGAACCTGCCGGAGGCGACCCGCGACCGGTCGGTGCCGCGTACCTCGTTCGGGGGTTTCCTGGCCGTCCAGACCCCGCACGCGGGAGCGTGGCAGAAGGCGCTCGCCGCCCGCGGCGTGCTCACCGACAGCCGTGGCCAGTACCTGCGCTTCGGTCCGGCGCCCTACCTGCGTGACGACCAGCTCGTCGCGGCGATGACGGTGTTGGGTGAGGTCGGCCGGTGATCGAGTCGCCGTGGGATGGTCGCGGGTGGACGCTGGGACGGTCGTGACCGTGCCAGCCGAAGGAGACCGCGAATGACCACCGCGCGCGACATCATGCATGCCGGTGCCGAGTGCATCAACGAGGACGAAAGCCTGCTCGTGGCCGCCAGGATGATGCGTGACCTCGGCGTGGGCTCGCTGCCGATCTGTGGCAACGACGACCGCCTGCACGGCATCATCACCGACCGCGACATCGTCCTGAAGTGCTGTGCCGAAGGCCGCGACCCGGCCGAAATGAAGGCCCAGGACCTCGCCAACGGCGCCCCGCACTGCGTCCGCGCCGACGCCGACGTCAGCCAGGTACTGCGCACGATGCAGACCAACCGGATCCGCCGCGTCCCGGTCCTGGACGACAACCGCCTCGTCGGCATGATCAGTGAGGCCGACCTGGCCCGCCATCTCAATGAGGAGCAGATCGCGCGCTTCGTGGAGAGCGTCTACGCCTGACCTCCCGCTGGGCCGCCGACGTCGGCGGCCCAGCCGGACAGGTCAGAGTCCGAGGACCGCCATCGCCCGCTCGGCCATCTTGGCCTCGCCGAGCGCGTTCGGGTGGACCGGGACGAAGTTCGTGCCCCACAGCGCGGGCTCCACCCACCGGGTGCCGATGGGCTTGCACGCGTCATGGCCTTCAGAAGCCGCGGCCAGGTCGACGAACGTCACGCCGGTCAGGCCCGCGGCCGTGGCGATCGCCGCGTTGAGGTGCGCCTGCAGGTTGCGCAGGTAGGGCACATCGCCCTTGGCGATCGGCATGAGCAGGAAGCAGCCGTTCGTCGCGGGCATGATCCACGGGTAGCCCAGGATCGCCACCCGCGCGTTGGGTGCCTTGGCCCGCAGGTCCTTCAGCGCCTTGAGGACGGCCGGGTAGACCGTCGAGTCGATCTGGTCGTCGAAGTACGTGCCGTAGATCGTCTTGCATGGACTGCCGAACCCGAGCGTCACCACACCCGCCGACCCGCAGGCCGCGATGGCGCTGATGAAGATGCTCGCGTCGTTGCCGCCGATGGTCAGGGTGACCAGGTCGGTCTCGGCGCTGAGCGCGTTGAACTGCGGCTGGGTGACGAACGGGTACTGCGCGGCGGTGAAGTCCTTGGTCTGGGCGCCGCCGCAGGTCATGTCGGTGAAGTGGGCGCCGGTGGCCGCGGCGATGACGTTGGGGTAGTTGCGGGTCGTGCGGGCGCACAGGGGCGTGATGGACGGATCGAGCGGCAACACGCCCGACCCCGCGCTGTAGGAATCGCCGAGCGCGACGTAGTCCAGCGCCCCCGCCGCCTGCGAGGGGGCGGCGGTGACCAGCAGGGATGTCGCGGCCACGACGGCGGCCAGCGCGATGCGACGGTTCATGGGCACTCCGGTATTCGCAGGGGCGCTACTTGTGAGTAACTTTCGCTTAATGTGGAGAGTGGCGCCAGTCACAGCCGACTGTCAACCCCCAGTCCCGTGCGCGCGCGGCGGCCGGCTTGAGAAACCGGCACCGGCCACGCATGCTGTGGTTCGTTCCCCCATCTGGAGACGCCTGTGGACGCAGCCGCACCGCCAGACGACCTCGCCGCCGCCCTGCGCGGCGGCCCGTTCGAGGTGGCACTCGACCTCGCGATCCGCCGCCGCGGCCTGAGTCTGGAAGCCCTGCAGCGGCACATGGCCCTGCGCGGCGCCGAGGTCAGCCAGGCGACGCTGAGCTACTGGCGCCACGGCCGCCGCCGACCAGAGGGCGACCGGTCGCTGCGCGCGGTGCAGGTCCTGGAGGAGTGCCTCGGCATCGACCCAGGTGGACTGTCGGCGCTGATCGGCCCCGCGCGGCCGAGGGGCCGCTGGCTCGGGCACGCGTCACTGGACCTTGCCACCGCGCTGGGGCTTGAGCCGACCGTGCTCGGATCGTGCGCGGACATCGATCCGGACGGCAACAACCGCCTGTCGGTCGCCTCGCTGCACCAACGCTCATGGATAGGCGCCGACCGCGCGGAGCTGTCCGTCCGCACCGAACTGGTCGTGGTCAGCAAGACGGACTGCGTCGACCGCTGGGTGTTCTACTTCTACCCATCGGGCCCAGGCCCCCACCATCCCACAGTGGTCCGCACCGAGAACTGCCGCACGGCCCGCGTCAGCACCGATCCCGACAGCGGGCTCCTGGTCGTCGAGCTGCGCTTCGACTACCCGCTGAGCGCGGGCCAGGCTTACGTCTTCGCCTACGAGATCGGCTACGCGGACGACCCGCCGCCGACCACGAACCTGCAGTACGGCCTGCGCGTCCCGGCCCGCCAGCTGACGCTGCAGGTCTCGTTCGACGTGGACACCATCCCAGCCCGCTGCTACCGGTACGACTACACCGATCCCGACCAGCCGCCATGCGAGTCGGACCTGCCGATCGGCCCAAGTGGAACCACCCAGCTCGCCCAGTTGAACGCCCGTCCTGGGGTGCACGGCATTCGCTGGGAATGGACCTGACCCGGTTCAAGCTGAGCGCAGACGATCCCACAGCGCCGGTGCGTCGGGCGCCAACGCCAGTCGGTTCGCGTTGGCCGGATGTGGTGTCGTCGGCACTGTGGTGAACTCGATGGCGTCCGGGGTCAGGCCGCGGAGATCGTGCGCGAGACCCGCGAGCGCGGCCATTGAGCCCAGTTCGGAGTCCGTGACGATCGACTTCGTGGCGATGTCGGCCAGCCGGTAGGCCTGCGCCGGGTCGGACAGCAGGTCCCGTGGGGCCAACCCGGCCGCCATCGCCCGCAGGAACTGGTGCTGCAGCTGGATGCGGCCGAGGTCGCCGCCGTCCCCGACGCCGTGTCTGGTCCGGACGAAGGCGAGTGCCGTGGTGCCGTCCAGGTGATGGGTGCCGGGGGTCAGGTGCAGGCCGCTGCGGTCGTCGTCGATCGCGGTGTCCGCCGTGATGTCGATGCCGCCGAGGGCGTCGACCATGGTGGCGAAGCCGGTGAAGTCGAGTTGCACGAAGTGGTCCACCCGCAAACCGGTGAGGGCTTCGACGGTCCGCACGGTGCAGACCGCGCCGCCGGTCGCGAAGGCGCTGTTGAACATCGCCTCGGCGCGGGCACCGCTCCCGCAGTCGGGGCGGGGGACCATCAGGTCGCGCGGGATGCTGACGACCGTCGCCTGCTTACGGTCGGCCGACAGGCGGACCAGCATGGTGGTGTCGGCGCGGGCGCCGCTGTCGTCCGGGCCGTAGCGGCTGTTCTCGCCCTGCCGGGTGTCCGAGCCGATCAGCAGCACGGTCAGCGGCCTGCCCTCGCCGAGTGGCGGGAGGGGCGGCGGCCGGTCGACGCCGATCGCGGCGTTGAGGTCGATCGTGGTGAGGTTGCTTTGGAGTCTGAGGTAGGTCGCGGCCGCGCCGCCGCCGACCGCGCAGACCAGGGTGGCGGTCAGCAGGAGGAGGAGTCGCTTCATGACCGCGACGGTGCCCGCGCGGTGTTGTGAAGCTGTCAGCCGAATGTGACGAACCTATGAGTGTCCTCTTTGGACCTCGATGGCGTACAGGTTGCTCACAGCGGACGAACAGGTTCATCACAACCGCCCGACAAAGTTGGGTCCGTAAGCGATCAAGAGCCGGAACCCTCCGGCCATCAGCGAATGTGAGCAACCATGAACCTCGCCCGCACACTCGGAACCGGCGTGGCGCTGGCGGCGGCGGCGCTCGTCATCGCGACGCCCATGGCGTCGGCCGACTCGCAGCCGAGCAGCACGGTCACCGTCTCGCCCGCGCCGTCCACCGTGACGTCCAAGCCCGCGCCCACCGCCCCGCCCAAGCCGCAGGTCGTCGAGCGGCCCAAGGGTGCCCCCGAAACCGGTGGCGGCCCCGCGGAGACCTCTGACCTCGCGGTTTGGGTCATCGGCGCGGCCGGTGCGGCCACGGTGGGTGCGGGCGGCCTGCTGGCGCTGCGCCGTCGTCGGGTGACGAACTGATCGTGCCGACCTTCGGCAGGCTGGGCGGTCGCCGCGTCGTGGCGGCCGCCCTGCTGGTCGCGCTGGTCGCGGGGTGTGAGGCCACGGCGAGCGTGGACCCGACCCCGCCGACGGGCACCGTGCGGACCGGCACGGGCTCGACCACAGCACCGCCCACGACGACGGGGCTGGGTCGCTCGACCCCGGCCCGGATCGAGATCCCGCGCATCGGCGCCACGTCCACACTCACGTCGCTCGGCCTCAACCAGGACCAGACCGTCGAGGTGCCGCCGATCGAGCAGCGCATGCAGGCAGGCTGGTACAGCAACGGCCCGACTCCTGGCGAGGTCGGCCCGGCGGTCGTGCTGGGGCACGTCGACGGACAGGGGAAGCCGGGCATCTTCTTCCGCCTGCGCGAACTCCGCCCCGGCGACAAGATCCTCATCACCCGCGACGACGGCCGGACCCTGACCTTCGTGGTCGAGCGGGTCCAGCAGGTGGCGAAGGCCGAGTTCCCCTCCGACGAGGTCTACGGGGACACGTCCCGGCCCGAGCTGCGGCTGATCACCTGTGGCGGTTCCTTCGACCATTCCGCGAAGAGCTACCGCGACAACACGATCATCTACGCGGTCCTGGCAGGCGAAGGTGGATCGTGATCGGTCCGCTAGTGCAGCAGTGCGTCGACGTGGATGGAGTAGTAGCCGCCCGCACCCGCGGCGTCGGACACGATCTTGATGGTGTGGTTGCCCGCGGCCAGATTCGCCTTGGTGTAGACGGTTTGCTGGAATGACTCGCTCGCCGAGTAGGTATTGACGGTGGCGTCCAGTACGCCGTCGATGTAGACCTTCGCGGTGCCCGAGTACTGGTTCCTCTTCGCGATCCAGCTCACCGAGGTTCCCGCGAACGACAGCGTCGCCGACGCTCCCGGCACGGTCGCGCTGGACCAGTGCACGGTGCTGCCCTGGTTGCCGGAGTTGGTGTCGAGCGTCCAGGTGCCCGCGTAGGTGGTCGCCGCCTGGTTGTCGTCGACGGTGGCCACCGGCGTGTGCCTGAACCCGTCGACGTGGACGGAGTAGTAGCCGCCCGTGCCCGCGCCGGACGACTCGATCTTGATCGTGTGCGCGCCCGGGGTCAGGCCGGACCTGGTGTAGACGGCCTGCTGGAACGACTCGCTCGCCGAGTAGGTGCTGACGGTGGCGTCCAGTACGCCGTCGATGTAGACCTTCGCGGTGCCGGAGTACGCGTTCTTCTTCGCCAGCCAGGTGATGGACGTCCCGGTGAAGGTGTACTGCGCGGTCGCGCCCGCGCTCGTCGCGGACGACCAGTGCACCGTCGCGTCGGAATTGCCGGACTGGCTCTGCGCGGTCCAGCCGGAGCTGTAGGTGATCGCGGCGTTGTTGTCGTCGATCACCACGGGTGCCGGTTGCGGGTGCGGCACGGCCGTCGTGCGTGGGTCCATGTCCCGGTACGTCGCTTCGACCCCGGACGCGTCGATGACCGCCTGTGCCGCCGTGGGCCAGCTGGTCAGCCCTTCCTGGTTGTCGGCGGCGAACGTGTTGCCGGACGAGACCTTCTTGTAGGTGGACGATGTCCAGTTGCCCGAGGCGGTGTTGGTGACCGCCTGGGGGCTGATGGACTGGAAGAAGATCCACCAGATGTCCGACGGAAGATCGGCCACGACGTTGTTGTTCACCGTGAAGTACCGCGTGCCCTGGTCGAAGTAGAGCGCCGCGAAATGCTTGTGCTGGTTATAGATGTAGTTGTTGCTGACGTAGGAGTTCGACTGCGCGCCGAGGGTGTAGACCGCGCCACCGTCGTTGAGCACGCGCATGATGTCGTGGATCTTGTTCTCACGCACGATGTTGTTCTTCGCCACCGTCGCTGTGGTCCAGCCGTTGGCGCCGCCCGCGTCGACTGCGCCCCAGCCCCAGCCGATCGACACGCCCGAGTAGGGCACCGCGAAGATCTCGTTGTTCTCGATCACGGATCCGTCGGTGTAGCCCGCGATGATCCCGACAGCGTCGTGGTACTCGGCTCCGACGTCGGTGATGTAGTTGTTGGCCACGGTGTTGTTCTTCACGATGGACCGGGCGTCGGCCGGGTGGCCCTGGTCGTCCATGTGGCCGATCTCGACTCCGGAACCGGAGACGTCGGTGAACACGTTCCCGACGATGTCGTTGTCCTGGCTGCCGTATTCGAGGCTGAGCGCCGCGGCGCCGAGATGGGTGAAGGTATTGCGTTCGACCGTGACGTTCTTCGTGACCGACAGGGTGACGTTGCCCGGGGTCTTGTAGAGGCTCTTCGTCTCGAACCACGAGCAGGAGTTGTCGGCGCAGGCGCCTTGCCTGTTGTCACCGAAGTAGTTGAACCCGCCCTGGAGGCTCGCGTAGCCCTCAGTGGTGTTGGGGCGAAGCCAGGTCGCGTACGAGAACGTCAGGCCTTTGAGTGTGACGTTGTGCAAGGGAGTATCGAGCGAGCCCTGCAGCTTGACGAGCGTCTCCCGGAGCGGCGCCACCACCGAGGCGCTCGTGAGGTTCTCGCCCGTGCGCGGCTTGTAGTAGAGGTAACCCGCGGCGCGATCGAGGTACCACTCGGCCGCGGTGTCGAGGAGTTCGTAGGCGTTCTCGATCCACGCGGGCGCGCCCATCGACGTGCTGTGGTGGCGTGAGTTCGACCAGCACGGCTGGTCCATGGTCACCGCGGTGCCGGTGATCGACGCGATGCCGCACCGGAACTCTTTCCAGCTGTTGCGGGCCACCACCTCGATGGCGCCGACGTTGCCGTATCCCGCGACGGTGGTGTTGGTAGTGGTGTAGCCGTTGGCCGACACCGACCAGCCGCTGACCGTCCCGGAGGCACGCGACGCGCGCACGCCGTTGATGTAGAGCTGGCGGAAGTCGAGGCTCGTGCTCACCGGAGCCCGGTAGATCGACTTGGCGCTGTCGAAGACACTCCAGCCGGTCACACTCTGGCCGCCGCTCAGCACGGGTCGCGCCCCCGCCGCGGCCTGGTAGACCACGTTGTGGCCGTTGGTGCCGGAGTCGTGGACGGTGCCGCTCTCGGTCAGCGTGAACGTCGAGGCCAGCTGGTAGGTGCCGCCCGCGAGACTGACCACGATGTCGCCGGTCATGTTGGTGTTGACCAGCCGCACCTTGTCGCGGGCGGCGGTCAGCGAACACGGCGCCGTCTGCGAACACGTCGTTCCGGAGCCGGTCGGGGACGCGTAATACGTCGCCTGGACCGCGGCGGACGCAGGGGGAACGGCCACTGCCGACAGGAAGGCGGCGCCTGCCAGTGACTTGACCATTCCGCTACGAGTACGACCGCGCATCGGGCACCTACTTCTTGATCGACTCGCTCGGTGGCAGGGGAGCGGGTCGGACCTCGACGAACCCGCGTCGCCGGGCCGGAGTTTAGAGGCTAAACAAACTGGCTGGAAAGGGCGCGATCATCTGCGCGGTCCTGAGCGGCGGAGACGGATCGTGAACGTGGTGCCCTCGCCGAGGGTGCTCGCCACGGTGACCGTGCCCTCGTGCAGTTCGACCAGGTCGCGCACCACCGCGAGGCCCAGTCCGCTGCCGCCGGTCTGCCTGCTGCGCGACTTCTCCGCCCGCCAGAACCGGTTGAACACCTGCGGCAGGTCGTCTGCCGCGATGCCCGGTCCCGTGTCGGCGACCTCGATGACCACGTGGTCGCCGCGCGGGACCGCGCGGATGGTGACCCGCCCGTCCGGTCCGCCATAGCGCACCGCGTTGCCAACGAGGTTGCCGAGCACCTGGCGCAGCCGCACTGGGTCGGCGACGGTCTCCGGGACCGACCGCACGTCGACTGTGATGTCCACATCGGACTGTGCCCGGTGCGTGGCCGCCACCTGGTCGATCAGGTCGGCCAGGTCGACCGGACGCGGGTGCAGCCGCAGCTTGCCAGCGTCGGCCAGCGCGAGGTCCTGCAGGTCGTCGATGAGCCGTTGCAGGACAACACTTTCCTCCAGCAGCGACGCGATGAAAGCCGGGTCGGTCTCCGCGACTCCGTCCTGCGCGGCCTCCAGCCACCCGCGGATGTTGCCCAGCGGCGCCCGCAGTTCGTGCGAGACGTCGCTGACCATGTCCTTGCGCTGGCGTTCCAGCGCCTCCCGGTGGGCGGACAGCTCGTTGAACACCGCGGCCAGCTGGCCGATCTCATCCTTGGACCGGACCGCCACGCGGGCGGAGCTGTCGCCGTCACGCATCCGTTGCGCCGCTTCGGTAAGCGCCCGGATCGGCCGGGTGAGCCGGGTCGCCATCAGCACGGTCACGCCGACGGCAAGCAGCAGCACCGCCGCGGCGGTGGCGGCGATCCGCAACGCGCTCGCCGTCGACAGGCCGGTCGGCGCCGCGGTGTCGCCCGCGGGGTCGGTGATGAACAGCAGGGCGGTGGGACTGGTGTACGGCTTCACCAGTTTGCGGCGGCTGCTGTCCACACAGCTCTGGATCTGCTCGGTCGGCGCGCCGGGCGAGCCGGGCGCCGCGGTCGGCATCGGGGCGGTCGTCACGGTGCTCTTGGGCGGCTGCGGTGGGGTGAGTGCCACCTGCGGTGACGCGGGTTTGCTGGTCGTGGGGACGAAGGGCGCGAGGCCGTCGGTCAGCCAGGAGATGTCGAACTTGACTATCACCTGGCCCCCGTTCGCCGCGGTGAGGCAGGCATTGACCGCGTCGGTCAGCGCGGTGAACGCGTTCTGTTCGGTGGCCGTCAGCCTGTCGAGGCTCGGCACGCCGCAGATGCGGACACCGACCAGCTCGTCCGGTGACTGCCCGCGCAGGACCGTGCGGCCGTTGGGCTGTTCGACGGGCGTGAAGACGCCGTAGTCGCGGCCGCTCAGGCACGTCGCGGCGTCCTCGGCCCGCTTGCGCACGTCCGCGCGCTCCTCCGGCGTGAGCTTGAACGGGCCGACGGCACGCGGGTCGATCTGGTTCGACGGCGCGTTGGGCACCAGCGCCGGGTCCACGGCCAGCGGGTCGACCTCGGCCGACGCGGTCTGCGGGAGGGTGGCGTTCGCGGACTGGGCGATCGGGGCGCGCGTACCCGTGGTCAGGACGATCACCCGGCCGGTCTCGCGGGCCAGTTCGCTGACCACCGGACCGACACCAGTCCAGTCGGGGTGCGTGGCCGCGTAGCCGAGCAGCTTGTCGTAGATCTTCGCGTCGGTGGCCAGCGCGGACCCCTGCTCGGCGCGGATGGCGCCGGAGGTGGAGCGGACCGCCAGCCACGCGGTCGCCGCGATCGCGCAGGCCGCGATCAGGACCGAACCCGCCAGCAGCCGCACCAGCAACCGGCGGCGGAACTCAACCCGCGCGGCCACAGAGCCGATACCCAACGCCGTAGACGGTCGTCAGATAGACGGGTTTGCGCGGATCGGGCTCGAGCTTCTTGCGCAGGTTCATCACCCGCACGTCGATCGTGCGCTCGGTGATGAACCCGTCGACCCCGTGCGCCTGTTCCAGCAGCTGCCTGCGGGTGAAGACGCGGTCGGGCTGGCCCGCCAGCACCAGCATGATCTGGAACTCCGACGGCGTGCAGTCGACCTTGCGCCCGGCGACGGTCAGCTCGTGCCGGATCGGGTCGACCACGAGGTCACCCACAACCAGGGGCCGTTCCTGCGCGGCCTCGGACCGGCCGATGCGGCGCAGCAGCGTGCGCACCCGCGCCATCAGCTCACGCGGGCTGTAGGGCTTGGTCAGGTAGTCGTCGGCGCCCAGGTCAAGGCCGAGCAGCAGGTCGTCCTCGGTGGACCGGGCGGTCAGCATCAGCACCGGCACCTGGTTGCCCTCCGCCCGCAGGACGCGGCACACGTCGAGGCCGTCGACCTTCGGCATCATCACGTCGAGCAGCAGCAGGTCGGGCCGCAGGCCGCGGGCGTCCTCCAGCGCGGCCCTGCCGTCGTGCACGACCGCGACCTGGTGCCCCTCGCGCTCCAGGTAGCGGCGGATCAGCTCGGCCTGCTTGACGTCGTCGTCGGCCACCAACACGTGCGCGCACAAACCGCGGACACCTCCCTGCAGCCGAGTATGTACAGCGGGGTCGGCCAAGGCCAGCCGGACACAGGCCGGTGACCTCAGCAGAACAGGTTCTTCACAATTGGTCGGCGGCGCGGAACGCGGCGACCGCGGTCGGGAGGGTGGCGAACACCCGGTCGTCGCCGACGCGGTCGAGGAAGCCCGCGCGTTCGAGGTCGTCGCGCAGGTCCTGTTTGACGCGGGCCATGGCGAACACGACGCCGCGGCGGTCGAGTTCGTCGCGGAGTTCCCCGAGCGCGTCGATGGCGGTCAGGTCGATCTCGACGTTGGCCTCGGCGTTGAGCAGGAACCAGCGCGGCGGGGTGGGGGCTTCCTCGACCGCGGCCAACGCGCGCTGGCGGAAATTGTCGGCGTTGGCGAAGAACAGCGGGGCGTCGTAGCGGTAGACCACCAGGCCGGGGACCTGCTTGGCGGCTTCGTAGTCGTCGATGTCGTGCATCCCGGCGACACCGGGGACGTAGCCGAGTACGCCGTCGTGCGGGCGGGCGACTCGGCGCAGCAGGTTCAGGATCGACAGCGCGATGGCGGCGAGCACGCCGTAGAGGACGCCGAGCAGCAGGACGGCGACGACGGTCGCCAGTGCGATGACCAGCTCGCTGCGCCGGAACCGGGCGATGCGGCCGAACTCGGTCAGCTCGATCAGCCGGAACGCCGCGTAGATGACCAGCGCGCCGAGCGCGGCGGTGGGGAAGTTGCCCAGCACGGACCGGCCGAACAGCAGGGCGAGCGCCACGACGGCCAGCGCGACGAGGGAGTGGGCCTGGCTGCGGCTGCGCAGCGCGTCGCCGATGGAGGTGCGGCTGGCGCTGCTGCTGACCGGGAAGCCGCGCAGCAGGCCGGAGGCGAGGTTCGACGCGCCGAGGGCGAGGAGTTCGGCGTTGGCGTCGATGCGGTAGCCGTTGCGGGTGGCGAACGAGCGCGCGGTGAGCACGTTGTCGGAGTAGCCGACGACCGCGACACCGATCGCGGGCAGCAGCAGGGCGACCAGGTCGGCGCCGGACACCCCGGGCAGGCCGGGCACGCGGAACTCGGCCGGGATCTCCCCGACGACCCGGATGTCGAAGTCGCGCAGCGAGAACAGCGCGGTCGCCGCGGTCGCCAGCAGCACGCCGATCAGCGCGACCGGCAGCCGCGGCCACAGCTTCCCCGCTGTGACCAGGAACGTCAGCACCGCCGCCGCCAGCACGATCGTCGGCAGGTGTGCGTTGTGCGCCTCGCGGAGGAACGACCGCACCGCGGCCACGATCGTCTCGCCGTCGACGCTCACCTTCGCGACCTTGCCGAGCTGCCCGACGATCATGATCACCGCGATGCCCGCCATGTAGCCGACGAGCACCGGCCGCGACAGCAGGTCGGCGAGGAAGCCGAGGCGGGCCAGCCAGCCGATCACGCACACGGCGCCGACCAGCAGCGCGAGCGCCGCCGCGAGCACGGCGTAGCGGCCGGGATCACCGCCCGCCAGCGGTGCGATCGCCACCGCCGTCATCAGCGCGGTCGACGACTCCGGACCGACGGAGAGCTGCCGCGAGCTGCCGAACACCGCGTACACCAGCAGGGAGCCCATGATCGCCCACAGCCCGGCGACCGGCTCCAGGCCCGCCACCTCGGCGTAGGCCATGACTTGCGGGATCAGGTAGGCCGCGACGGTGACGCCCGCGACCACGTCGGTCCGCAGCCAGCCCCGCTCGTAGTGGCTCAGCGCGACGGCGCCGGGGAAGAACCGCGACAGCGCGGACATGCGGACCTCCCAGGCGTCGGTGGTGGTGTGCACACTGGGGCCACCACCGACGTTCGCCTGACCGGTGACCGCGCTGGGTCAGCCGGTGAGCTGGTGGTCCAGCACCGACGGCGAGAGCGCGTGCTGCACGACCATCGCCGCGGCGCCCAGCACGCCCGCGTCCATGCCCGCCTGCGACGGGACGATGTTCAGGTTCTCCGTCGCCAGGGGCAGCGAGCGGCGGTAGATCGCCTCACGCACCCCGGCCAGCAGCATCTCGCCCGCCAGGGCGATCGAGCCGCCGACGACGATCAGCGACGGGTTGAACATGCTCACGCAGGCCGCGAGGACCTCGCCGATGTCGCGCCCGGCCTGGCGGACCGCCTGGCCCGCCTCCAGGTTGCCCGAGCGCACCAGGGCCACCACGTCGGAGCTGGTGTGCGCGTCGACGCCGCGGGCGCGCAGGTTCGCCGCGATCGCCGGGCCGCTGGCGACGGCCTCCAGGCAGCCGGTGTTGCCGCAGCGGCACGGCACGTCGCCGCCGTGCGGGGCCAGGATGTGCCCGAGGTCGCCCGCCGCGCCGACCGCGCCGCGGTGCAGGCTGCCGTTGCTGATGAAGCCCGAGCCGATGCCGGTGGCGACCTTGACGACGATCATGTCCTGGGCGTCGGGGAAGCACGTGGCGTGCTCGCCGAGGGCCATCAGGTTGACCTCGTTGTCGACCAGCACCGGGACGCCGAGTTCCGCGGTGACCCGCGCGGGGACGTCGTAGCCGTCCCAGCCCGGCATGATCGGCGGGTTGTTCGGCTTGCCGGTGGAGCACTCCACCGGGCCAGGCAGCCCGATGCCGACGCCCGCGACGGCGGCGCCGTTGGTCTTGACCAGCAGTTCGCGCCAGGACTTGACCAGCAG
>DATLIA010000377.1:0-3379 GCA_035540215.1 Actinokineospora sp. | reverse complement strand
CGACGTGCACGGTGAGCACGCTATAGCAGGACGCTGCTGATCGGTCAGGGGCCGAGCGCCCGGGGCCACGCGGACCTGCGCCGGCGCCCGCAACCACGCCTCGCGGGCAGTCATGCCCTACCGTTGTCGCTCGTGGGTGTCGGTGACGTCTCGAAGCGGATCCTGCTCGGGCGAAAGCTTCGCAGCGCACAACTGGGGGAGACGCTGCTCCCCAAGCGCATCGCCCTCCCCGTCTTCGCCAGCGATGCGCTGTCCTCGGTCGCGTACGCGCCGGACGAGGTCTTCATCATGCTGGCGATCGCCGGAGCGTCGCAGTACATCTGGTCGTGGAAGATCGCGATCGCCGTCGCGCTCGTGATGGCGGCGGTCATCGCGTCGTACCGGCAGACCGTGCACGCCTACCCCTCCGGCGGCGGCGACTACGAGGTCGCGACGGTCAACCTCGGTCGCACGGCGGGCATCACGGTCGCCAGCGCGCTGCTGGTCGACTACGTGCTCACCGTGGCGGTGTCGATCTCGTCGGGCGCCAACTACGCCGCCTCCGCGCTCCCGGCCTTCCAGGAGCACGAGGCCACGGTGGCCGTGGTGATGGTCGTGCTGCTGACCGCGATGAACCTGCGCGGCATCCGCGAGTCGGGCTCCTTCTTCGCCGTGCCGACGTACCTGTTCATGTTCGCGATCCTCGGCATGTGCGCCTTCGGGTTCGTCGAGATGGCCAACGGCTCCCTGCCCCTGGTCGAGAGCGCTGACCTCGACATCGCACCGAAGGAGGGCTGGGAAGAGCCGCTCACCACCTTCGGGCTGATGATCCTGCTGGCGCGCGCCTTCTCGTCCGGGTGTGCCGCACTGACCGGCGTCGAGGCGATCTCCAACGGCGTGCCGGCGTTCAAGAAGCCGAAGAGCCGCAACGCCGCCACCACCCTGCTGCTGCTCGGCACGGTCGCGGTCACGATGCTGGTCGGCATCATCGCGCTGTCGCGGCTGACCGGGCTGCAGTACGTGGAGAGCCCGAGCCAGATCATCTCCGGCCCGACCGGCTACGTGCAGAAGACCGTCACCACCCAACTCGGCGAGACCGTCTTCGGCGACGGCTCGGTGATGTTGTACATCGTCGCCGCCGCCACCGCGCTGATCCTGTTCCTGGCCGCCAACACCGCGTTCAACGGCTTCCCGGTGCTCGGCTCGATCCTCGCCCAGGACCGCTACCTGCCCCGCCAGCTGCACACCCGCGGCGACCGGCTCGCCTTCTCCAACGGGATCATCGGCCTGGCCGCGTTCGCCATCGTCCTGGTGATCGCCTTCGACGCCGAGGTCACCAAGCTCATCCAGCTCTACATCGTGGGCGTGTTCGTCTCGTTCACCATGAGCCAGACCGGCATGATCCGACACTGGAACCGGCACCTCGCCAAGGAGAAGGACCCGGCGGAGCGCCGCCGGATGCGCCGCTCCCAGGGCATCAACGCCTTCGGTCTGGCGATGACCGGCGCGGTGCTGGTGGTCGTGCTCATCACCAAGTTCCTCCTCGGCGCGTGGATCGCCATCGCGGCCATGGCCGCCATCTACGCGCTGATGACGGGTATCCGCCGCCACTACGACCGGGTCAGCGACGAACTGGCCAAGGCCGAGGGCAAGGATCCGTTCGTCCTGCCATCGCGAATCCACACGATCGTGTTGGTCTCGAAGCTCCACCTCCCGACCAAGCGCGCACTGGCGTACGCTCGCGCGACCCGGCCGGACGTGCTGGAGGCGATCACCGTCAACGTCGACGACGTCGACACCAAACGCCTCGTCCGTGAGTGGGAGAAGCAGGACTTCAAGGTGCCGCTGAAGGTGATCGAGTCGCCCTACCGAGAGATCACCAAACCGGTACTCGACTACGTCAAGCGGGTGCGTACGGACAACCCCCGCGACGTGGTTACGGTATTCATCCCGGAGTACGTGGTCGGCCACTGGTGGGAGCAGTTCCTGCACAACCAGAGCGCGCTGCGGCTCAAGGGTCGGCTGCTTTTCCAGCCGGGTGTGATGGTGACGAGCGTGCCGTGGCAGCTGCAGTCCTCCGAGGGCGTGCAGGAGCCCGCGGTGGTGGCCCCCGGTCTGATCCGGCGTGGCTTGGCGATAGATGAGGAGACAGAGCGTCGATGACCGGAACTGAACCCGCCGCCGACTGGACTGGGCGCCGGGTCGAGGTCGAGGTCGGCGCCGTCGCGCACGGCGGCCACTGCGTGACCCGCGTCGAGGGACGCGTCGTGTTCGTGCGCCACGCGCTGCCGGGGGAGCGGGCGGTCGTCGAGATCACCGAGGACCGCGGCGGCTCGTTCTGCCGGGGCGACGCCGTCGAGATCCTGACCGCGTCCCCCGACCGTGTCGAGGCCCCGTGCGCGCTGGCCCGCCCGGGCGGCTGCGGCGGCTGCGACTGGCAGCACGCCTCGGCCGACGCGCAGCGGTCGCTGAAGAAGACCGTGCTCGTCGAACAGCTGAAGCGACTCGCGGGCCTGGAGTGGGACGGCGAGGTCGAGGAACTGGCGGGCGGGCTCACCCACTGGCGCACCCGGACCCGGCTGGCCGTCGACCGACGCGGCCAGGTCGGCTTCCGAGCCCACCGTAGCCACCGAGTCGTCCCGGTGACCGACTGCGTCATCGCCGCCCCCGGCACCGTCGACGCCGTGGTCCGCGACCGCTGGACGCCCGAGGCCGAGCTGGACGTGTCCGTCGACGCCAACGGCTACACCCACGTCAGCGAACTGATCCAGGAGAAGGGCCGCAGGCAGCCCCGCGCCCGCCGGGTCATCGGCGCGGCCACGGCCGTCGAGCGGGCCGCGCGCCGGGAGTGGCGTCTCGACGCCCAGGGCTTCTGGCAGGTCCACCCGGACGCGGCGGACGTGCTCGCGGAGGTCGTCGGCGACTGGTCGGGCGTCGCCGAGGGCGGCTGCGCGTGGGACCTGTACGCGGGGGTCGGCCTGTTCGCCGCGGTGCTGGCGGAGCAGGTCGGTCCACAAGGGACTGTGGTGGCGGTGGAGTCCGGCCGCCGGGCCGCCGAGGACGGCGCCGACAACCTGCGCGACCTGCCCCAGGTCCGCGTCTTCTCCGGCCGCGTCGAGGACGTGCTCGGCGCCGACCTTCCGGCGCCGGACGTCGTTGTCCTTGACCCGCCCCGCAAGGGCGCGGGCCGCGAGGTCGTCGAGGCCATCGCGGACCGCGAGCCGTCGCGGGTCGTCTACGTCGCGTGCGACCCGGCCGCGTTGGCCAGGGATATCGCGCTGTTCGCCGACCACGGGTACCGCCTGACGAACCTGCGGGCCTTCTCCTGGATCAGTTCGCTGACGTGGGTGTAGCCGTTGGCGTCGACGGACACGTCCAGCTCGGCCTCGGGCGTCCAGCG
>DATLIA010000376.1:0-38146 GCA_035540215.1 Actinokineospora sp. | reverse complement strand
CCGCAAGGCGGCGGGCGCCACGTCCGAGCAGATCAAGACCGAGCTCGCCGAGTTCGACACGTGGGACCGCTACGACCACGACCACGACGGCGACTTCAACGAGCGCGACGGCTACATCGACCACTTCCAGATCGTGCACGCGGGCGGCGACCAGGCCGACGGTGACGCGAATCAGGGCGAGGACGCCATCTGGGCCCACCGCTGGTACGCGTTCTCCGGCACCAACGCGGGTCCGGACATCAACAAGCTGGGTGGCGCGCAGGTCGGCGACACCGGTCTGTGGGTCGGCGACTACACCATCCAGGCCGAGAACGGCGGCCTCGGTGTGTTCGCCCACGAGTACGGCCACGACCTCGGCCTGCCTGACCTCTACGACACCGTGTCGGGCGACAACGGCGTCAACTGGTGGTCGATCATGGCCCAGAACCGGGTGTCGAACCCCGACGAGCCGATCGGCCTGCGCGCCAACGACATGTCCGCGTGGGACAAGATGCAGCTCGGCTGGCTGGACTACGAGACCGTGGTCGCGGGCCAGGACACCAAGATCAAGCTGGGCCCGGCGGCGTTCAACAGCGCCGACGCCCAGGCCGCCGTCATCGTGCTTCCGGACAAGGTGAAGACCACGACGATCGGCGCTCCGGCGGCGGGTACGAACCTGTGGTGGAGCGGCCAGGGCGACAACCTGTCCAACACCCTGTCCCGCCCGGTCGACCTGACCGGCAAGACCTCGGCCGAACTCAAGCTCAAGGCCGAGTACAACATCGAGGACTGCGACTGCGACTTCCTCTACGTGGAAGCGCAGGTCGACGGCGGGGCGTGGACCCCGCTCGACGGCACTGTCGACGGCAAGCCGTTCACCCGCAGCGCGGTGAACGAGCCCGCGATCACCAACACCTCCGGTGGCCGCTACGTCGACGTCTCGGTTCCGCTGAACGCGTTCGCTGGCAAGAACATCAACCTGCGTCTGCGCTACCAGACCGACGGCGGCCTGATCCTCAAGGGCTTCCTGGCCGACGAGATCAGCGTCGTCGCCGACGGCGCCGCGATCGTCACCGACGGCGCGGAGAACGGGGCCAACGGCTGGACCGCCAACGGCTTCACGATCACCGGCGGCACGCTGAGCAAGAGCTACGACAACTTCTACATCGCGAGCTTCCGCAACTACTCGTCGTTCGACAAGTACCTCAAGGTCGGCCCCTACGACTTCGGTGACCCGGCGAAGCCGAACTGGGCCACCCGGTTCCCGTACCAGGACGGCCTGCTCATCTCGTACTGGGACACCTCTCAGATCGACAACAACACCAGCGCCCACCCCGGCGAGGGCAAGATCCTGATCGTCGACGCGAACCCGGCGCCGATCTACAACCTGCAGGGCCTCCCGTGGCGGCCCCGAGTCGCGGGCTACGACGCACCGTTCTCGCTGCAGAAGTCGGACTCGTTCACCCTCTACGCGCAGGGCAAGCCGAGCTACATCCGCGGCAAGGACGCCCAGCCGCTGTTCGATGACAAGCGGGCCCACTGGAACGAGATCCAGCCGTCGACGGGTGTGAAGCTGCCCGCGGTCGGCGTCAGCGTCAAGGTGCTGGCGCAGACCGACACGAACATGACGATCCGCGTGTTCCCCACGAAGTAAACGCGTCTCGTCAGCCGCACAGTCCGAGGCCCGGGTCCCACAAGGACCCGGGCCTCGGCGCTGTCGGTGGGCATCGGGTTCAGTGGATGTGGATCTCGCCGTCCTCGCCGCGGCCGTCTGACGAGCGCCAGATGACGAACATCGGGCCGTCGCCGTTGCGTTGGACCTCCAGGTCGTCGTGGCCGTGCTCCATGGCGTCCCAGCGGGCCACACTGGCGTCGTCCTCGCTCTTTCCGTACCAACTGCAGTCGTTGCAGTAGCCCTGGTACATGATCATGACCCGCTCCGTCCTCGGGGTGAAGTGTCCACTGCGGACAGGGTCGCAGAACACCGTCGCGGGCGCGACGAACAACGCACGATCGGCCCGCCGCACTGCCCGAAGGGGCAGTCCGATACGGCAGTCGGCCGAATCCTGGAAATCACCGAAATCGATTTCCTCCCCTAGCGCACGAATCCGACTCTGTCCAGTCGGTGAAGACGGCGATAGGGTGCGGATATGAAGATCGACACCGAGATGTCACTGCCCGTCGAAGAGGCCGCGACACTGTATAACGCGGTCGGGTGGGTGCGATACACCAAGGACTTGGACAAACTGCGTCGCGCCTTCGACGGGTCGACGCTGATACTCGCCGCCCGTTCCGATGACGGGGTGTTGCTGGGGTTGGCCAGGGTGATCAGCGACGGCGAGACGGTCTGCTATGTGCAGGACTTCCTGGTCATGCCGGAGTCGCACCGCCAGGGCGTCGGGCGGGCGCTGATGGCCGAACTGCGCCGCAGATTCGAGCAGTGTCCCTTTTTCCTGCTCTCGACCGATCCGCCTGGCTCCGAGGAGGCGGTCAAGTCGCATCCTTTCTACCGTTCCGTGGGCATGATCCCCCATGAGGAACAAAAATTGATGGCGTTCGGCCTCCCAGTCGACCGCTGAGCGGCGCATTGTTCCGCCCACGAACGGCGGCGTGTTCCGGCGGTGAATCAGCTGTGATGATGTCCGGGGCGCATCCGGGTGGAATCGTTCAGGGAGAGCTGTGCGAACGGCAAATGGGAATGGGAAAACAGCCGAAGCCGAGTTATCCGAGGCGGTCGCGGCCGATCTGCGGCGGGCCGGGCGGCTGCTGTCCGACGACCCGGCGACCGCGGCGGTGCTGGCCGAGGACGCGGCGAGCCGCGATCGCGGCAGCGCCGCGGCGTTCGCGCTGGCCGCGCTCGCCCGGTTCGAGTCCGGCCTGGTGGACCGGCGGGTTCTCGAACTCCTCGACGACGCCAAGCTGCTGAGCCGGGTGGCGCCGGATCCGGCGGCCTGCCGGTGGATCGCCCGACTCTCCGTCGCCATGGAGACCGCCTCGGCCGTCGCCCTCGACCGGACACGGGTCGACACGTGGCTGGCGGTGTGCCTTGGCGGCTCCGCCGGGACGCGGCTGGAGGAGGACACGGCCTGGCTTGCCTTCCTCGCCGACCGCGAGTGCGGCACGCACCTGCTCGCCATCGGCGGCGGGGAGGAGCTGCCGAAGGTGCACCGGGTGGCCAGAGTCGCCTGGTACAGCGCGCTCGCCGCGACCGAGACCTCTGTCGTGGCGGCGACGCGCTGGGCCCAGCACGCGCAGCGCGCGGTGTCCACGCTGGCCGCCGACACCGGCCGTCCGCTGCGCACGGGCCACGCACTGCTGGCGTGGACGCATGCGCGCCTGCGGCTGGAGCCCGCCGAGGCGGCGGGGTGGGCGGCGATGGCGGCCACCGCGTTCCACGCCGTCGGCGACTCCCTCTACGCGGGCTGGTCCCGGCTCGTCGCGTCCGTCGCCTTGGCCGAGGCCGGGTACGGCGAGGCGGCCCGAATCGAGGCGGGCCGGGCCCACGCGCTGCTCAGCCCGCTCTCGCCGGTCCTGTTCCCGATCCTGCGGCTGCGCGCCGACCGCGCCAGGTCCCGCCCGGCCGAACCAGGTGGGCCGACCAGGCGGGAGCGGGTGGTGCTGAAACTTCTCGCCGACGGCCTCACCGCCGCCGCGATCGCCCGCAGGCTCGGGATCTCACCGCGAACCGTGCACCACCACCTGGAGAGCCTCTATCGCAAGCTCGGTACCAACGACCGACTCACCACCGTGCGCCACGCCGAGTCGATCGGGCTGCTGTAGACCCGGTCAGACCGACGCGCGGACGATTCCGGCCAGCCCGGCCACGGTCGGGTGGTCGAACAGCGCCGTCAGCGACACCTTCGGCCCGAGCCGCCGGTGGATCAGCGCGAGCACCCGGTTGGCGAGCAGCGAATGTCCGCCCAGGTCGAAGAAGTCGTCGGCCGGTCCGACTTCCGGCAGGTCAAGCACCTCCCGCCAGATCGCGGCGATCACGTCCTCGACCGACCCGTCCCCGCCGCCGTGCGTCCGGGGGCGGACCTCGGTGGCCAGCGACCGGACGAGTGCGGCGCGATCGAGCTTGCCGTTAGGGGTCAGCGGGAGTTCGGCCACGCTGTGCCAGGCGTCGGGGACCAGGTAGGCGGGCAGCGTCAGCCGGTACCGCACGTCGGCGACCGTCGCCCCTGGCCGCAGGACCAGGCACGCCACCAGTCCGCGGGTGTCGGCCCGGTCCCCGGTCAGGACGACCGCCGCGTCGCGCACCGCGGGGTCAGCGCGCAACGCGGTCTCCACTTCGCCGGGTTCGATCCGGAAACCGCGCTTCTTGACCTGGTCGTCCAGCCTGCGGACGAAGTCGAGCGCCCCGTCCGCCCGCCACCGCACTCGGTCACCCGAGGCGTAGAACCGTTCACCGTCGATGGTGACGAACTTGGCCGCGGTCAGCTCCGGGTCGCCGAGGTAGCCGTGGGCCAGCCCGTTCCCGCCGATGTGCAGGTGCCCCTCGGCTGCCTCCTGGAGGTTCTCGTCGAGCACGCGCAGCCGGGCACCCGCGGCCGGATAGCCGATCGGCACGGCGCCGGACACATCGGCGGGCACGTCATATCGCGTCACGTAGACCGTGGTCTCGGTCGGCCCGTAGATGTTGACCAGACGACACTCTGGGAACGCGGCGAGGAACCGCGCGCTGTGCGCCGCGGACAGGACGTCGCCACCGGCCAGGACTCTGCGCAACGTGGACAACTGGCTCAGGCATTCATCGACCATGAGGTGGAACAGCCCGGTCGGGAACAGGACCATGGTCACCCGATGGCGGACAATGATGTCGCCGATGTCCAGCACGGACGCCTTGGCGGGCACTGGAACCAGCGCGGCGCCCGTGCCGAGGGTGCCCCACAGGTCGAACGTGGTGGCGTCGAAGGACGGCGACGACACCCACAGCACCACGTCGTCCGGGCCCGGCCGCTCGGTGTCCGGGCCGTCGATGAGCCCCGCGACCGCTCGCCGGGGCACCCGCACGCCCTTCGGCACCCCGGTCGAGCCGGACGTGAACATGACGTAGGCGAGGTCGTCGTCTGCCGTGTGCACGGGCACGAACTCGGCGGCGGACAGGGACTCGATCGCGACGGCTCGGCCGGCGAGGTGGGTGTGTTTGGCCGTGGTCAGCGTGATCGGGCACCTGGCGACGCTGACCATGTGCTCGATCCGCGCCCGCGGGTACTCCGGGTCGAGCGGCAGGTACGCCGCGCCGGACTTGAGCGTGGCCAGCACGGCGACGACGAAGTCCGCCGACCGGTCCATGAGGATCCCGATCACCGCGCCGCGCCGGTCGCCCAGCGCGGCGGCGACCTCGTCGGCGCGGCGGTGGAGTTCGGCGTGGGTGACCACGGTGTCGCCGTCGAGGATCGCGGGCCGGTCGCTGTGTGCCCAGCGCCCGACGAGGTCGAGCAGGCGGTCAGCCATGGCCGATCACCCGCTCCAAGCCGTCGCCGTGCAGGAGGTCCTTGCTCATGGCCGCGTAGTCCGGCTCGCGGTCACGGTCGAGTTCGGACCACGCCGCCGCCAGCCGCTGCCGCTCGTCCACGCACGCGATGTCGGCCAGGTCGAGGGCACCGGGGTCACCGCGTTCGGCCAGGTGGGCCGCGCGGGCGAGGGTCACCGCCATGCTCAGCAGGCCGCCCGCGATCTGGCCCGCGATGACGACCTCGTGCTGGCCCGCCTGCTCGTGCAGCCGTGCCCGCAGCACAGCGAACCGGGCCGCCTCGGCGCCGAGCGCGCACAGGTGTTCAGCGCAGGCACCGGTCAGGGCCGGATCCTCGGCCGAGAGCGACCCGGCTTCGGCGCCGTCGATCAGGGCCAGCCCGGACCAGTAGTCGAGCAGGAAGTCCACCCCACCGGCCACCCGCAGGCCGCGGGCGTCGCGGAAGGCGCGTTCGACCGGGAGCGGGGCGGCACCGCGGCGGGCCTTCGACGTCGCCGTCTCGAAGCCCTCCCCCGCCAGCAGCGACAGCGTGCTGTCGACCACCCGCCAGCAGGCCAGCG
Source organism: Actinokineospora sp. (assembly GCA_035540215.1). Classification (GTDB taxonomy): domain Bacteria; phylum Actinomycetota; class Actinomycetes; order Mycobacteriales; family Pseudonocardiaceae; genus Actinokineospora. The sequence goes on along the minus strand of DATLIA010000376.1, from coordinate 32,131 downwards.
ACATCAGGTTCTTGGCCGCGGTGAACTCCGGCACCTTCGCCCCGAGGTCGGCGCCGAGCATGCCCCACTCGACAAGGCTCTCCATGGCGAACACCTCCGCCGCCGAGCGCGCGACGATCCGCTGCACCTCCTCGTAGTCTCCCAGCGCCCGGCCGTCCATCTGCCTGCGGCGGACGAAGTCGCGCTGCCAGGACAGGCACAGCCTGGCGATGGCCAGCGCGGGTGAGGCGATGACGAGCATCCTGGCCATGATCGCGATCCGGACCAGCGCGGGTTCGGCTCGCCAGCTGTCCTCGGTCGTGGGCAGCAGGTACTCGGCGGGCACCCGCACGTCGTCGAACCGCAGCACCCCTACCGACGATCCCTTGAGGCCGAGGAACTCCTGCGCGCCGCCCACCTCGACGCCGGGCAGGTCGGTGGGCACGAAGAAGATCCGCACCTGGTCGACGCCGTCGACCCGCACGGTGGCGGACACGTCGACCAGACCGGCCGACGGCGCGTTGCCGATGAAGATCTTCTCCCCGGTGAGCCGGTAGGCGGCACCGTCCTCGACCAGTACGGCGGTCGTCGCCCGTGTCTCGTTGGCCGCGCCGCCGACCTCGGTGTCGGCGCTGCCGGACAGCGAACCCGCCTTGACGTGCTCGGTGACCAATTCCTTGAGCGGCCCGTCGGCCAGCAGCGGCAGGTAGGTACCGGCGCCGAACCCGTTCGAGATGGCGAGCATCCAGGCGACCGGGACGCACCAGCTCGCCGCGGCCACGATCAGCCGCACCGTGTTCATCGGCGACAGGTCGAGCCCGCCCAGGTCAGGGCTCATGGTCAGGGACAGGAAGCCGCCCGCGCGCAGCCGCTCGACCAGCCCGTCGGGCAGGGCGGCGGCGCGGTCGACCGCCTCGGGGTCGACGTGCTCATGGAGCAGGGCCGTCAGTTCGGCGACGACCCGGTCGCCGACCGCGCGGTCGGCTGGGTCGTGCTCGGGGAACGGCCGCAGCAGGTCCCAGCGCACCCGGCCCCGGCACAGCTCACCGAGCAGCCCGGGCGCCGTGGGCGAGGAAGTCGAAGAACTCACGGTTGTTGTCCTCCCTGAAGTAGAAGTGGCCGCCGGGAAACAGGCGGTGCGTGAACGCGCCGGTGGTGTGGGACGCCCACGCGGCGAGGTCGGGTTCGGCGACGTCGTCGTCGGCCCCGCCGACGGCCACCACGGGCACGGTGAGCTTCGGGCCGGGCAGTGGCTGGTAGTCGGCGACGATCCGCAGGTCGGCACGCAGGCCGTCGAGCACGAGACCACGCCATTCGGCGTCGTCGCGGATCTCGTCCGGGATGGGGCCATAGCGCTTCTCGACCTCGTCGAGCAGGGCGAGGTCGTCCAGCCCGGGCAGCGTCGGGTCGCCGACGTGCAGGTGCGGGGCTTCGTGCGCGGACGCGTACAGGCACAAGGGAAGCGCGGCGCCCCGACTCTGGAGCTCACGTGCGACCTCGTAGGAGACGGCCGCGCCCAGGCTATGTCCGAAAAGGATATACGGTGGTTTGAACTCCACCTCGGTGACGATCGCGCGCACCAACTCTGACATGTCGGCGATGGGGTCCTCGTCGATCCGGCCGCCTCGACCCGGCGGTTGCAGACCCCACACCTCGAACTCCGGCAGCACGTCGGCCCAGTGCAGGAACTCACCAGCCGACCCGCCACTGTGCGGCAGGCAGTAGAGCCGCACCGCCGCATCCGGCCTGCGCGCGCGGGACAGCAGCCAGGGCCCGGTCACCGGTCCGCCCCGATCACCGCGGCGAGCGCGGCCACGGTCGGCGCGCGGAACACGGCTCGGGCGGGCAGCGTGACGCCGAGGTCGCGGCGCAGCGCGGCGGCCACCCGGACGGCCAGCAGCGAGTCGCCGCCGAGCTCGAAGAAGTTGGCCTCGCGGTGGATCCCCGTCAATCCGAGCACGGCGCCGAACGCGTCGCGGACGGCGCGTTCCATGGGGTCGGCCGACTCATCGACCCGCTCTTCGGCCTCGGCGGCGGCCGGTCCGGGATCATCGGCGTCCACCCGCAGGCGGATCCGCTGGAACGGGTAGGTGGGCAACGGCACCTTCAGGCGATGCTCGCCGCTGTGCAGGCGGGACCAGTCCACGTCCACCCCGGACTGCCAGATCCGGCCGACCGCGGTCAGCAGGACGCGCAGCTCGCTCACGTCGTCGGCGGGGTGCGGCATGCTCGCGGCCACGGCCCGATCGCCGCGCCCGGGATGCCGCCGGGCCAACGCCGCGAGCGTTCGGCCCGGCCCGACCTCGAGGATCGCGTTGTCCCCCATGGCGAACACCGTCACCAGCGCGTCGGCGAAGGCCACCGTGCCGCGCAGGTGCGCGCTCCAGTAGCCAGGGTCCGCCGCCTCGGCCGCGGTCACCGGCAGTCCACTGTGGTCACTGATCCACGGCAGCCGGGGCGCGCGGGGCGTCGTGGTGGCCACGGCCTTCTCGAAGCGTTCGAGTTCGGGCTGTACCAGGTGCGAGTGGGCGGCGGTGCTGATGTGCAGGACGTTTCCGGTGACGCCTTGGGCTTCATAGTGGGCGCGCAGCCGCTCGACCGCGTCGACCGGTCCCGCCACGACGCACTGGTCGGGTCCGTTGACCGCGGCGAGGGACAGGTCCGGGCCCAGCGCCAGGTCTTCCGCGGCGATCGGCAGGGCGAGCATGGCGCCCGCGGGCAGGCCGCCGAGGATGCGTCCGCGCTCACGGACCAGGGCGAGGGCGTCGGGCCAGTCGAGTGCTCCGGCGACCGCCGCCGCCGCGTAGGCGCCGAGGCTGTGTCCCAGCACCGCGACCGGCGTGACGCCCCAGCTCTCCCACAGCCGCGCCAAGGCCAGTTCGGTGGCGAACACGGCGGGCTGGCCGATCTCCATGGTGGCCAGCAGGGTGTCCGCGTCGGGGCGGCGGCCCAGCAGGACGTCACGCAGGTCGACCCCGAGGTCGACGACCGAGGCGTCGGCGCACTCATCGATGACCTCGGCGTAGACAGGTTCCTCGCGATACAGCTCGGCACCCATTCCGACGTGCTGGCCGCCTTGGCCGGGGAACAGGAACACCACGCCGCGCTCACGGGCCGCCGCGACGTCGACCGGTCCGGACAGCGTGCCCGCGATCTCGACGGCCGACGAGCCGACCGCGAACGCCCGGTGTTCGAACGCCTTTCGGCCGGTCTGCGCAGTCCATGCCAGGTCCGGCAGGGAATCCGCCGCTCCGGCGAGGTGGGTCGCCAGCCGGTCGGCGGTCGCGGTGACCGCGGCCGGTGTGCGCGCCGAGATCGGAACCAACTGGAACTCCCGGCCGTCCCCCGACTCGACCAGCGGTGGCTCCTCCAGCACCACGTGGGCGTTGGCGCCACCGAGGCCGAGCGAGTGCACCCCGGCCCGGCGCGGGCGCGATCCTCGGGGCCAGGGCGCGGTGGCGCTGTTGACGTCGAACGGGGTGTTGGCGAGGTCGAGTTCCGGGTTCGGCTCGGTGAAGTTCGGCGTCGGCGGCAGGAGACCTGCGCGCAGCGCGAGCAGGACCTTGATCAGGCCGAGCACGCCCGCTGCGGTGTCGGTGTGGCCGATGTTCGCCTTGACCGAGCCCAGCAGGCACCGCGCGCCCGGCCCGAACGCCTGGGTGAGCGCGCGGACCTCGATCGGGTCGCCGACCGGGGTCCCGGTGCCGTGCGCCTCCACGAAGGACACCGACGCCGGGTCGATCCCGGCCACTTGGTGCGCCGCGCGGACCGCCGCGACCTGGCCGGGCACGCTGGGCGCGGCGAAGCCCACTTTGGCCGCGCCGTCGTTGGCGACCGCGGACCCGAGCAGCAGGGCGTGCACCGGGTCCCCGTCGGCGATGGCGTCGTCGAGTCGCTTCAGCACGACGACACCGGCGCCGTCGCTGGAGACCGTGCCCGCGGCGTTGATGTCGAACGGCCTGCAGTGCCCGTCTGGGGCGATGATCCCGTCCTCTCCCGGCTCGCCAGGACCGTGCAGCGTCACGCCGCCCGCCAGAGCGATGTCGCACTCCCCTGCCAGTACCGATTGCGCGGCAAGGTGAATGGCGATAAGGGAGGTCGCGCACGCGGCCTGGACGGTGATCGCCGGGCCGGTCAGACCGAGTTTGTAGGCGACCCGGCTGGTCAGGAAGTCGGCGCCGGAGGCCAGGCGGAACTGCAGTTCGGAGGCGTCGGGGAACCGGTGGCGGTTGGCTCGGAGCCGGTCGATGTGGTCGCTGTCGCCGCCACCACCGAACACGCCGATGACGACGTCGCCGCCCGGGACCTGCCCAGCGTGTTCGAGCGCCTCCCACGCGCATTCCAGGAACACGCGTTGCTGGGGGTCGATCAGCAGCGCCTCGCTTGGCGCGTAGCCGAAGAACGCCGGGTCGAACATGTCGGTGTCGCGCACCACGCCCGCGGCCACACCGTCCACAGTGTCCAGTAGCTCCCGACCGTCAGCGAGTGCGCTCCAGAACCCGTCGAGGCCGTCGGCGCCGGGCACCCGGCAGGCCATCCCGATCACCGCGACACAGTCGGCGGTCACGACGCCTCCTGCGGTTCGAGCGCGGGCGCGTCGTCGGCGGGGAGCGCGAGCGATCGGACCGGCTTGACCAGCGCGGGCAACAGCGACAGCGCGCACACAGCCGCCGACGCCCACAGCACGCCGCGCAATCCGATCGGGCCCGCGAGGAAGCCGCCCAGCGCGGCGCCGACCGGCAGCGTGCCCCATTCGATGAACCGCAGGGTCGCGTTCGTGCGGCTCAGCAGGTGCTCCGGGGTGAGGACCTGGCGCAAGGTCACCTGCGTGACGTTGTAGACGACGACGCCGAAGTAGGCGACGAACAGACCCAGGCCGAACCCGAGGAACCCGGTCGCCATGGGCAGCAGGACGGCACCCGCGGTGAACACGACGACGGACCCGATCAGCAGACGGCCCGGCGCGATCCGGCGCGAGAGCGGCCCGCTGGCGACCGCGCCGACCAGGCCGCCGAGGTTGCCGATGGCGAGCACGGCGCCGATCGCCCCCGCGCTCAGACCCAGCACCTGCGCTCCGTAGAAGACCTGCAGGGCGAGCACCGCGGCGAACCCGAGGTTGGCCAGTGCGTCGCACACGGCCAGCGGGGCCAGGACCGGGTGCGAGCGGACGAACCGCACGCCCTCGGCGATCTCCTTGCCAAGGCCCTTGGACTCCGGGACGACCGCCCGCGGCCGGGCCCGGTCGCGCACCAGCAGGAGGAACACGAAGGACAGCCCGTAGCTGATCGCGTCGACCAGGACCGCGATCGGCGCGCTCACCCACTGCACGACGAACCCGCCCGCGGTCGGTCCGCCGAGCTGGGCGAAGGACCGGGAGCCCTCCAGCTTGGCGTTGCCGTCGGCCAGCTGGTCGTCGGTGAGCAGCTCCGGCAGGATCGACATCTGCGCGACGTCGAAGAACAGCGTGCCGACGCCGATCACGAACGCCACGGCGAACAGCACCGGCATGCTCAACAGGCCGAACGCCCACGCGATCGGGACGACAGCCAGCGCGGCCGCACGCGCGCCGTCGGACACCAGCAGCACAGCCCGCAGCGGCAGCCGCTCGACCCAGGCGCCCGCGGGCAGGCCGAGCAGCAGGATCGGCGCGAACTCGATCGCGAACAGCAGGCCGATGTCGCTGGCTGAGGCGTCCAGCAGCAGCGCGACCAGCGGGAACGCGACCAGGGTGAACTGGGTGCCGAGCAGACTGACCGTCTGGGCCAGCCACAGGTTGCGGAAGCGCGACAGCCGCCACAGGGACTCGGGCACAGCTCGCGGTTCGCGGGTCGGATCCTCGTGCATGACTTCCCTCTCGTCTGTCTTTGGCGTCCCCGGCGGGGACGCGCACTCGGCCGCCTTCAGGTGACGGATCGGGCACGTGAACACGCCAGACTTCGTCGGCGCGTTCACGCACCCGATCCGTCACCGCGGCCCAGCGGGTGGTGGTTGCTGGATACGGCGGCGGGCCATGCGGGCTCGGCCTGCCCGCAACGCCTCGGTTCGGTCGCGCCGCCGCGGGGTCTCGTCGCCGTCGAGGTGGCGGGCGAGGGCGGCGATGGTGGGGTGTTCGTAGAGCGCGACCAGCGGCACGGGCCGGTCCAGTCGCGAGTGGACGGACGACAGGAGCAGCGAAGTCCCGCCCACCTCGAAGAAGTTGTCGTGGACACCGATGTCGGCCAAGCCGAGCGCGGCCTTCCAGATCTCGGCGATGAACCGCTCGGTCTCGGTGCGGGCCGCGGTCGTGCCGACGCGGACCGGGTCGGGTTCGGGCAGCGCGCGGTGGTCGACCTTGCCGTTGGCGGTGACCGGCAGCGTCGGGATGCCGACCAGCGCGGCGGGCACCAGGTAGGTCGGCAGCCGGGCGGCCAGATACTCGCGCAGGTCCGCGGGCGCCTTGGGGACCACGTAGCCGACAAGCCGGTCCGACCGCACCGAGACCACAGCCGCCGCGACGTCCTGGTGTCCACAGAGGATAGCCTCGATGTGGCCTGGCTCGATCCGGTAGCCACGCACCTTCAGCTGGTCATCGAGCCTGCCCAGCGCCTCCAGCCTGCCGTCGAACCGCCACCGGGCCCGGTCGCCGCTGCGATGCAGCCGCTCCCCCGCGCGGAACGGGTTGTCGACGAACCGCTGCGAGGTCAGGTCCGGTCTGCCGATGTACCCGCGGGCCAGGCAGTCGCCGCCGAGGTAGAGCTCACCGGCGACCCCGACCGGCACCGGCCGCATGGCGGCGTCGAGCACGTAGGCCCGGACGCCGTCCAGCGGACGGCCGATCGGCACGCGGGCGCCGTCGAACTCGGTGATCATCTCCCCGGTGGCGTTCACCGTGGTTTCGGTCAGGCCATAGGCGTTGAACAGCGGTAGGCCGACGTCTCGCCGCCACGCGCGCAGCGCCGCCGGGTCGACCGGCTCGGCCCCGATCGACACCAGGCGCAGCGACGGACCCGGGTGCACGCCCTCGGCGGCGGCAGCCGCCGCCCACCGCGCCCAGTTGCTGGAGGTGAGGATCGTGAAGGTGATCCGCTCGGCGGCCATGAGCGCGGCCATCCGCTCCGGAGTGGGCGGCGGATCGGGCGCGAGGACGACGCAACCGCCGACCCGCCACGTCGGGAACGTCTCCTCCACCGTGATGTCGAAGCCCGCGTTGGCGAACTGCAGCACCCGGTCGGCGGCGGTGTGGCCGTAGATGTCCACAACCGCTTCGACCACATTGGACAGACCGCGATGCGTGACGGCCACGCCCTTGGGTTCGCCGGTGGAACCCGAGGTGAACAGCACGTAGGCTAGATGATCTGGCCCCGCTCGGCGCTCCCCCGGGCCCGCCGCAGGACCATCGACCGCGTGTTTGGTTGTCCTCAGTGGCAAGCGGTGTTCAAGTCCCCCCTCGACCACCGCGTGCTTCGCCGACGCTGTGATGAGGACGCGCTCGAGGTACGCGGGCGGATGGGTCGGGCTCAGCGGGACGTAGGCGCCGTCGGCCTTCAGGATCCCCAGGATCGCCACGAACAGGTCGACGCTTCGGTGGGCGAGCACACCGACCGCGTCATCGGGCCCGACACCGGACGCGCGCAGCCGCGCGGCGAGGCCATCGGCGCGGGCGTCGATCTCGGCGTAGCTGTGCTCGACCCCGCCCGCGCTGATCGCGGGCGCGTCGGGAGTCGCCTTGGCCTGCTGGGCGAACAGCTCGTGCACCAGCTGACGCGGCGCGCGGGCGGGCGGCCCATCAGCCCATTCCCACACGAGCCGGTCGTGCTCGGCGACGGAGAGCAGCGGCAGCTCCGCGACCGGTGTGTCCGGTGCGGCGACGGCGCCCGCGAGGAGCCGCAGGTAGTAGTCGGTGATCCGCTCCGCGGTGTCCGCGTCGTAGAGCTCGGTGCTGTAGGTCAGGACGATCGCGTGCCGGTCGCCGACCTGGCTGACCGACACGTCGAGGTCGAACTTCGCCGTGGTCGGCGCGGGCACCGCGACCTCGGCGCGCAGGCCGGGGAAGTCGGGTTCGGCGTAGGGCGCGAGGTCGGCGCTGAACGCGACCTGGACCAGCGGCGTGTGGCTGGGCGCGCGGTCCGGCGCGACCGCGTCGACCACCTGGTCGAACGGGACACCTTGGTGCGACAGCGCTTCGAGCACGGACCTGCGGGTGTGGGTGAGCAGTTCGGTGAAGGAGGCGGCGTCGGTGCGCAGCCGGATCGGCAGGGTGTCGACGAACATGCCGACCAGCAGGTGGCTCTCCGGCTCGTGCCGGTTCGACACCGGCGAGCCGACCACCACGTCGGCGGCACCGCTGAGCCTGCCCAGCACCGCGCCGAAACCGGCGAGCAGCACCATGAACGGCGTCATCCGCGAGCGGCAGGCCATGGCCGTCACGTCGGCCAGGAGGTCGTCGGGGATGGTGGTGACCAGAGTCGCCCCGGCCGGGCCGCGGACCGCGGGGCGGGGCCGGTCGACGAGAACGGTCAGCAGGTCCGGCGCCCCGGCGAGGTAGTCGCGCCACCAGTCGGCGTCCCGGGCCGATTCCGCGGGCAGCTCCATGGCGAGTGGCGCGGGCGGCTGGTCGGCGTAGTAGGCGGCGAGGTCGTCGAAGAACACCCGCAAGGACTGGCCGTCGCAGACGATGTGGTGCACCGCGACGCACAGCACGTGCTCGACGGCGCCGAGCCGGAGCAGCCGTACCCGCAGCAGTGGGCCGGTGGCCAGGTCGAACGGCTTCTCGCACCACGCCTGGGCAATCCGGTCGACGTCGTCGGGATCCACGTCATCGAGCGGAACCGGCACGCCCGGCGCGTCGAGCACCCGACGAACCGGGACTCCGTCGACGGCCGGGAAGACCGAGCGCAGCATCTCGTGTCGCTCGACCACCCGCGTGACCGCCCGCCGTAGCGCGGCGACGTCGAGGGCGCCGGTCAGCCGAACCGAGCAGAACACGTTGTAGACCGAGCTTTCCGGCGTGAGCTGGTCGCTCAGCCAGAGGCCGAGCTGGGCGGGCGATGGTGCGGCCACGCTCTTCCTCCCCTGGGGTCGCGGGCCGCGTTTCCTCACCCGGCCCCCGCCGAATCTTGTGGGCCACGCGGCCCCGCGCTGTATGGGCAGAACTGCCCATGGGCGGCACCCGGTCTCCCCAGGCACGCTGGCGCGCTGACGACCGCCACCCCGGACGAGGAGCGAGATGACTCTTGTGGCGCTTGACGACATCGCCGAACTGGTCGACCGGCAGGCCGAGAACCGGCCGCTGGCCCCGGCCGTCGTGCTGGACGACCGCGTGCTCGGCTACGCCGAACTGACGGTGCGCGCCGACGCGCTCGCGGCCCGCCTGCGGGCGGCGGGCGTCGGCCGGGGCAACGTGGTGCCGGTGTTGCTGCCGCCGTCCGGCGACCTCGTCATCGCGGTCCTCGCGGTCCTCAAGACCGGCGCCGCCTACGCCGCGCTGGACCCGTCGTGGCCCGAAGGACGGCTGCGGCGGATCTCCGAGCTGCTCGACCGTCAGGTCGCGATCACCGGCCCGGCGGCGGTGCCCGGGTTCCCGTCACGGCTGGTCGTCGACGGGGACGCCCAGGTGACAACGACGCCGCCGATCATCGACGCGGGCGCCTCGATCGCGATGGTGTTCTTCACATCGGGCACCACCGGCGAGCCGAAGGCCGTGCTCGCGCCGCACCGGGCCGTCTCCCGCCTGTTCCTCGGGCCCACCTTCGCGCGGTTCGACGCGACGACGGTGATGGCGCAGACCTCGGCGATGCCATGGGACGCGTTCGCGCTGGAGGTGTGGGGCCCGCTGGTGACGGGTGGGTCGTGCGTGGTCCACACCGAGCGGCCGCTCACGCCCGCCGGGCTGCGGGAACTGGTGCGGCGGGGCGTCAACACGGTGTTCCTGACGACCTCGCTGTTCCACTTGACCGTGGAGGACGACGTCGACGGCTTCGAGGGTCTGCGGACCGTGCTGGTCGGCGGCGAGAAGCTGTCCGCCCGGCACGCCGCCCGGTTCCGCGCACGGTGGCCCGGCATCCAGTTGGTGAACGGGTACGGGCCAGTGGAGAGCGCGGTGTTCGTGCTGACCCACGAGGTGGGCGACAGCGACGGGGAAGTTCCACTCGGCAGGCCGGTCCCGCGCACGGCGGTCGTCGCGCTGCGCGACGGCGTCCCGGTGCCTGAAGGCGAAGTCGGCGAGCTGTGCGTCGCCGGTGACGGTCTCGCGGCGGGCTACCTCGGTGATCCGGAGCTGACCGCGGCGAAGTTCGTCACCGTCGACCTCGCGGGCGTCCCGACCCGGGTCTACCGCACCGGCGACCTCGGAATGATCGACGCCGAAGGAGTCGCGCACTACCGGGGCCGGATGGACCGCCAGATCAAACGGCGCGGGCACCGGATCGAGCCCGCGGGCGTCGAAGCCGTCGCGGCCGGGCTGCCCGCGGTCCAGCGGTGTGTCGCGGTGCCGAGGTTCGACGACAACGGGAACTGCGTCGAGCTGGTGCTCTGTTACGTGCCGTCCGGCGAGCCTGGCGACGTCGCCGCGGAACTCGCGCGGTCACTTCCCGCCCAGGCGGCGCCGGACCGGGTTGTCGCCGTCGAGGGATTCCCCTTGTCCACCAACGGAAAGCTCGACACCCGAGCGCTCCTCGCCGCGCTGCCTGTCCCGGCGGACGGCGATCTGGCGACCGACACCGAGCGCGGGATCGCCGCCGAGGTGCGGGCTCTGGTCGGCGCCGTCGACCGGACCACCCCGCTGGGCCAGTTGGGTGTGTCGTCGCTGGCCGCGATTCGGTTGTGCGCCCGGCTGGGCGCCCGGTTCGACCGGATGATCCCGGTCTCGCGGGTGTCCGCGTCGACCACCATCGCCGACCTGGCCGACTGGCTCGACCGCTCCCCGACCGGGCAGACCGTCACGGCGGAGTCGCCGATCGCGCCGCTGACGCCGATGCAGCACGGTTTCGTCCTTCGCCACCTGGCCGACATCCACGACACCGACAACCACTGCCTCCTGACCTGGACGATCACCGGCGCGCTCGACCCGGACCGCCTCGCCGCCGCGGTGGCCGCCGTGCACGCCAGGCACGGTTACCTCAGCGGCCGCTACCGCGCCGACACCGAGGCGACGGTCACCGCGTCCGGCCTGCCCGCGGCGTTCGAGCGCCACGACGGTTCCCACGCACTGCTCGCCGAGCGGCTGCGGCTGCCGTTCGACCTCGCCGCCGGATCGGTGTGGCGCGCGGTGCTGCTTCGGTCCGAGGACGCCTGGCGGTTCGGGGTGGCGGTCCACCACGCCGCGTTCGACGGCTGGTCGCAGCACGTCCTGGCCGACGAGCTGACCGCCGCCTACGCGTCCACACCCACGACTTCGCCACCGAGCCCGGCCCGCACCGTGGCCGACACCGTCGGCGATCTCGACGAGCAGCGCCGGTTCTGGCGGGCCGAGCTGGCCGACCTGCCGGAACTGGCCTGGCCGAACGGTGCCAAGGACGGCCCGGACTGGATCGAGGTGTCCGCGCCCCCGGTGCCGCTGGCCCGGCTGCTCGCCGCCGCGCACACCGCTCTCGCCGGTCACACCGGCCAGGACCGCTTCGGCGTCGGCGTCCCGGTCAACCGCCGGGGATCCGTTGCGACGCAACGCGTCATCGGGTGTCTGATCGACATGGTGTGCGTGCCGCTGCGCCCCGGCCACACCGACCCCGGCGCGGCGCTCGCCAACGCCGACCTGTCCTTCGCCGAGGTGCTGCGCCTGGTGCGCCCGCGTCGGACCGGCAGGCACCCGCTGTACCAGGCGATCGTCGCACTGCAGGACTCCCCGCCGCCGACTCTGCGCCTCGACGGGTGTGTCGTCACGCTCGACCCGCGACCGCCAGCGGCGTGGTCGCACACCGAACTGGTCATCGAGCTGTTCACCCACGAGAAGCGCCTGCGGATCACCCGCGATCCCGACCGGGTCCCAGCGGCTACCCTGCGCCACCTCGCGGATGCCCTCACCACCCTGTTGACCGACGGCCGGTAGCCTGCCTGGGACAACCTTGGGGGGACTGGGGATGCTTGCGCGTAAGAACAGATATGTCCTGGCCGCGGCCGTCGCCACCGTCGTGGCGGTGGGGACGACGATCGTGGCACTCCGTTCGGGAGCCGATCCCGAACCTGTGGCGCTCGCGCCGACCACGTCAGTGACGACAACCACGCTTGTCGAGGTCACCACGACAACGACAACACCGCCGTCAAGCTCGATCCCGACCACAACGACGACGACCACCACGACGACCCCGAAGTCGAAGGCCGTGAACACGCCGCCGAAACCGCCACCACCACCGGCGGCCCCGGCCAAGCCCGCCCAGCAGGTCGCCGCGCCCGCGCTGCCACCCGCGCCGACCCCACCACCGGCGACCGGCCCCGGCCCGTGCGTGCCCCGCCACGACAGCGACGCCTCGCGCGCCGACGTACAGGCGGCGCTCGCCGCGTCGGCCGCGAAGCGCTTCCCGCTGCTGCTGCGCGGCGGCGCGGGCACCGCGCAGTTGCAGGCACTGCCGCGAAACCTGATCGAGGCGGTCGCGTGGCAGGAGTCGGGATGGAAGTCGTCGATCATCGCCTGTGACGGCGGGATCGGCACCATGCAGGTCATGCCCGCCACCGCGTCGTGGCTCAACCAGCGCTTCGGCTTCGACCCGGTGCGCGACGCGACCGTGCTCCAGGACAACACCGACTTGGGCGCCGCGTACCTGGAATACCTTGTCTACTACTTCGGCCACGCCGCGGTGAACGACGACTTCACTCTCATCGGCCCCGACGGCAAGGCAACCGGCCTCCTGCGCGCGGTCGTCGCCTCGTACAACGCGGGCGCGGGCAACGTCGAACTCGGGGGCGACGGCACCAGCGCCGGCGCGGTCGCCACCATCCCCAAGTCGGTGGAACCCTACGTGGCCAACGTGATCGCGCTGATGTCCAGCAAGCCGTGGACCAAATAGCGCCCGAAGTCGTGGCGGGATCGCGCCGCCGCTCCGCCGGTCCACTGTGGACCGGCGGAGCGGGGCGCGCGGGCGGCTAGAAGCCCGCGGTGATCCGGGTGAACTCCCACTCGGCCTGGTCGATACCGCTGCAGTCGCTGGTCACCCCGCCGTTCGGGCACGGACGGTCACGGTTGACCGACCAGTAGGCGAAGCGGCCGATTCCCTTCTGCAGGGCCCAGTCGCGGATGCGGGTCCAGGTCTGCGGCGTGGTGAGCTCACGCTGGTCCGACAGACCGTTCATGCCGGAGATGCCGGCGTGGGCGTAGGCTTGCGCGTCGGTCCACCCGAAGGTGGTCTTGAGCGTGTCCTTCAGACCCTCGGTGGCGTTGACCGTGCTCTGGTACATGTCGGTGCCGCCTGCGAAGTCGAACGGCATGATCGTGTAGTTGTCGATCGGCACGCCCAGTTCCTGCGAGCGCTTGATCAGCCGCGTCCCGTAGTAGGTCGGGCCGCCGGTCGTGGTGCCGAAGGTGACGACGACCTTCACCGACGGGTTGTTCTGCTTGACGATCTTCAACCCGTTGAGGATGCGGTCCTGCACGGTCTCGTTCTCGAACTCGTCGGAGTTCTCGATGTCGAAGTCGACGACGTCGGGCCGGTGCGCGGTGATCACCTGCTGGACAGCGCCCGCGAAGGCCTCCGGGGTCGAGCAGTTCGGACCGAGCTTGTTGCCCGACCAGCCGCCGAAGGAGATCTGGACCTGACCGCCCGCACCCTTGATCCGCGAGATCGCGGTCGCGTCCGCGCCGCCGGTCAGCGGTCGCTGGCCGTCCCACGCCGGGTTGCACCCGCCACTGGACAGCATGAACGCCATGGTGAACGCCTTGACGCCGGTCGCGTTCATGATCGCCACCGGGTCCGGCGGGTTGCCCCAGCCGAGGTAGAGATAAGGCGCGCCCGCCATCCGTCCACCCGGGTTGGCGCAACCGGTGGTGGTGCCGGAGACCGAAGTGCTCGCGGTCGACTCACCCGCCGAGTTGTAGGCGCGCACCGTGTAGGTGTGGGACGTGCAGGTGCCCAGGTTCCCGATGGACGCGGTGGTGCCGGTGACTGTCGCGCGGACGTCAGTCCCCTCGTAGACCCGGTATCCCGTAACGGTTCCCGTTGAAGCGCCCCACGACAGCGCCAACGACGAGTTGGTGGCACCCGTGACCGACGGCGCGCCCGGCGTGCCGGGGGTACCCGGGCCGCTGCCGCCGGAACACGGGTTGCCATTCAGGGTGCAGTTGAGGATCCCGGGGAAGTTGCCCGGGTTTCCGTTGAACCCGAAGCTGGTCGATGCGCCCGCGGCGAGCGCGCCCGCCCAACTCGGGGCGGTGAAGGTGTAGTGCTGTCCGCTGCGGACCATCACCGAGTCCCATGCGGACGGGATCGAGTAGCCGGCGGGCAGGTCGAACTGGACGTTCCAGGCGAGTGGGCTCGCGGTGCCGTTGGTGACGGCGACGCTGCCGCCGAACCCACTCCCCCAGTCCTGGGTCTTTGTGAACACCGCGGTGGCACCCGCGGCACTGGCTGAAGGGGCTATGACCAGGCCGAATGAGATGGCCGCGATCGCGGCCGTGGACACGACTAGCAGTGACCGACGCATGAATCGCTCCCGGAGGGCAGGGGTTCCAGAGGGAGAGCTTTATTTAGGAAACTTTCCTAATAGTACGGGATGCTAACCCCTGCGCGCGGCCACAGACAAGACACCTACTGACTTTTCTGCGGCCGACCGTCAGCGGGCACTCACCGTGACGTCGCCGCCGCGCGTACGACAATCGGCGGAACCTCAGCCGGATAGCGGCATTTCGGAGGTTTCAACCCACCGCGGTGCGGTATTCCAACGGGATGCGGATCGGTGTGATCGACGTGGGTTCCAACAACGCCCAGTTGCAGGTGGTGAACGCGTTCGCGGGTTCACCCCCGCTCCCGTTCTCGGCCTACAAGCGCCCGACGGTGCTCGGCGACGAGTTCACCGATGACGGCGGCATCACCAAGATCGGAACCAAGCGCGTGGTGTCCGCGGTCGCGGCCGCGTTGACCAAGGCCCGCGGGCTCGAGTTGGACCAGTTGTTCCTCTTCGCCACCTCGGCGGTGCGCGACGCGACCAACCGCGACGAGATCGTCGAGGCGATCGTCGACCGGACCGGCCACCGGGTGCAGTTCCTCAGCGGTGAGGAGGAAGCCCGACTCACCTACTACGCCGCCCACCGCTGGTATGGCTGGTCAGCGGGCAGGCTGCTGCTGCTCGACATCGGTGGCGGCTCGATGGAGGTCGCGCTCGGCTGCGACGCCGAGGCCGAACTGGCGGTGTCGCTGCCGCTGGGCGCGGGCAGGCTCACCCGGCGGTTCTTCAGCGCCGACCCGCCGGGCGCGGACGAGATCGAGGAGTTGGCAAGCCACGTACGGGATTCCGTCAGAGCGGTCGCCGACCGCCTGCGGTGGGAAGGCGAACACCGGCGCGCGGTCGCGACTTCCAAGACCTTCAAGCAGCTCGCGCGGCTGGCGGGCGCGCCGCCGCAGCGCGACGGCCCGCTGGTGAAGCGCTCGCTCTCCCTTGCCCAGCTCGACGAGTGGATCCCGCGCCTGGCCGGGATGCCCGCGATCGCGCGGGCGAAGCTGCGCGGCGTCTCGGCGAGCCGGTCCAAGCAGGTCCTCGCGGGAGCGCTCATCGCCCGGAACACCATGGCGGCACTCGGAATCGACACCGTCGACCTCTGCCCATGGGCACTGCGCGAAGGAATCCTGTTGCGCTATCTGCAAGGCCTGGACAAGCCCCGCCATCTTCCCCTGTTCTCGGTCACCACAGGGAAAGCGGCCCTGCCGGAGGTTCCCCGGCAGGGCCACGGCACTCAGAAGGTGAGCTTCCACGCGTCGATGTAGCCCGCGTCCGGCGACCAGATGTCCTGCACCCGCAACTTCCATGACCCGTTGGCGATCTCGCTCGACGCGTTCACCGTGTAGGTGGTGATGACGTTGTCGGCCGAGTCGTTCGCCGAGGAGTTCTTCAGCCGGTACGCCGAGCCGTCGGGCGCCACCAGGTCGATGACGAGGTCACCACGCCAGGTGTGCTTGATGTCGACGCCGACCTGGAGCGTGGCCGGGGCGTTGCCGGACAGCCCGGTCACCGCGATGGTGCTGGTGATGGCCGAGCCGCCGTCGGGGATGTTGACGTTGTTGGCGTTCTCGAACACCTTCCCGCCTGGCGGCGGGGTGGTGCCACCACCGAGTTCGGTCGCCTTGGCCGCGATGGCCTGGGCGAACGTGCTCACCTCGGTGTAGACGCCCGGAGCCCGCGCGCCCGCGCAGCCGTCACCCCAGCTGACGACGCCGACCTGGATCCACTGGCCCGCGTTGTCGCGCCGGACCATCGGACCGCCGGAGTCGCCCTGGCAGGTGTCGACGCCGCCCTGCTCGTAGCCCGCGCAGATCTCCGCGGACCCGATGAGATCGCGGTAGAGCCCACCGTAGCCCGCGCACGTCGAGTCGCTGATCAACGGGACCTGCGCCTTGAGCAGGTACCGCGATGCCGGGCCGCCTTCCCGGATGTCGCCCCACCCCATGATGGTGAAGGTCCCGCTGTCGTAGGCCTTCGTCGTCGTGATCGGCAGGGTGGGCACCCCGGTCATCGGGGACGCCAGCTTGATCAGCGCCCAGTCGCCGCCGGTGCCCGCCGGGTAGCCCGGGTACACATAGACATAGCTTGAGCGGCGGGTGATCGCGGTCGAGTCCTGCAGGTCCACCATTCCGGCCGACGCGGTGATGCTCGTGTTGTTGCCGGTGCCGTCGACGCAGTGCGCCGCGGTGAGCACCAGGCTCGCGCTGTACAACGCGCCACCACAACCCATCGAAAGCCGCACCATCCAAGGGAATTCACCCTTGGCCGCCGCGGTTCCGCCGACCACCATCGGGCCGACGTCGCCGGGCGGCTGCTTGGCCGAGGCGTGGGCCGCCGCGCCCGCGATCAGGATGGCGACGCCCGTTGCCAGGACGCCCACCTTTCCGAGTATGCGCACAGTGATCCTTTCTCCAGGCCGAGTGAATGCAGGTTCACTCGGCAGGAGGTCATCCTGTGCTTGTCCACAATTTTCCGTCCAGCAAACGGTTGACAGTCGCGATTACCATTCCCAGCGGATGCCGTGTGTCCCCATGGGCGCGTTGGCGAGGGTGATGTGTGTTTCCGCGCCCGCGGACAACTCCGCCGTGTCGGTGTCGACGTCGGCGTTCTTCGCACGAAATATGGCGAAGCACCGGGCAGGCCGCCTGCCGGTGAAGACGGCTTGCACGGTGAGAGCGTGCACCACGTGGTAGGCGACCACCTCGTAGCCGTCGACCGGCCCGTGGCCGGGGAAGACGGTCGTGTGCTCGACGACCGCGGTCTCGCCGCGGCTCAACTCCTCGTCCAGCTTGTACTCGGCCAGCAGCAAGCCGTTCCGTGCGTCCCACTCCGACTGGCGCGGGGTGAAACCCGAGATGTCGACGATCTCAGGTCGGGTGGGGTGCGGCTGGTCGACAAACGTGGCGTCGAACCAGCTGTCGGTCGGTTCGGTCGCGCGCATGACCTGGCGCGTCCGCCAACGGTTCAACTCCCCGCTTGGCCCGATCTCCGCGCGCGCGTCCACGACGACGCGTCGCAGGGTGTTCCGCTCCGGCATCCGCATGCGGGTGGCGAGGTCGGCCAGCCCATAGCCGCGCCACAGCCGGAGTGTGGGCTCGGCGAGATCGGACGCGTACCGCCCCCGCGGTCGGGGCGAGCCCAGCAGCCCGGCCAACTCGCCCGGCGCGAGCCGGAGGAGATCCTCCAGGATCGCCACACCGCGCAACGACTCTGGCCGTTCCGGCTGGCTGCGGCCGGTCTGCCAGTGGTTCAGCGTGGTGCGGCTGACGACCACACCGCGTTCGGCGAGCATGCCGCGCAACCGGTCCAGGCTGAGGCCCCGGCGCGAGACGGCCAGGGACAGCGCCTCGTGGAACGGGCCCGTTCGGAACACCTCGGCCGTGTCGTTCGTGGGTGCCGACATCACGTCTCCGGGGATCTTGGTCGCTCGACCTGGTTCGTCCGAAAGAGTCCACAGTATCCACACGCGCCATGGCGAGATCCATAGCCCTGGCGGGGTCAGGAGACGGCCGCGTCGAGCAGGTCGGCTAGTTCGGCTGGCGCCGAGAGCATCGGCCAATGCCCCGTGGGCAAGTCGAAACGCCGCCATGGCGGCTGGTTCAGGTAGGCGAGCAGCGGAATCCCGGCATCGAGCAGAGCCTTGAAGTCGTGGCAGGCGATCAGGACGCGGTCCACTCCGGGACCAGGGTCGGTAGGGTCGGCGAGGCGCTGGGTGTAGGTGCCGAACGGATGCGGGGTGGCACGCGCGAACAGACGCTCCAACTCGGGCTCGTCGAGTCCGTCGAGGTTGCTGGACATGCCGAGAACATCGATCGGCGGCATTGCCAGCTGCCACCCGTCCCCGAGGGCGGTGACCTGCTGACGCAGCTGGTCGGCTACCTGCGGTGGCATCAGGTCGAGCATGCACATGCCCGGGGCGAACGGGGCGCTGTCGACGTAGACCACGCGCTCCAGCCGGTGGCCGAGGCGTCCCGCGGCCCCGGTGACCGGAGCCGCGGCGTAGCTGTGTGCGACCAAGGTGATGTCACACAGGTTCTGCCGCTCGACCAGATCGGTGATGTCGCTGATGTGGGTGTTCAGGTCCGTCTGGGGACCGCCCAGGTCGGCGCGCTCGGCCAGGCCCGTCAGCGTCACCGCTACCGCGGTGTGGCCGCGCTCCAGCAGTGCGCGAGCGGTGTCTTCCCAGGCCCACGCCCCGAGCCAGGCGCCGGGAACCAATACGAAGGTAGCCATGTGATCTCCCTGAGGTGCGATGTCTGCCGGGAGCGTAAGTTCAATACAGGACAGAATCCGCCCTAAAATGTTGGGTGATCCATGTCGCATCCCCTCACTCGTGTGCTGACGCTGCTGGAACTCCTCCAGTCCCACCCTCGACTCACCGGAGCCGAACTGGCCGACCGCCTTGGTACTGACGTCCGCACCGTGCGCCGGTACACCGCACACCTGCGGGACCTCGGTATCCCTGTGGAGGCGGAACGCGGTCGCTACGGCGGCTATCGACTGGCCCGCGGATACCGAATGCCACCCCTGGTCCTCACCAACGACGAGGCACTTGCCGTTGTCCTCGGCCTGGTCGCCGCGGAACGCGTCGGCATGGGCACCACGGTGCTGGCCGGCGCGGGCGCCCTCGCGAAGATCGAGCGAGTGCTGCCGCAGGCGCTGCGCGAACCGCTCGCCGCCATCCGCGAGTCCCTCGCGTTCACCGGCGACGCCGTCATCGGGCAAGCCCCAGGGGCAGGCATCCTGCTCGCCTTGGCGCAAGCCACTCGCAGTCGCACGACTGTCAGCATCAGCTACCAATCGTGGCGCAGGCAGCGCACCGAACGCGATGTCGATCCCTACGGCGTGGTCTTCCACAACGGCCGCTGGTACCTCGTCGGCCATGACCACTTCCGAGGCACCGCGCGAACCTTCCGCGTCGACCGCATCGAATGCGTCACCTCCCAGGCCCGCGACTTCGCCGCCCCCAACGGCTTCGACTCCGTCGCCCACCTGACCTCGGCTCTGGCGCAGGTTCCCTACCGCTGGCAAGTCGAGGTGACCATCCATGGACCCATCGACGCGATCGCCCGCCGACTGCCCCGCTCGGTGGCGACTCTCACCGCCGACCCCACTGGCGTCCTCATGCACGCCCGCGCGGAACGTCTCGACGGCATGGCTCACCTACTCGCGTCCCTGGAATGGCCCTTCACAATCCACCGCCCCGACGAACTACGGCAAGCCCTCAAGACACTGGCCACTCAGCTCTCCGAAGCCGCGGAGCGAGTGCCGGGGGAACGGCTGTCGTAAGCCGAACTCACTTCACCGAGGCAGGCCACGGTCACACCGTCCACCTGATCACCCCCGCCGACTTTGGTCGGACAGGACACTCGCGCCCACCACTCGCCCGGGGCGTGCGAATTCGTGCATAGTTAATATTCCGGACCGGCCGGGAACCGGGCAGACTTTGACGGATGCACTCGATCAGCCATGTCGCCTGCGCCGAAGAGGGGCAGCAATAGCGTGAATCATTTCGGTCAATCCCGCAGAATCGTCATCGTCGGCGCGGGTCTTGGTGGCACCGCGGCCGCCATCCGATTTCTCCAGTTCGCTCGGGAGCCTATCGAGATAGTGCTTCTCGAACGACGTCCTGAATACCGCAACGCCGGTGTCGCGTATCACCGGGACAGCAACCACTGGCATCACGTGTTCAATATCCAGGCGGGCCGGATGTCGGCGTTCCGCGAGGATGTCGACGATTTCCTGGACTGGGCCAACCACGAGGCGGACCGGACCGACTGGCCACCGGAGTGGAGCGGCTTCACGTTCACCGAGTCCGGACCCGCCCCGCGGCGGATCTACCCGGACTATCTCGCCGACCGACTCGGCCAGGCCGCGCGGGAGGCCTTGGCCGGAGTGACGCTTGTCGAGGCCGACGGCGACGTGGTCGACCTCGACCTCCACGACGAGCAGGTCGACGTCGTGGTCGACAATCTCTCCTGGCGGACCGGTGAGCCCGATGCGGGCCGGGTGCGTATCCGGGCCGACCACGTCGTTCTCGCGACCGGCCTCGAACGCAAGTACCCGGTCTTCGCCGAAGCGGTGGCCGACCACCCCGCGTTCGTGCGTAGCCCGTACTCGGCCGACGGGATCGAGCGAATCGTCGGGCTGCGGCGGGACGCGGTCGTCGCCGTCGTCGGCACGCTGCTCAGCGCATACGACTCCGCGGCGCTGCTGCTGCGGCGCGGACACACCGGGAAGATCTACTTGATCTCGCGGTCCGGACTGACGCCGCGGACCTATCCCCCGGACCATCGGCATCACGTCCTCACCCTGCCGCCCCCAGAACTCATCGGCGACAGCTACGAAGGGCGTGACGAATTCATTCGCCGGTTCAAGGACGAATGGCGTCGGGCCTGCGAAATCGTCACCCGCGAACATCCCGAGGTGTCGCCCGCGGTGGTGACGGAACGCGTGTCGAAATCGTGGGAGCCGTATCTGCCCGCGATCTTGTCGCGGATTCCCACCGCCGATCTCTGCGCGCTCCTCGACACCTACGGCAGCCTGCTTGCCGTGCTGCGCGTGGGCGTCATGGCCTACACCGCGGAGATCGTCGACGCCGCGATGGACAGCCAGGTCGTCGTGGCCGCCGGGAAGGTCGAGGAGATCCACAAGACCCGGGCGGGCACGCTGGTCGTGACCACGTCGACCCAGCGCGTCGAGGCCGATCTCGTGATCTCGAACTTCGGCCGCGAGTCCAACTACGAGCGCGTCGAGTCCGAACTGTGGGCCAACCTCCTGCGGAAGGGGGTCGCCCGCGCGCACCAGCGGACCGGGCGGGGCGTCGAGGTGGACCGCCACGGCAACCTGGTCGGGCCGACCGGCGAGCCGTCGGGACCGGTGTCGGTGGTGGGCAGCCCTCGGGAGGGCGACGAGATCGTCCGCAACGGCCGGACGGGTGCCTTCACCTTCAACCTCGCCGCGATCAAGAACCACACGGTGGACGTCGCGGCCACCGTGCTGTGTCGGCTCGAGTCCTGCTACGACGTCTCCGCCGCGCCCGCGTCGGAGCACGGGTTGGACCAGGCGCTGTCGTACTCGGTCACGCTCGACGTGCGGAGGATGACGGCCCGCCGTCGTGACTACCGCGAGGCCCTCGTGGCCCATTTGGAGGACAGCCTGCAGGCGATTCACGGCGTCACCGCGCGAAATGGCGGACTCCCCGTGTCCGATCGGGCGCTGCGGTCGGCGATCAGCAATGCCGCCGCCACGAAGTTGAAAGACCTTTCCGTGACGCCGAGGGATCTGCGTTCCATTCTCGGACTAGAGCACCGATTGGAGTCGATCGGCTGAACCACAGGCGGGTGTGACGCAGGACACGACCGGCGCGACCAGCGAAGTCACGCATCCGAGAAGACGCACTGTCGACTGGACGACCGCGAAGCTGAATCATCGTCATGAAGTCGACCGGTGATCTCGAATAGGCAGTCGCTAGTCGTCGGTGGGAGGATGTCGTGCACCCTCGCGAGATCTTTGGCGAGTTGCTTGTCAATACGCAGGCAACAATCGTTCGCGGGACCTGCAATCGCACAATGGAAGCCGTCGGCGATTCTGTGCTGGTCGTCGTGGAGCTCAGCCCCGATCGCTACGACGCCATCGTCGCGGCGTCCGCGGTGATCTGCGCCGACGGCGGTCGCACCGGCCACATGGAGTCCCTGTGCCGGTCGCGGGGAATCCCGGTGCTCCGCGTGGACCGGGCCGAGCTCGACGGGATCGTCGGCAAGGTGACGGTCCGACTCGACCGCCAGTCGGTCACGCTGGGCGAAGCCAAGTCGCCCCGGCAGGCGCCGACCTCGGTCACCGCCCACCCGGGCGATCTCGGCTCGATCTGCGTGGTGATCGCGGCCGCCGCCGACGTCGAGGCGACGAACGCGCTCACCCCGCGGATCGAGCAGGTGACCAGCTTCTTCGTGCGTGAGGAGTTCGTGTGTCTCGCCGCGGGTCTGAGCCCGCTGGACGCCCTGCGGGCGGGACCGCGCGCGGCCGAGCGGTACGGAGCGGCCATCGGCTCGGAGGTGTGCGCGATCGCCAAGGAGCTTCTCCCCGGCCAACGCCTTGTCCTGCGGCTGCTCGACCTCCGGTCCGACGACGCCGCGCGGATCACCACAGCGGAGGTGGGGCAGGAGACCAATCCCGACCTCGGCCTGCACGGCGCCCGCTGGCTGCTGAAGGATCAGCACTACCCGAGCGCGTTCCGGGCCCTGCGCGCCTACGTGCGGGAGCGCTTGGGCCCGGACGCCGAGCGGGTCGGCTTCGCGGTGCCGTTCATCAATGACCACCACGAGTTCCGCCGCCTGCGGCAACACCTGGACCTGCCCGACGACGTCCCACTGGCGGTCTTCGTCGAGACCCCCGCGGCCGTCCACTCCGCGGCCGACTTCTGTGCCGCCGGCGCGGCCGAGCTGTTCGTCGGGACCAAGGACCTCGTCCAGTTCTACCTCGCCGCGGACCGGGCCAATCACCTGGTCGCCACTTCGTACCAGACCCGGCACCCGGCGGTCCTGGCAGGCATCGGCCAAGTCGTCACGGCCGCCCGCCGGGCCGCGACGCCGGTCCACGTGTTCGCGCTCGCCGCCGACCTGGACCACTTCGCGCGGAACCTCCCGGCGACCGGATTCATGATGTGCACCGCCGAAGTGCGTCTGCTCGCCCCACGCTGAGGCCCGCCAGTTGTTGATCTTTAGGATGTGATTCACAAACAATTGACAGATCGTGTCACCGCACCGGTAGCGTGCGGAGCCGATATTGCATGAAGATGGTTGGGCAACAGCGTCTTCACGCATGAATGGGCAATCTGGGCCAGCCACGGTGCATGCGAGGGCAGGTGCCCGCGCCCGCGTGCCGGCGGTATCGGAGAAGGAGAGGTCCGAATGCGGCCCATCCGTGTCGGTGTGATCGGCGCGAGCCTCGGCAAGAGCTGGGGAGCCGCGGCGCACCTGCCCGCGCTGCGCGCTCTCCCCGGTTTCGAGCTGCACGCGGTCGCCACGACCCGCGCGGAGAGCGCGAACGCGACGGCACGCGCCTTCAACGTGCCGTTGGCCTGCACCAACGCGTTCGACCTCGCCACCCATCCGGCCATCGACCTGGTGTCGGTGTGCGTGAAGGTGCCCCACCACGACGCGATCGTGCGCGCCGCGCTCACCGCGGGCAAGCACGTGTACTGCGAGTGGCCGCTCACGGTGGAGACGGAGCAGGCGCACGACCTGGCCCGGCTGGCCGCGAGATCACCCGGCCACCACGTCGTCGGGCTGCAAGGACTGGCGTCCCCCTCCGTCGAAGCGCTGCGCAAGCTCATCGGCGGCGGGTGGGTCGGCCGGGTGCTGTCGGCGACCTACACCGCGACGGTGTCCGGATTCGGCGGCCAGACGATCAACACGAGCAGGCTGCACACTCTCGATCCGCGCGACGGCACCACGCTGCTCACGGTCGCGGGTGGACACGCGCTGAGCTGCCTACAGCACATACTCGGTCCGCTCAGGGAAGTGTCGGCGCGCTTGGACACCCGCACTCCCACGCCGGTGGTCGTCGAGACCGGCGCGCCGGTCACCGCCACGGCACCGGACCAGCTCGCGGTCGTCGGCGCCTTCCGCGACGGCGCGACCGTGGCGATCAGCGTCCTCGGCGGCGCGGCGAAGGGCGCCGACACCTTCGAGCTGCGGATCGTGTGCGCGGACGCGACCGTGGTGGCCCGCCCGGCCTTGGCGGGTCTCCCGCCACAGATCGCCGACTGGCACATCGTCGTCCACGAAGGGGCGGACACGCGGGTGATCGGACAGCCCGAGTGCGACGACCCGGTGCCCGCGGGCGCGCCCCGAGGGGTCGGGCGGCTCTACCGCAGGCTGGCCGCGGCGATCCGGGAGGACGGGACCGTGCGGCCGGGGTTCCAGGACGCCGCCGAGCTGCACTCGGTACTCGACGCCGTACGACGGGCCGCGCGGACCGGCACCAGGCAAGGGATCTAGCCCGCCACAAAGCGAACGCGCCGGGCCGGAGTCATTCGACTCCGGCCCGGCGCGCCCGATCGGGACTAGCTCAGGGTCAGAGCCGTGTCGTCGACGACGAAGGACGTCTTGAGGGACGAGTCCTCCGTGCCGGTGAACTTCAGCGTCACGGTCTGGCCCGCGAACGAGGACAGATTGATCGTCTTCTGCACGTAGCCCGCGGCCTTGTTCAGGTTGGAGTACGTGGCCACCGTGCTGGTACCCGCCGTGACGGTGAGCTTGTCGTACGCGGTCGTGGTGGTGGTCTCAGCGGAGTCGACGTGCAGCCAGAAGGTCAGCGACGCCTTGCAGCCCGCCGGGATGGCGACCGACTGCGACACGGTGTCGGTGTGCGCCCGGCCGTAGCCGTCGAGCCAGGCGTTCCAGGTGCCACCGTGGGTGGGCTGCTGGGCGCCGTTCTGGCCGATCACACCGGACGTCGCCGTCCACGAGGTCGCGCCGGACTCGAAGCCGGGGTTGACCAGCTTCTGGCCGGAGCAGCCCGGGGGCGGGGTGGTCGTGGTGGTGGTCGGTCGGGTCGTGGTGGTGGTCGGCTGCGTGGTGGTCGGCTGCGTGGTGGTGGTCGAGGTCGGGGTCGTCGAGCAGGTCGGGTCGGCGGCCTGGGCGGGCACGCTCACCGCGTTCCACGCGGCCTTGACCTTGTTGAACTCGGTGCAGCTGTTCGGGTACAGGTTCTTGGCGGCCTGCAGCGTCCAGGTGCGGTACGTCAGGTAGTTCGAGGACGAGTTCTTCATCAGCATCGCGTTGTAGAGGATCTTCGTCGCGGAGCGGAGGCCGATGCCGACGAGGTTCGCCGAGCCGTCGCAGGTCGGGCTGGTGGGCTTGCCGGTCGGGTTGGTGCCCTCCGCGAGCAGGTAGAGCCAGTGGTTGCCCGGGCCCGCCGCGTCGTGCACCTCGGTCGTGGGGATCGCGCTGGAATAGCAGTTCGGGTTGTTGTCCACGAGCGACGGGTTGTACATATTGCGGATCGGTCCGGTGCCCACCAGGTCGATCTCCTCGCCGACCAGGTAGTCCGGGGCGTCATAGGCCGCGGCCTGGTTCGCGAACGCCTCGGTCGACACGCCGAACACGTCGCCGATGAACTCCGAGGTCTGACCGCCGGAGCGGCCGCCGGGGGTCTTGTAGTCGATGCTGTGGCCGTTCTCGTGGCCGACGACGTCCATCGCGGTGAGCCAACGGCGCGGGGTGGCCTGGGTGTAGCCGTACTCGGTGATGTTCGTGGTGTTGACGTAGTGGGCGTTGACCACGTTCCAGCCGACGTACATCGGGGTCCAGTTGCCGTTGCCGTCGATGCCGTTGCGGCCGAGCCACTGCGACAGCATGTTGTACTGGGTCTTGGCGCTGTAGAGCGCGTCGACGCAGCCGGTCTCCTTGTTGGTGGCGTCGCCGTTGCCCCACAGGTCGTCCGGACCGCTGAACGTCGCCCGGCTGGTGTAGTCGCTGCACGACATGCCGGGGATGGTCGGGTCCTTCATCGTGAAGGTGCCCGCCGAGGACGAGGTGTCCAGGTGCAGCGGGTTCGGACCGTTGTAGGCGGCGGTGCCGTCACCGTGGGCGATCTGCTCCTGGGTGCGCAGCACGGCGCCGGTCTCGGCGTCGGTGTAGATCGACTGCAGGCTTTCCTCGCCGTGCTCGTCGGTGCCCGCGACGAGGGTCTCCCACGCCAGGCGGGCGGGCGAGCCCGCGACGACGACGAGCTTGGCGCCGTCCTCGACGCCGGTGACGGTCTTGAGGTGCTTGCGCGCGGCGGCCTCCGCCTGGCCCTTGGTCTGCTTCGCGGTCGTGGCGACCTGGCCGATGGCCTGCTCCTGCGCCACGGAGGTGAACACCACGTGGCCCGCGCTGTCGGTGACGACGACGAAGTCGCCGCCGACGACCGGCAGACCCTTGTGGGTTCGGGCATAGGAGACGTACTGCATGCCCTCCGAGGAGGTCACGCCGAGCTGGACGAACTTGTCGTCGGAGCTCACGTGCAGCGCGGGGGCGTTGCCGGAGATCAGCGCGTTCGCGGCGTTGACCGCGTTGGACTGTGCCTGTGCGGCGGAGACGGTGGACTGGGCCTGGTTGTTCGGGGCCGCGATGGCGGTCCCGATCATCAACAGCCCGGTCGCGACCGCCCCGCAGGCGGCGAGGAGGCGATGGGACGACTTCACTGATGCTCCTTTCCCGGCGCGCGCCGACGACCCCCTTCACGAGGGGGTGAGTCGTGGTCGCGTTCCGGAAACGCAGGGGGAACACTTGGGACAAAACGGATGCGGCCGACTGCCCTGGCGACACGCCTCCGGGTGACCCGTTGCAGGGGGTCGCGTGGAACGGTAATTGCCGTCACTCATCCGCGACATGGTCAGCACGGTCCGACATTTTCCCAATGAACAAACTGGGAACCGTCGCAGACCAGCGGTATCCGAATAGGGCCCGATTTGCCCGAAACCCAGCCTCCACAACGGTTTCTGGCCGGATGAGTCGTACTCATTCACTGTCCATAAAGGAGGGGCGGCGCATCGCCGCCCCCTCCTTATGCCAGCCCGCTACGCCTGCTTGGCCTCGATGGCCGCGATGACCCGCGGCCGAAGTTCCGCGGCGCGGACCACGGCGTCGACCGAGCCGACCTCGACCGCGCGGCCGATGTTGTGGACGCGGTCGAACTCGGTGGCGACCTCGCCGAGCTTCTCGGCCTTGACCGACGACCGCAGCTCGTCCAGTTCGGCGGTCAGCGCCGCCCGGTCGGTGCCGGTGGCGGCCGTGCTCTTGGCCTCCAGGTCCCGGATCCTGGCGTCCGCCGCGGTCCGGGCCGCGACCTCGCGGGCGAACACCACCGCGGCGGCGGGGGCGCCGCCGAGCACGGAGGCGAACGAGCCCTCCAGGGCGAGCACCGTCATGTTCGGGTTCAACGCCTTGGAGAACACCACGAACGCGCCGCCGTGGTACCGGGAGATCACGGTGAACACGATCGGGCCGCGGAAGTTCACGATCGCCCGGCCGATCTCCGCGCCGTACTCCAACTGGAGCTTGCGCATCGACTCCGGTGAGCCGTCGAAGCCGGACAGGTTGGCCAGCACCACCAGCGGCCGGTTGCCGCTGGCCGCGTTGATCGCCCTGGCCACCTTCTTCGACGACCTCGGGAACAGCGTGCCCGCCGTGTAGGTGTCCGGGCCGTCGGTGGGCGGGAAGCCGCGCCGCTCCACCGACCGTGACTCGATTCCCAGCAGGCACACCGGAATACCGCCGAGGTGCGCGTCCTGCACCACGGCCGTCTCGGCGTCGGCCATGCCTGCCCAGCGCTCCAGGACCGGACGGTCCTGGTCGGACAGCGCGCGCATCACCGCGCGGATGTCGAAGGGCTTCTTGCGGTCCGGGTTCCACTCCGCGGAGAAGATCTGTCCGACGGTGGTGAAGTCGCTGCCCGCGAGCTCATGCGGATAGCCGGTGATGTCGCGGTCGCGCGGGTCGACGGAGTCCACTCGGCGCGGGCCGCTCTCCCCCGCCGCGACATAGGTGTGGTCGTAATACGACATCAGGACGTCCCTGGCCGCCACCAGGTCCGGCGCCCAGTACTGCGCCTGCCCGTTGGGGCCCATGACGCGGTCGTAGCCGCCGATACCGAAGTTGTCCTCGGCCGAGACACCGCCGGAGAAGTCCAGCGACTGCTTGCCGGTCAGCACCATCGCCGAGTCGGGTGTCATCACCAGGATGCCCTTGGTGTGCATGAGCATCGTGGCCTCGGCGTTCCAGTACGGCTGCGCGCCGACGTTGATGCCAGCGACCACGATGTTGATCTCGCCGCCGTCCTGGGTGAACGTGACGATCCGCTTGAGCGCGGCGGCCACCCAGTCCATGTTCTCGGTGCCGGACTCCATGGAGATCCGGGCGCCGGAGGACAGCGCGTACCACTCCAGCGGCACCTGGAGCCGTTCGGCGAGGTCCAGCGCGGCGATCACCCGGCGGCACTCCGGCTCCGACAGCGCGCCGAGGGACTTGGTCGGGTCGCCGAGCAGCACGACGCGGGTGACACCCTGCGGGTGCCGCTCGGTCGGGGTGCTGACCACGCCCGCGACGATGGCCGCGGTGTTCTTGCCCTTGGGCCGGTCCACCGGCACCAGCGCGTGGTCGTCGTCGAGGTCGTACTCGGCGAAGTCGCCGATCATGCCGGTGAGCTCGTAGGGGTACACCGTGTTCCGGGCGCTCGCGCGCAGCACCTTCTGCCGGTAGCCGTCCAGCGGCGCGATCGCCTCGTCCGACGGCTCGCCCATGGTGAGGGTCTGGCCGCCCGCGGCGTCGAAGCAGAAGCGCACCGCGGTCTTCACCAGGTCACCACTCGGCATGCGCTGCCGGAAGATGAACTCGATCTCCTCCAGGCCCGCCCCGGCCGTCGTCGGCAGCACCCGCTTGGCCAGCAGCTCCAGCTCGGCGAGGCTGATCTCGCTGGCGGGCCAGACGTAGACCACGACGCGGTTGGTGTTGAACCGGGTCGCCGTGGAGCGCCGGGACTGCGCGCGCCGGATCGAGTCGAGGCAGGTCGCCAGGGTGTTCTCCGCCGTCGGCAGCGACACCAGGCGCCCGTCGTGGTCGCGCAGCGCCACCAAGTCCCGGACCTGGGCGAAGGCGACCAGGCGCTCGTCCTTGGGATTGGCCTTGGCGACGCAATGGAACACATACATGTCCTCATCGGAGGACGGCAGGCGCTTGAGGTCGAACTCGCGCAGCCGCTCCAGGCGCATCCGCTGGGCGATGAACGGGTGCAGGCCGCGGATCAGCCGGTCCTCGGCCATCCCGGCGTCCGACGGGCGGAAGGTGACGTGCTGGTGCATGACCGCGCCGCCGCGGCCCGCGACCGCGATGGTGAGCCTGCGGACCTGCGCGGGCAGCGGATGGGCGCTGACCACCTCGGCCAGTTCGGCCGCCATGTCGGCGGCGTCGGCGGGCTGGTCCTTCCACGCCAGGTAGATGTCGGCTTCCAGGGCGCCCGTGCCCGCGGCCAGGGCGCCGAGCCCGTCGAGCGCCTCGTGCAGGTCGTCGCGGCGGACCGCGGTCGACACGACGGTGAAGTCGCTGCGGTCGGCGATGACGAACGTGCGGCCCGCGATCTCACTTGTCCGGATGTCGACCAGGCGGTTGTTGCCGTAGTACCGCCGGGTCAGCACCTCCAGCATGATCGCGTTCTCCAGAACGTTCTGCTCCAGGTACTGGCTGAGCAGTCGGACCAGCGGCTCGGTGGTGCGGACCATCTGCGCGATCCGCTCGTCGCGGTCCACCGCGTCCGGGGTGGCGGCCAGGTAGCGCAGGTGCTTGCGGACGTCGGCGTACACGCGGGCCCGGTTGCGGCGCAGCAGCGGCTGGCCGAGCCAGGCGAACACGACGCCGCGGGCCAGGTCGGACACCACCGGGAAACGCACCTGGGTGGCGGCGATCAGGTGCTCCAGGGCGAGGCCGACGGGTTCGCGCAGCGCCGCGTCCGGCGGCGGCTCCTGCAGCCAGGCGCGCAGCAGCGTGGCCACGACGGTCGCGTCGGTGGCCGCCCGCTGCTGGGCGAGGAAGATCCGGAACACCGCCGATTCCAGCTCCGGCGTGCGGTCGAGTTCGGCCACGCCGTAGTGGCTGAGCACCTTGCCGAGCTTGACCTGGAACCGCGCCGACACCCCGGCCCGTTCCACGTCGAGGCTCTGCAGGTAGCTGTGGAAGTACTCCCGCGCGCTGTGCAGGTGGCTCTCACCGCTGACCTCCTCGCCGACCGGCCGGTTGCGGCTCAGCTCGGCGAGATCGGCGAACACGGTCATCAGGCCGACCTCGGCCGCCAGCGGGCGGTGGCCACAGTCGGCCGCCTCCCGCCGCGCGGCGAGGTAGTCCTGCAGCACCCTGCCGTCGTCGTGCGGGTCTACGTCGAAGCCGAGCAGCAACCCGCGCAGCTCCTGCTGACCGCGATGGACGCGTTCGGCTGGGGAGACGTCCTGGACCTCCGGCGCGAGGTCCAGCTCGACCGGCAGGTCGGCCGAGGCCTCGGCGGCGGCGTTGTCGGACAGCGGCTCCAGCCGCAGCAGCACGCCGCCTGCCTCCACCTGGCTGCCGACCGCGACCGCGCATTCCTTGATCCGGGCGGCGAACGGCGCGCGCAGCACCGTCTCCATCTTCATGCTCTCGAGGACGAGCACCGGTGCCCCGGCCTCGACCTCGGCGCCGACCCCGACCGGGGTGGCCACGACCAGCGCGGGCGCGGGTGAGCGCACCACGCCGCCCTCATCGCGGCTGACCCGGTGCGCGACACCGTCCACCTCGACCAGGACCACTGGGCCGGGGTTACCAAGCAGTAGGCGGTGCCGGACTCCGTTGACGCGGATCTGGCCCGTGTGCTGGTCGAACCGGTCGAGCTCGACGTCGGCGGTGCGGACATCCGACCCGGCTTCGATGCCCACGCGGAACCTCAGGGCCCCGACCCTGGCCACCCGGACCCGGTAGGTCGCGCCACGCAGCTTGAGATCCAGCAGGCGGCCACTCTCGTGCTGCACCTGCGGACGGCCGCCGAACGCGGTGGACAGCAGCCGCTGCCGCTCGACGCTCTCCTCGTCCTCGTAGGCCTGGATGGCGGCGGCGGCGAGCGCGACGGCCGAGTGGCGCTGCGCGACGAGCCTGCCTTCGCCGCGGACCCGGTCGATCCAACCGGTGTCGGCGGTTGCGTCGATGACCTCAGGCTGGTCCAGCAGGTCGAGCACGAAGCTCTTGTTGGTGGCGCCGCCGTCGATGATGACCGTGGTGTCGGCCATCGCCCGGCGCAGCCTGCCCAGCGCCTCGTTCCGGTCGCGGCCATAGGCGATGATCTTCGCGATCATCGAGTCGAAGTCGGCGGGGATGGTGTCGCCCTCGCTGACCCCGGTGTCCACCCGGATGCCGGGGCCCGCGGGCAGGTCCAGCCGGGCGATACGGCCGGGGGACGGCGCGAAGTCGCGGTCCGGGTCCTCGGCGTTGAGCCTGGCCTCGATGGCGTGCCCGCGCTCGATCGGCCGCTCCCCCGCCAGGCGGTTGCCCGCCGCCACCGAGAGCTGGGCCTTGACCAAGTCGAACCCGGTGGTGCTCTCGGTGATCGGGTGCTCGACCTGCAGGCGGGTGTTGACCTCCAGGAAGGCGAACATCTTGTCGCCCGGGTGGTACAGGAACTCCACCGTGGCCGCGCCGCAGTACTCGACCGCGATGGCCAGCCGCTCGGCGGATGACTTCAGCTCGGCGGCCTGCTCGGCGCTGAGCACCGGCGACGCCGACTCCTCGATGACCTTCTGGTTGCGCCGCTGCACCGAGCAGTCCCGCACGCCCAGCGCCCACGCGGTGCCCTGGCCGTCGGCGATCACCTGGACCTCGACGTGCCGGGCGCCGGTGACCAGGCGCTCCAGGAACACGACCCCGCTGCCGAAGGCCCGCGCGGCCTCCTGGCTGGTGCGCTCGTAGGCGTCGGCGAGGTCGGCGTCGCTGGTGACGACGCGGATGCCGCGGCCGCCACCACCCGCGGT
>DATLIA010000375.1:0-32693 GCA_035540215.1 Actinokineospora sp. | reverse complement strand
CGCGTGACAACAGCAGCGCCCTCCATTGGTCAGCGTGTCCACTCGCTGAACCGGCCGAACATGGTCAGCGTCGGCACCATCGTGTGGTTGTCCAGCGAGCTCATGTTCTTCGCTGGGCTGTTCGCCATGTTCTTCACCGTCAAGGCGCAGAACGCGACCGGCCACTGGCCCCCTCCGTTGGAGGCGGGCGGCGAGCCGATCCACCTGAACCTGCCGTTCGCGCTGCCGTTCACGATCATCCTCGTGGCCTCGTCGTTCACCTGCCAGCTCGGCGTGTTCGCCGCTGAGAAGGGTGACGTCTTCGGACTGCGCCGCTGGTACATCCTGACGCTGGTGATGGGCGCGGTGTTCCTGTTCGGCCAGGGGTACGAGTACGTCCAGCTGGTCGAGGAGGGCGTGACCATCCCGTCCGGCGGCTTCGGCACCGTCTTCTTCCTCACCACCGGCTTCCACGGACTGCACGTGCTCGGCGGCCTCGTCGCCTTCGTCTACCTGCTCATCCGGACCCGGCTGAGCAAGTTCACCCCGGCCCAGGCCACGTCGGCCATCGTCGTGTCGTACTACTGGCACTTCGTCGACATCGTGTGGATCGGCCTGTTCGCGGTCATCTACCTGGTGCCGTGATGCTCGCCCACCACCACTGCTTCGCCGAGCCCGCACTGACAGCAAGGGTTGCCGACTAAATGACCAAGAAACAACGCAGCCACGGCAAGCTTCACCGGCGCGTCGCCGGGCTGTTGGCCCTCGGTTTCGCGCTGATGACCCTTGGCCTGCTGTACGGGGCGTTCGCGCCGCAGCCGCAGGTCGCGCAGGCGCAGGGCGACCCGGCACAGCTGCGCAAGGGTGAGCAGATCTACAACAACACCTGTATCAGCTGCCACGGCGCCAACCTCGAAGGCGTCACCGACCGCGGCCCCAGCCTCATCGGCGCGGGCGAGGCATCGGTGTACTTCCAGACCGCGACCGGCCGCATGCCTGCCACCAAGCAGGAAGCGCAGATCTCGCGCAAGCCCCCGAAGCTCACCCCGGAGGAGATCGACGCGCTCATCGCGTTCGTCGACTCCAAGGGTGGCGGCGTGAAGCTGCCAGAGGAGTCCGGCAAGGACCTCGTCGGTGACAACCCGGCGCGCGGTGGCGAGCTGTTCCGGCTCAACTGCGCCTCGTGCCACAACTTCACCGGCCGCGGCGGCGCGCTGTCCTCGGGCAAGTACGCGCCCGCGCTCGACGGCGTGAGCGAGAAAGAGATGTACGCGGCCATGGTCAGCGGCCCGCAGAACATGCCCAAGTTCTCCGACCGGCAGCTCAGCCCGGAGGAGAAGAAGGACATCATCGCCTACGTCAAGTCGGTGACCGACGGGAACAACAACCCGGGCGGCAACGCGCTCGGCGGGCTCGGACCGCAGTCCGAGGGCCTGATCGCATTCATCGTGGGTATGGCCGCGCTGGTCGGCATCACCCTCTGGATTGGGGCGAAAGCATGAGTTCCACCAACCCCACCGACCTGCCTAGCGACGACGAGCTGGCCCAGATGTCCCGCGAGGACCTGGTCAAGCTCGGCGGGAAGCTCGACGGCGTCGAGATCGTGGAGTACCCGGACCCGTGGCCGGTCAAGGGCACCCGCGCGGAGAAGCGCGCCGAGCGCGCGGTCGCGCTGTGGTTCCTGATCGCCGCCATCTCCGGGTTCGCGTTCGTGGGCGTGTTC
This sequence comes from Actinokineospora sp., assembly GCA_035540215.1. Taxonomy (GTDB): domain Bacteria; phylum Actinomycetota; class Actinomycetes; order Mycobacteriales; family Pseudonocardiaceae; genus Actinokineospora. The sequence continues at coordinate 30,991 of DATLIA010000375.1, read as the reverse complement.
CTGTTCTGGCCGAGCGCCTACACCGCGCCGGACACCGAGGGCTACTTCGCGTACTCGCTGTTCACCCCGCTGCTGGGCGCCACGCTTGGCCTGTCGGTGCTGGCGATCGGCGCGGGCGCGCTGCTCTACACCAAGAAGTTCATCCCGCACGAGGTCGCGGTGCAGCAGCGCAGCGACGGCGGGTCGAGCGAGCTGGACAAGAAGACGATCCTGGCGCACCTGGCCGACGCGGGCGACCGCAGCACCATCGCCCGCCGGTCGCTCATCAAGTCCAGCGCCGGTCTCGGCATGACGGCCATGGGCCTGGGTGTCGGCGTGTTCGCACTCGGCGGCCTGGTCCGCGACCCGTGGGCGCAGACCGACACGAAGAACTCGCTGTGGCACACCGGCTGGATGAACGAGCCGGGCAACAACGAGAAGGTCTTCCTGCGTCGGGCCACCGGCCATGCGCACGAGGTCGTGCTGGTCAAGCCGGAGGACCTCGACGCGGGCTCCATGGAAACGGTGTTCCCGTTCCGTGAGTCCGAGCGCGAGGACCACCACGCGCTGTCCGCGGCCCTCAAGCGCTCGGACAACCCGGTCATGCTGATCCGCCTGCGCTCTGAGGACGGCCGCAAGGTCGTCAAGCACCAGGGCCAGGAGGACTTCAACTACGGCGACTACTACGCGTACACGAAGATCTGCAGCCACCTCGGCTGTCCGACCTCGCTCTACGAGCAGCGGACCAACCGGATCCTGTGCCCGTGCCACCAGTCGCAGTTCGACGCGCTGCAGTACGCCAAGCCCATCTTCGGCCCGGCGACGCGCAAGCTGGCCCAGCTCCCCATCGCAGTGGATGAGGAAACTGGCTACCTTTATGCCAGGAGCGATTTCATCGAGCCGATCGGCCCAGCCTTCTGGGAGCGGAAGTCATGAGCGCAATCACATCTCCCACCAAGCCGAACACCATCGCGTCTCGCGCGGCCGGTGGCGCCGCCAAGTGGGCCGACGACCGGTACCACCTGGCCAAGGGCCTGCGGCACCAGATGAACAAGGTCTTCCCGACGCACTGGTCGTTCCTGCTCGGTGAGATCGCGCTCTACAGCTTCATCGTGCTGCTGCTGACGGGCACCTACCTCGCGCTCTTCTTCGACCCCTCCATGCAGGAGGTCGTCTACGAGGGTTCGTTCGTCAACCTGCGCGGCCTGGAGATGTCGCGGGCCTATGAGTCCACGCTGAACATCACCTTCGAGGTCCGCGGCGGCCTGTTCGCCCGCCAGGTGCACCACTGGGCGGCCCTGCTGTTCATGGCGGCGATCGTCTGCCACATGTTCCGCGTGTTCTTCACCGGCGCCTTCCGCCGCCCGCGTGAGGTCAACTGGGTCATCGGCATCCTGCTGTTCCTGCTCGGCGCGTTCGAGGGCTTCGCGGGCTACTCGCTCCCCGACGACCTGCTCTCCGGCGCCGGTCTGCGGATCATGTCTGGTCTGCTGCTCTCGCTCCCGGTGATGGGCACCTGGGTGCACTGGCTGCTGTTCGGCAGCGAGTTCCCCGGCGAGGACATCGTCCCCAGGCTCTACACGATCCACATCCTGCTGATCCCGGGCATCCTGCTCGCGCTCATCGGCGTCCACCTCGCCCTGGTCTGGTACCAGAAGCACACCCAGTTCCCTGGCGTGCGGCGCAAGGAGACCAACGTCGTCGGCGTGCGCATCATGCCGGTGTTCGCCATCAAGGGCGGCGCCTTCATGGCCGTCGTCGTCGGCATCACCGCTGCCCTGGGCGGGCTCTTCCAGATCAACCCGATCTGGAACTTCGGACCGTTCAACGCCGCGCACATCTCGGCGGGCACGGTGCCCGACTGGTACATGGGCTGGACGGACGGCCTGATCCGGCTCTGGCCCGCGTGGGAGATCTACCTCGGGGACTACACGATCCCGGCGGCGTTCTTCCCGTTCCAGCTGGGTCTGCCGCTGCTCGGCGGTGTCGCCGCCGCCTACCCGTGGATCGAGCGCTGGTTCACCAAGGACTACGCGCACCACAACCTGCTGCAGCGTCCGCGTGACGTCCCGGTCCGCACCAGCCTCGGCATGATGGCGATCACCTACTTCATGGTGTCGCTGCTCTCCGCCGCGAACGACGTGCTGGCCGACAAGTTCAACATCTCGCTGAACGCGACCACGTGGATGGGCCGCATCGGCCTGCTCGTGCTGCCGCCGCTGGCGTACTTCATCACCTACCGCATCTGCCTGGGTCTGCAGCGTTCGGACCGTGAGGTGCTGGAACACGGCGTCGAGACCGGCATCATCAAGCGTCTGCCGCACGGTGAGTTCATCGAGATCCACCAGCCGCTCGGCCCGGTGGACGACCACGGCCACCCGATCCCCCTGGAGTACCAGGGTGCCCCGGTGCCGAAGAAGATGAACAAGCTCGGTTCGGCGGGCGCGCCCGTCGTGGGTTCGTGGCTGACCCCGGACCCAGTCGAGGAGACCACGGCACTGGCCAGGGCCCGCGCGGCCCAGCACAACGGCCACACCGAAATCGGAGCTTCGGACGAAGCGAAGAAGAGCCACTAAAGCAGACAAACCAAAGGCGGCATTCCGGACAGGGGTGCCGCCTTTGGTCTGTCCGCAGGTCAGACCCGGTAGCCTGCGTCGCGTGCTGGGGTTGAAGAGATGGTCGGGCGTGGCGGCGGGCAGCGTGCTGCTGCTGGTCGTAGTGTCTTGCGGAACCGAGGAGCCCGCTGCATCGGCGCCTCCGACACCCACCGCGCCCGTCGCTGTCGTCGCTCCCACGACGACGACAACCGCGTCAGCGCCCGGCACCCCGGAGGTTCCCCCGGTGACGACGACGGCTGCCCCGGCCACCGCGAAGGCTGACTGCCCGTACCCGGACTCTGGCTTCGACTGCGACTTCCAGCACCGCTTCGCCGCGGCCCAGGCCTACGTGGCCAAGCGGCCCGGCACGGTCGGGATCGTGGTGCGCGACCGGCAGACCGGCGCGGTCTGGCGCAACGACCACGCCGACGACTCGACGTGGACCGCGTCGACGATCAAGCTGGCCATGGTGGTCGACCTGTTCACCCGGCACCGCGCGGGCGCGATCTCGCTGTCCGCGGGCGACCGCAAGCTCATCGACGCCATGCTGCACAGCTCCGACGACGACGCGGCCACCGCACTGTGGACCAAGTACTCAGGTGCCGACCACAAGGAGTTCAACGCGGCTTTCCCGCGCTACGGGCTGACGTCGGTCAAGGCGATCCCCGGGTTCAGCAAGGTGTTCCCGTATTGGGGTTTCCAGAAGTGCACCGCGTCGGACCTCGACCGGCTCATGTCGTACGTGCTGACCAAGCTGCCCGCCGCCGACCGCACCGCCATCGTCGACCGGATGCGCGCGGTGGCCACCAACCAGCAGTGGGGCGTCTGGGGCGCGGGCAAGGCGGCGCGGCCCGGCACCAAGGCCGGGTGGTCGGAGGAAGAGGGCGGCTGGGTGATGAACAGCGTCGGCTTCGTCGGCCCCGGTGAGCGCTACACCCTGGCCATCATGAACAACCTGCGCGGCAAGGGCGGCTACGACGAGGGCAAGGCCACCGACACCGAGGTCGCCCGCTTGATTTTCGCCGGCCGGTTCTAGGCACTGTCCTGTAAGTCCGGCACGCGCTATCGGCGCCCGGGTGGCCCCTGGCCGCACGGGCGGAAAGCCCAAGTACACCCAGTACGTGCGGCTTCCCGCCCGCACGCCCAGGAACCACCCGGATCACCGATCCCGCGCACCAGACTCACAGGACAGCGCCTAGTCCCCCTCGACGCCGATGTCGAACGCGGCGTCGGTGTCCTGGCGGGAGTACGACCGGAAGGCGATGTGGGTGTCGGTGTCGAGGACACCGTCGACCTTGCTGATCTGGTCGGGGATCAGCGACGCGAGTTCGTCGTGCACGGCGACCCGGACGATGGCCACGAGGTCGACGTCGCCCGCGCACGAGTAGACCTCGGACACCCCGTCGATGTCCGCGATTGCCTGCGCGGTCTCGGGAATGCTGTCGGTCGCGGCGCGGATCAACACGATCGCGGTGATCATTGGATCTCCCTTGTCGGCTTTCGCCCAGCCTAGTGGCCTCTACGCATTAGGCTTTCCAGCGCGACCGTACGACAGGGGAGAACGACGTGCAGACTCCGGACGAGTGGCTGACCGACTTCGAAGCGAAGGTGGCCGACCTGCAGCAGAAGGCCACGACCTTCAAGACCTCGGTCGAGTCGTCCGGCACCACCGAGGCGGCGGCCGACGGCTCGGTGACGGTCACGGTCGCGGCCAGCGGGGCTCTGCTAGACCTGCGCTTGGAGGACTCCGCGCTGCGCAAGTCGGGTGCGGACCTGGCCGCGGAGATCCTGGGGCTGACCCGCAAGGCCCGCCAGGGTGCGGCGGGGAAGGTCGCGCAAGCGTTTGTGCCGCTGGGTGGGGACAGCGAGATCGTCCAGCACATCCCGGAGCCGGAGTCGGAAGCCGCTGAGCAGACCCCGCCCGTGCCCGCGGTCGATGACGAGGACTTTGGCGACCAGACCGTGGTGCTGCGCGACGCCGACAAGTGGTGAGTTCAGGCGGGCGCTAGTCCCTGACCACCAACGCCGTCCGGGCCCGGTCGGCTCGGTCCAGCCACGGTCGCCAGCGGGCGGCGCAGTGGGCGGGTTCGGTCCACGGTCGCGAGCACCGCACCATCCTGGTGCCCGGCCGGTCCAGCCAGCGCAGGACGACGCCCACCTCCTCGGCGGGGGCGCCGCGCAGCGGGCCTTCGCCGCTGATCACGGTTTCCGCGGAGGCCACCAGGGCCTCCACGACGGGCATCGGTGGCACGCCGCGGCGGGCCACACCCGCTGAGGCGAGTCGGCCATGGCGGATGACGGCGAACTCCCAGCCGCCCGCCGAGTCGGGGCGCGCGGCGATCAGCTCCTCTACCGCCGCGAGTGCCGAGAGTCGCTGGCCGCGGTCGAGCGCTCGGATCAGCGTGCACATCCGGTCGCGGCCGGACCTGGCCTGCTCGAACCGCTCGGCGGTCGACAGCTCCCTGAGCCTGCTTTCCAAGTGGTGCAACGCATCCAGTCGATGGCCCGCCACCAGCGAACCCACGGCGTGCACGAACGGCCGGTACTCCTCGACCGTCTGCCGACCGGCGCACGGCGCGCCGCAGCGGTCGAGTTCGGCCAGGGCGCAGGGGCTGGCGGACGCGGCCTGTGCCGGGATGCGGACCGTGCACGGCCGGATCCCGGTGGCGTCCTGCATGGCCAGCAGCGACTCGTCGGCCTGGCGCCTGCCGCGGAATGGGCCCAGCGCGCCGTCGCGCGGGCGGCGGACGATCGACAGCCGGGGGAACGGCTCCTCGGTCAGCGTGATCCACCAGGCGTGGCGGGCGTTCTTGGAGCGGCGGTTGTACGCGGGCTTGTGCGCGGACAGCAGCCGTAGTTCACGGACCTCGGCCTCCAGCGGGTGCGCGCAGGTGATCGCGTCGACCCGGACCGCGAGGCTGACCATCTCGCGCAGCCGCCTGCGGGTCTCACCAGCGGTGAAGTACTGGCGGACACGGCGGCGCAGGTCCGAGGCCGTGCCGACGTAGAGGACTTCCTCCGACGGGCCCCGGAAGAGATAGACGCCTGGCTCGTTGGGCAGGTCCTCGGCCAGGGTGCGCTTGCGCCGCTGGGCCGCGGTGACCTCGGGCAGGTAGTCGAGCAGTTCCTCCAGCGACTGCACGCCGAGCGAGCCGACGCGTTCGAGCAGGGCGTGCAGCACGTCCACGGTCGCGCGGGCGTCGGCGAGCGCGCGGTGGTTCGGCATCGTCGACGCACGGAACAGCGCCGCGAGCGCGGACAGCTTGCAGCTGGGGGCTTCCTCTCGGGTGAGGACGCGCCTGCCGAGCCGGACCGTGCACACGACGGCGGGTTTCGGCCACCGGTAGCCCAGCCGTTTGCACGCCGCCTTGATGAAGCCGACGTCGAAGCCCGCGTTGTGCGCCACCAGCACCGCGCCCGCGGCGAACTCCAGGAACGCGGGCAGCACGGCCTCGACCCGCGGGGCGGTGTAGACCATCGCGTCGGTGATCCCGGTGAGGGCGACGATCTCGGGCGGGATGCCGCGGCCGGGGTCGACCAGGGTGGCGAACTCGGCGACGACCTCGCCGCCGCGGATCTTCACCGCGCCGAACTCGGTGATCGCGTCGGTCTCCGCGCTGCCGCCGGTGGTCTCCAGGTCGAAGACGACGAAGGTGGTCTCGCGCAGCGGTGTACCCAGCTCGTCGAAGGCGAGCTGGGCGCGGTTGGCGGGTGCGATGGTCATCACCGCGAAGCTAGTTCCCCCCACCGACAGTAATTTGGCGTCGCCTTCGGCGACGCGTGCTCGGCCGCCTCAAGGTGACGTATCGGGCACGTGAGCACGCCAGACTGCGTCGGCGCGTTCACGCACCCGATACGTCACCGCGGCCGAGCGGTGGAGGTCTTCATGCCCCCCGTTGAGCTGCGGCGATTCGGTGGGTGGGACATCGCGCTGCGCGTGTGGGGGGCGCGACTAACCTTAAGCAATGCCTGACTCGCCCGAGCCCGCCGGACCCGATGGGTCCGTCGTCGAGCCGTCCAACGTGGACGGTGGGGCGAGTGTGCCGGTCGACTGGGCGGGACTGCCGGACGCGGTGCGCGGCAGGCTCGCCGAACTAGGCGCCGAGTCGGTCGGATCGATGCCCCCGGTGGACATCCCGCAGTCGGTGCGCCCGGTGGCCAGGTTCGCCCCGGCCAAGCGCGCCCGGCTGGGCGGCGGGGCGATCCTCGCGGGTCTGCGCGACTCGGTCGGCTTTCGGACCGCGGTGGTTCAGTGGGCGCGGGAGAACCGGCCCGCCGCTCTCGACCTCGGCGGCGTCGACCCGGTCGCGGTGGCCGCGGCCGCGGTGCTGCTCGGCGAGGAAAGTGCCGTGCACTACCTGGAGCTGGTGGCGCGCCGGGCGTCGGACAGCTCACTGCGCACCGAGCGCGACACCGCCGTCATGCGGCTGCAGAAGGTCGAGGCCGAACTGGCCAGGGTGCGCGCACTGCTCGACGAGTCGGCGGGCGCGGTGGGCAAGGTCCGCGAGGACGCCGAGGCCGAGGTCGAGCGGCTGCGCAAACGCCTGCGCGATCAAGGCGTGAAGCTGCGCGAGGCCAAGGACGCCGCTGAGTCGGCGCGGGCGACGGCCGAGCAGGTGCAGAAGCAGTGCGCCACCGAGGTGCACGCGCTGACCGAGCAGCGTGACCGCGAGCGCGACCGGGTGGAGATCGAACGGGCCAGGGCCGAGCGGGCCGAGTCCGACGCCGACATCGCCCGCCAGTCCGCCCGGGAGGCCCGCCAGGCCGACGAGGTCCGGCTCGCCCTGCTCATCGACACCCTCGACGGCGCGGTCACCGGCCTGCGCCGTGAACTCGTGCTCGGCGGCGGCGGTCCCCGTCCGGCCGACCTGGTCCGTGGCGCGACGGCCGCGCAGGGCGTGGTCGGCCGGGTCGAGGACCCGGCCGCGCTGGACCGGCTGCTGGCGCTGCCGTCGGTGCACCTGGTCGTCGACGGGTACAACGTCACCAAGACCGGCTACGCCGAGCTGTCGCTGGCCGACCAGCGCGACCGCCTGGTCCGTCAGCTGGCCTCGATGGCCGCGCGCACGTCGGCCGAGGTCACCCTGGTCTTCGACGGGGCAGGCGTGGTCGCGGTGCCCGTCGCGGCGCCGAAGGGGGTGCGCGTGCTGTTCAGCGATCCTGGCGTTCTCGCCGACGACGTCATCAAGGCGCTGGTCACCGCCGAGCCGGAGGGCAGGCCGGTGGTGGTCGTGACCTCCGACCGCGCGGTCGCCGACGCCGTGCGCAGGCGCGGGGCGCACCCGGTGCCCTCCGCTGTGCTGCTGGCCCGGCTCGGGCGCGTCTGAATCGAGACCATCCCGATCGGGTGGGTCGCGTGACGCGGCGGCGGCGGATCCGTTAGTACTGGTGAGTAGTCAACTCAGCCAGGGAGTGCCGTTGCGCAGGTGGGGTCGGATCGCGGTCGCGGTCGCGCTGGTCACCGGGCTGCTGGTCCACCCGGTCGCCGAAGCCCAGTCGACCCAGCCCACCCAGTCCGACCAGCCGCCGCAGGTCGAGGCCGGAGTCGGGCCGGGGGCGCCGGTGCCCGACACCCGCCCCGGCGAGGCGTTCGCCGACCCCAAGGTCGCCGAGCTGCAGCGCACCGCGACCGACGTGCAGCGCGAACTCGCCGATCTGTCCGACCGGGTCCGGGTCGCCCAGGACGAGCTGAGCGCCGCGACCGGACAGGTCGATCGGGCGAAGGCCGACCGGGAGGCCGCCGACCGGGTCGTCGCCGCCCAGCAGGCCGAGGTCGACTCCTACGCCGCCGCGCTGTACTCGGCGCTGTCACGGCCCAGTGAGATGCAGGCGCTGCTGATCGCCGAGAGCCCCGAGGACTTCCTGCAGGGCAGCGACCTGATCGACCGGCTGCGCGCCGACCAGGACAGCAGGCTGACCGCCGCGTTCGGCAGGCAGCGCGCGGCGCTGGACGCCGAGAACTCCGCCATGGGCTCCGAACGGGCCGCCGCCGACCGCAAGGCCGACCTCGACCGGCGCACCGACGACGCCACGAACCGGGCCGCCGCGGTGTCCTCCGAGCTGCGCGGCAAGGTCGACGACACCAACGCCGCCGTAGTCGCCCAGCAGACCGCTCAGCGCTCGCGCAACGAGCGCACCGCGGCCAATTGGCGGGCCTACACCGACAAGCTCGCCGCAGCCGGGATCACCGTGCCCAAGGCCGCCGCGCTGGCCGATCCGGCCCGACTGCCCGCGGGCATGGAGCCCCTGCCGGGCTCGTCGGGCGCCCCACAGGCCGGTGTCGCCCAGGCGGCGCTGCCCAGCGGCGAACGGGTGCTCGTGCTGCCCGCGGAGACCCTCGGCGCGGTGAATAGTGCCGTGGCGGCCCTCGGTAAGCCCTATGTGCCGGGCAAGGGTGGCGAGGGTCCGACCGCCTACTCCTGTGACGGATTGGTCCGCGTCGTCTATGGGAATGTCCCAGGGTCGGTGGGGGAGCAGATGAGCGTGCTCACCCCGGTCCCGAACGCCGACGCACAGCCCGGTGACCTGGTGTTCCTCGGTCCGGCCCGGCTCGGCGCGCAGGGCGTCGGGATCGTGCTCGACCAGCGCACGATGCTCACCGCCGACGCCCGGCTGGCGGGGGTGGTGGTCACCGACCTGCCCGCCGGGGACACCGTCCTCGGCGTCGCCCGGCCCGCGCTGGCCCGGCGGGCGCCCCAGCCCACGCCGACGGCGACCGACGGCGGGCTGCCGTGGCGCTGCGGCGGGGTGCAGCTGCCGCCGCGGGCCGCGGGAGAGGCCGCGGGCGCTTGGGGCGGCTATCCCAACGGCCTGATCCCTGCCGCGGCGCTCTGCCCGGTCGGTATCGGCTCACATCTGCTGCGCTGCGACGCCGCCGAGTCGCTGCGCGCGCTGTCGGCCGCGCACACGGCGGCGTTCGGTGGGCCCCTGTGCGTCACGGACTCCTATCGGACGTTCGCCGCGCAGGTCCGCCTCTATGGGGTCAAACCCGCCTTGGCGGCCGTCCCAGGCACCAGCAACCACGGATGGGGCCTCGCGGTGGACCTGTGCGGCGGCGCGCAGTCGTTCGGCACCGCCGAGTACGCCTGGCTGGCCCGCACGGCGCCGCTGTTCGGCTGGTCGAATCCGCCGTGGGCGCGGCCGGGGCGGGGCCGTGAGGAGCCGTGGCACTGGGAATTCGTCGGCGCCTGATCGAACACGTGAGCGAAATTGTCGGTGTCCTCTTCTAGTGTGCGAAACACGAGATCGTCCGCACCGGAAAGGACCGGTTAATGATCATCGACTGCGACAGCTGCGAGGTCCGCGGCGACGCTTGCCAGGATTGTGTGATCACCTGTCTGCTCGGCGCGCCGCCGAACGTCGATCTCGACAGCTCGGAGCGCAGTGCCATCGACGCGCTCGCCGGGGCCGGCCTGGTCCCTCGGCTGCGGCTGATTCCGATCGAGAAATCGGCCTGAGGGCCATGATCGGCGGCGGTGATGTCGGCGATTCGCCAAGCGGTTGGTCGCCGTCGCCGAACGGTTCCCCGGCCGGGTGAACTGTGGTGTTGTGGTTGTCACAGGGAGCAGTCGTGACTGCTCCGTTGGTGTTTAGGGACAAAACGCGCTGTGTTTTCGGGGTCGCTGGTAGACGTGCGGGCTCACGTTTCGTAACCTGTCCGAGATCTCGCGGCCGACAGCCGCCCACCCCGAGGTGGCTACGCGGGATCGCCGCCGAAGTCAGCAGCGTTCGGGCTGACCCGGAATCCCCCACGGTGGGGTTGTCGTAGGTCGAGAACGGCGCTTCACGCGTCGCGATCGATCCGGCCGGAGGTGTTCCCCCGAGCACCCGCGGCGCCCGAGACAGCCCCGTCGGCGGTTTGAGGACGTAAGGAGTACGCGCGACGTGTCGTCGCATCGACTCAAGCGAGCTGTGCGCGGAGCATTGAGTGTCACCGCCGTCATCGCGGTGATCGGCATGTCCCCGAGTCCCGCTTACGCCCAGCCCGCGCCCATCCAGCCGCCGACCACCGTGTCGGAGGCACTCAAGCAGTTCCAGGACCTGAGCAAGCAGGCCGAGAAGGTCAACGAGGACCTGCTCAAGGCTCAGACCGACCTCAAGGCCAAGCAGGAAGAGTTCGACAAGGCCACCGCCGAGGTGGCCCAGGCAGGCGAGACCGAGAAGCAGGCGCTGGCCCAGGAGGAGCAGTTCCGCGGCCAGGTCGACCAGGTCGCGGCCGCCTCGTTCCAGGGTGCGCGGTTCAACAAGATCAGCGCCCTGCTCACCGGCTCGTCGGCCGATGACTTCCTTGAGCGCGCCTCCGCGCTCAACGTCCTGGCCGCCGACAGCTCGAACGCGCTGGAGAAGTACACCAGCGCCGTGGCGACCGCGGGCCAGTCGCGCAAGCAGGCAGAGGACGGCCAGAAGCGGGCCGCCGACGCCAAGGCCGCTGCCGAGAAGCTCACCGCCGACATCACCAAGACCCGCGACGACCTGCAGGCGCAGATCAGGCAGGTCGAGGAGGCGAAGAACCGGCTCTCCCCGAAGGAGAAGACCCAGCTCGCCAACCCCGTCGACAACGGCGTGTACCTGGCGCCCCCTGGCGCGGCGGGCAAGGCCATGGAGGTCGCTCTCGCCCAGCGCGGCAAGCCGTACGTGTGGGGTGCCGAGGGTCCGGGCTCGTTCGACTGCTCCGGCCTGATGCTCTACGCGTACCGCGCGGCAGGCGTGAGCCTTCCGCACTCCAGCCGGGCGCAGTACACCCTGGGCAAGTCGGTGTCGCGCGGCGCCCTGCAGCCCGGTGACCTGGTGTTCTACGGCGGCAGTGCGGGCTCGATCCACCACGTCGCGATGTACATCGGCGGCGGCATGATCGTGCACGCCTCCACGTCGGGTGTCCCGGTGAAGACCGCGACCGTCGACGGCGGCGGCAGCGACTACTACGGCGCCAAGCGCATCGTCGGCTAGTCGATATCTCCCCGATGGCCCGCACCGCTCCGGTGCGGGCCATCGGCGTTTCTCGCCCTAGAGCGCATCTGCGGACTGGCGCACGCGATAGCCGCGCCTCGATCACGGCTCTCACGCACGCCAGTCCGCAGATGCGCTCTAAGATCCCGGAATGGCCTTGAGGGCACGGGTGCGCGCGTGGCTCAGCGCGGCGGTCGCCGTCATCGCGCTGGCCGCGATGGCGCTCATCACCGTGCCGTCCGCGCAGGTCGCCCCGCAGCGGCTCCCGTCGCAGGGGCAGCCGCTCGGCGCGATCGAGCCCGCCGCCCCGGTGGGCACCGACCCGGACCGCACCGCGGCCATCACCTCGCTGCTGGCCCGCCGCGCCGACGCCGTCCTGCGTCGCGACGAGGCCGCCTTCCTCGCCGACCTGGACCCGAAGGGCGACCCGGCGTTCCTGGAGAGCCAGCGGGCGCTGTTCGCCAACCTGGCCGGGGTGCCGTTCGACCACTGGTCCTACGCGCTGCGTCCCGAGGACAGCCTCGACGTGTCCGGCCTCGCGGGCGGCGCGGAGCTGTGGGCGCCCGCGGTGGACCTGCGCTACGCGCTTGGCGGGGTCGATCCCACGCCGACCAGCCGGGCCATGGGCTACCTGTTCGTCAACCGCGAGGACGTCTGGTACCTGCGGTCGGACGCCGACCTGGCCGACATCGGCCGCCGGACCTGGCGCGGGCCGTGGGACTTCGGACCATGTCTGGTGACCACCACCGCTCGCGGCCTGGTGCTGGCCCACCCCGGCAGCCAGCCGATGGTCGACCGGCTGGTGCGTGAGCTGGACCCGGCCGTCGAGGCCGTCGCCCAGGTGTGGGGCCGGGAGTGGACGGGCCGGGTGGCGCTGCTGCTGCCCGACGGCGCCACCGAGATGCGGGCGCTGGTCGGCCCGGACTTCCCGGTGGAGTCCGTGGTGGCCGTCGCGACCGCGGACCGGGTCGACACGGCCAAGCGCGCGGCCACCGGCCAGCGGGTCATCCTGAGCCCGATGGGGTCGAGGTCGCTGTCCATCGCGTCGCTGCGGGTGGTGCTGCGCCACGAGATCACCCACGTCGCGGCCCGTTCGGTGACCGTGGACGGGTCGCCGATGTGGCTGCTGGAGGGCTTCTCCGACTATGTGGGCTACCGCGACAGCGGCATCGGCCTGGCCCAGGGCGCACCCGACCTGGTCCGGCAGGTGCAGGAATCCGGCCCGCCGACGGCGCTGCCAGAGGACCGCGCGTTCCGCGGCAAGGACAAGGAACTCGACCTGGCCTACCAGCAGGCGTGGTCGATCGCCCGGTTCGTCGCCGACCGCTACGGCGAGTCGCGCCTCGTCACTCTCTACCGGGAACTGGGTGGCGCCGGTCCGATGTCCGCGGGCGACACCGACGACCTGTTGCGCCGCGTGCTCGACCTGGACCGCGCGGGCCTGCTGCGCGAGTGGCGGACCTACCTGAACGAGACCCTCGCCTAGCCAATAGGTTGGACGGATGCGTCGAACGCTGCTGGTGACCAATGACTTCCCGCCCCGCCCCGGCGGTATCCAGACCTACCTGCACTCGTTCGCCACCCGCCTGCCCGGGCAGGACCTCGTCGTCTACGCCCCGACCTGGGACGGCGCCGCCGACTTCGACGCCAAGCAGCCGTTCCCGGTGGTCCGCCACCCAGGCAAGCTGATGCTGCCGACCCCGGACGTGGCGCGCCGCGCCCGCGAGATCCTCCGCGCCGAGAGCTGTGACGCCGTGTGGTTCGGCGCCGCGGCCCCGCTGGCCCTGCTCGGCCCGACCCTGCGGGCCGCGGGCGCGCGGCGCGTGGTCGCCAGCACCCACGGCCACGAGGTCGGCTGGTCGATGCTCCCCGGCGCCCGCCAGGCCATCCGCCGCATCGGGAGCACGACCGACGTCGTCACCTACGTCAGCGACTACACCCGGACCCGGTTCGCCGCCGCCTTCGGCCCCCGCGCCGCCCTGGAACTGCTGCCGTCCGGCGTCGACACCGACGTCTACCGTCCCGACCCGGACGCCCGCGCGGCTATCCGCGCCCGCCACGGGCTTGGTGACCGCCCGACCGTGGTGTGCGTGTCGCGGCTGATGCCCCGCAAGGGCCAGGACATGCTGATCCGCGCCCTGCCCGCGATCCGCGCCCAGGTCCCCGACGCGGCCCTCCTGCTGGTCGGCGGCGGCCCGTACCGGCCGCGTCTGGAGGCGCTCGCGCGCCAGACCGGCGTCGAGAAGGACGTCGTGCTGACCGGTTCGGTGCCGTGGGAGGAACTGCCCGCCCACTACGCCGCCGGGGACGTCTTCGCGATGCCGTGCCGCACCCACGGCAGGGGCCTGGACGTCGAGGCGCTGGGCATCGTGTTCCTGGAGGCGGCCGCGACCGGCCTCCCGATCGTCGTCGGCCGGTCCGGCGGCGCGCCCGAGACGGTGCTGGACGGCGAGACCGGCCACGTCGTCGACGGCCGGGACGTGGCGGAACTGGCGGCCCGCGTCGGCGGCCTGCTGGCGGACCCTGCCGGCGCAGCGGCGATGGGCGCGGCGGGCCGGGCCTGGATGCAGGCGTCCTGGCGCTGGTCCGACCGAGCTGACCGACTGGCCGACCTGATCACCGGTGAGTCGACGTACCGACTCCGCTAAACCTGGATCCGCCGATAGCCCGACAACGCTCGTGGACACAGCTCTAGAGCTGTGGCGCGCGGTGGGTCGGAATCCCGACCCCGCGGAAGAAGTGTCCCAGCTCCGGGTCCAGGCCGTCCTGGGCCAGGATGACCGCCTCGCACCGGCCGCCGAGCACCGCGCGCACCCCGCCGTAGACCAGCTTGCTCATCGCCGCCCGCCGCACCCGCAGCGAGAGCGTCGGCGCTTTGCTGAACGACACCGCGACCTCCTCGGCCACGGCGAACAGCCGGGGATCGGGCCGAGCCGCCCGGGCCGTCTCGTAGACCGTCGAGAGCACCGCCGGGTCGGCGACCACGAACGTCGGCCGGAACGTGGCCAGGTCGGCGGCCAGCGCGCGGGTGTCCGGCAGGTGCCCGAGCGTCGTCCGCGCGTACACCGAGCACAGGGACACGACCCGCGAGACCAGGCCGGTGAGCGGCAGGAACGTCAGCGTCGCGGTACCCGGCCGCAGCAGTTCCGGGAACGTCGAGATCGTCGCGCGCACCTGGCCGAGCAGGTCGCGGTGGGTCAGTTCGGCCCCGTCGACGATCGTCGCCACATCCGACGAGCGAACGGCCAGCCGCCGGGTGTGCGCCTCCTGAGGGTCGACGCCCGCGCCGAGCGCGACCAGCTCGTCGATGGCCGGGGCGAACTCGCCGACCGGGTCGAGCTGCCAGACCTTGACCATCTCGGCCAGCCGGTCGACCACGCCCTCGACCGCGTGCCGGTCGTCGGTGGTCTCCACGATGACGGCTTTCGCGGCGGACTTGCCGAGAACCGACACCAAGTCGTCAGCGATGGACACTGGCACGCTTACACAGCCCGCGGTCCAGATCGCGAAGTCGAGCAGCGTCCACTCGTAGCGGGGCCGTGACAGCAGCGCGACCCGGTCGCCGGGGCCAAGGCCGACGCCGATCAGGCCTTGGGCGAGGGCGATGACCTGCGCGGCGAAGTCCGCGGTGGTCACGTCGATCCACGATCCGTCGACCCGCCGCCGCAGGGCCACCGCGTCGGCGAACCTGTCGGCGTTGGCCCACACCATGTCGGTGAGGCTCTCCTCGTCGGCCACCGCCACGCCCCGCTCCCGCATGTCGACCTCCCCAGGTGATCGGTGACGAAACTATCCCCACCCGGTGCGCGACCCGCTCGTGGGTCGCATGTCATGCTGCGGGAATGCCGCAAGTCGACGTCGTTGACGAGACGTTCATCGTGGTGCCGCCCAAGGTCGTGGCCGCCGCGTTCGCCGACCCCGCAGCCTGGCGCGGGTACTGGCCGGACCTCAAGCTGGAGGTCTACGCCGACCGCGGCGCCGAGGGCCTGCGCTGGACGGTCGGGGGAGCGCTGGTCGGGACCATGGAGGTCTGGCTGGAGGCGGTGCTCGACGGCACGGTCGTGCACTATTTCCTGCGCGCCGACTTCCCGGCCGGAAACCTGGCGACGGGCAAGGCCACGGGCAGAGCCACCCGCAAGGAGATCACCGCCCGCCAGTTGGCCGCGAAGTCGCTCGCGCTGCGGCTGAAGGCCGTCTTGGAGGATGGGAGAGCCCCCGGCTGCGCCCCGGCGCCCGCGTAATGTGGGCGCCGTGCGGGTTCATGTGGTCTCCGACGTGCACGGCAACGCTGAGGCTCTGGCCCGAGCGGGTGACGGTGCCGACGTCCTTGTCGTCCTGGGCGACCTGATCGATTTCGTCGATTACCACGACCACTCCCGCGGCATCCTCGGCACGATCTTCGGCGCGGAGAAGGTCGGCGTCTTCGCCAAGCTCCGCCGCGAGCGCCAGCACGGCGCCGCGTCGGACAGACTCATCCACAGCTCGCGGGCGTAGGCCGACGCGGCGGCGGTCATCGAGGAGGCCGTGCGGGGGCAGTACAAGACGCTGTTCGCCGCGATGGCCGTGCCCACCTACGCGACCCCGGGCAACGTCGACATCCCCGCGCTGTGGCCGGAGTTCGCGGGCGACGGCATCGAGGTCGTCGACGGCGAGGTGGTCACCATCGGCGGCCTGCGGTTCGGCTTCGTCGGCGGCGCGCTGCTCCCGCCGCACATCCAGCCGCGTCGCACCGGCCCGTTCGTCCCATACCTGCGCACCCACGACGAGTTCGACGCCGCCGTCGCCGGGCTGGGTGAGGTGGACGTGCTGTGCAGCCACATCCCGCCGGACGTGCCCGAACTGACCTACGACGTGATGGCCCGCCGCGCCGAGATCGGCTCGGCGGGCCTGCTCGACCGGATCCACCGCGACCGGCCGCGGTGGGCGGTGTTCGGGCACGTCCACCAGCCGCTGGCCGCGCGCATGCGGGTCGGCCGCACCGAGTGCGCCAACGTCGGACACTTCCAGCGGACCCGGTGGCCGTACGTCCTGACCTGGTGACCGGGTAACCTGCCGGACTATGGCCGACGAGTCCACCCAGTCCATCGTCGTCGACGCTCCGGCGGAGCAGATCATGGCGGTGATCGCCGACTTCCCGGCGTATCCCGAGTGGGCCGCCGCGGTCAAACAGACCGAGGTGCTCTCCACCTACGACGACGGCCGCGGCGAGCAGGTCACCTTCACGCTCGACGCCGGACCGTTCAAGGACGTCTACACGCTGGCCTACGACTGGTCCGACGACGGCCTGTCCGTCGACTGGAACCTGGTCAAGGGACAGATGCAGCGTTCGCAGCGGGGCCGTTACGCGCTCAGCGAGGCCGGTGGCCGCACCACGGTCACCTACACGCTCTCCGTGCAGCTGGTCGTGCCGATGATCGGCCTGTTCCGGCGCAAGGCCGAGAAGATGGTCATGGACACCGCGCTCAAGGAACTCAAGCGGCGGGTCGAACAGCACTAGGACACCAGCGGAGGCCGACGGGTGCGGATACTGCTCTTCACCGGCAAGGGCGGGGTCGGCAAGACGACCCTGGCCGCGGCGACGGCCGCCCGCCTCGCCGCGTCCGGCCGCAAGGCCCTGGTGGTGTCGACGGATCCGGCGCACTCGCTCGCCGACGCCTTCGGTGTCCCGCTGGGCACCGAGCCGTCCGAAGTGGACACTTCGCTGTACGCGGCCCATGTGGACGCCCGCGCGCTCGTGGACCGTTCCTGGCCCCAGTTGCGTGGGCAGCTGCGCGGGGTCTTCGCGGGCGCCGGGATCGCCGACCTCGACGCCGAGGAACTGACGGTCCTGCCTGGTGTCGACGAGCTGCTCGCACTGTCCGAAGTGGCCAGACTGGCCGAGACCGGGCCGTGGGAGGTCGTGGTCGTCGACTGCGGCCCGACCGCGGAGACGTTGCGGTTGCTGGCTTTGCCCGAAGCGATCGCGGGCTACCTCGACCGCTCCTTCCGCGGCGTGGTCCCCGGTCTGCGCGCCGCGGCGGAGTCGGTGCGCACGCTCGCCGCGCACCTCGCCGGGTTGCGCACGGTGCTGACCGACCCGGAGACCACGAGCGTTCGCCTGGTGCTGACCCCGGAGCGGCTGGTCGTCGCCGAGACCCGGCGGACGCTGGCCGCGCTGGCCCTGCGCGGGGTGCACGTCGACGCGCTGATCGCCAACCGGCTCGTGCCCAAGTCGCGGCTGTGGCAGGGGCCCGCGGCCAAGTGGCTGCGGGTGCGCCGGTCCGAGCAGGACGCCGTGCTGTCCGAATTGGACGCATCGACCCCGCTGTCGCTGCATGTGGTGGAACACCGCGCCGCCGAGCCGATCGGGACCGCGCCGCTGTTGGAACTGGCCGACGAGCTGTACGCGGGCATCGACCCGCTCGACGGGCTGCGCAGGCCCGGTGTCCCGCTGCTCTCGGTGGACGCCGACGGTGCCGACTATCTGTTGACCGTCGCGCTGCCGCTCGGCGACGGCAGCGATCTCGACCTCGTCCGGGTCGATGACGACCTGGCGGTCACTGTGGACGGCGTGCGCAGGCTCGTCGCCCTGCCGCTTATGCTGCGTCGCTACACCGTCATCGACGCCGAGGCCGACAGCGCCGGACTGGTGCTTCGCTTCGCGCTCGGCCATGAGGAGCGCGCGTGACCACCACACAGGACCCGGGGACGCGGCTGGCCGACGAACTGCGTCTGCTGCTCGCCGCGGTCGCCGAGCGCGCCGGGCCGTGGCTGGACCGGGTCGCGGTCAGCACCCACGACGAGCACGAGCCTGCCGACGGCCCGCCGACGGCCTGCGGCTGGTGCCCGCTGTGCGCGTTGATCGCCCTGCTGCGCGGCGAGCCGAACGAACTGGCGAGCAAGAGCCTCGACCGGGTCGCCGACATCGTCGCGCTGCTGCGCGCGGTGCTGGCCGACCGCTGGCACCCGGAGGCCGAGCCGCACATGCCCGGCTTCCGTCCTGAGCCTCGGCCGGAGCCCGCGTCGCCGCGGGTCCAGCGGATCGAGGTCCGCAGGAAGGGCTCCACTCCCGAGTGACGGCGATCGGTGTCGACGTCGGCGGCACCAGCGTTCGAGCCGGTGTCGTGGACGCCCGCGGCGCGATCCTCGACACCGCGCGCGGCGCGACCCCCAGTGGCGAGACGGAGCTGGAGGACGTCATCTGTTCGGTCGTCGGGTCGCTGGCCGCCCGGCATGAGGTGAGCGCTGTCGGTCTCGCCGTGGCCGGGTTCGTGGCCAACGACCGCCGGACCGTCATGTTCGCCCCACACCTCGCCTGGCGCGCCGCCCCGGTCGCCGACCGGATCGCCGAGCGGCTGGGTCTTCCAGTCGTTCTCGAACATGACGCCAACGCCGCCGGGGTCGCCGAATACCACTTCGGCGCGCTGCGCGGCGCGCGTGTGGGCCTGCTGGTGGCCATCGGCACCGGCATCGGCGGCGCGTTGCTGCTCGACGGCACGCTGTTCCGCGGCGCTCATGGGGTCGCGCCAGAACTAGGGCACCTGCGCCTGGTGCAGGACGGGCGGCCGTGCTCGTGCGGGAAACAGGGCTGCTGGGAGCGGTACTGCAGCGGCACCGCGCTCGCCACCACCGCGCTGGACATGCTCGCCCAGTACAAAGGCCGGGCGACGGCTCTGGCTCGCGCGGCGCGCGACGTCCAAGGGCTCACCGGGCGCAAGGTCGCCGCCGCCGCGCGCGACGGCGATCCCATCGCCCGCCGCGCGATGGGCGAACTGGCGCGGTGGCTGGGGGAGGGCCTGGCCCTGGTCGCGGACGTGTACGACCCGGAGCTGATCGTCATCGCGGGCGGTGTCTCGGAGTCGAGTCCGCTGTTCCTCGACGCGGCGCGGGACCACTACCAGTCGCTGGTCACCGGGGCCGGACACCGTCCGCTGGCCCGCATCCGCACCGCTCATCTCGGCGACGACGCGGGCATCGTCGGCGCGGCCACCTTGGCGATCGACTCTGCGTAATCATGATCACGAACTGAATGAATATGATTGAAACTGGCCAACATCGCGCATGTATGCTCGCGAATTGTGACGTCGCCGCTCTCGAAGCCCTTAGCCCTTGCCTGTGCGCTCGTGCTGGCGTTCCTCAGCGTCCCGAGCCCCGCCACCGCCCAGCCCGCCGCGAGACGCGTCGCCGTCGTTCTGATCAACTTCGCCGACGAGACGATCCCGGACGTGCCCGGCCTCAAGCAGAAGGCGATCGACTATCTGGTCGAGGCGCCGGACTCGATCTCGAAGTACTTCGCCGCGCAGAGTCACGGCCAGCGCACGCTGACCATGGCGGGCGGCAAGGTGTACGGCCCGGTCACCGTCGACATCCCGGCCAAGTGTGAGACGAAGCCGCTGACCGCGAAGGCCGAGGAGACGCTCAAGAGCGAGGGTGTCCAATACGACGACCTCGTCGTGGTCTTCGCGGGCGAGAAGGCCAAGTGCGACTGGGCGGGACTGGCCGAGGTGACCGGCAAACGCTCCTGGTATCCCGCCCAGCACCTCGGAATGGGCACCTTGGCTCACGAGCTCGGCCACAACCTCGGCTTCGACCACCAGTCGCGCGAGGTGTGTCCGGCAGGCGTGATCACCGGCTGCGCCAAGGACGACTACAGCAGGCGTTCGCCGATGGGGGCGGGCGGTCCCAAGATGGGCTACACCGCCCCTGAGCTGATCAAGGTGAAGTGGCTGGCTCCAGACAAGGTGACCGGCCCGGCGAAGACCACCACGGTCAAGCTGGCCGCGCTGCACGCGCCGGACTCGGTCGGCGGCGTCCGCGCCATCGACATGCCCGTTGGCGGCGACCGGCTCCTGGTCGAGTACCGCGCACCCGGCCTGGGCGTCGACCGGGAGATCAAGCAAGGGGTGAATGTCTACGTCGTTCCCGCGGGCAAGTACGGGTCCTCCCGGCTCATCGACGGGAGCCCGCAGACCCCGGCCAAGGGCGGCGACAACTCGATCCCGGTCGGTGGCTCGCTCGTCGTCGGCGACATCTCGATCACCGTGCTCGCCGAGGGCGGCACATCGGCGGAGGTCAAGGTCGGGATCGGTCCGGACGCGGTCACGGCCAAGCCGTCGGCACCGGGCAAGTCCACCACGAGTGGCCGCCCGTCGTCGTCATCGCAGACGACCAGCCCGACCACGAGCAGCATGCCGTCGAGCGAACCGCCGACCCCGGAGGACATGGTCATGTTCGATGTGGAGCCGGTCGCCTCGGTCGCGCCGGAGGAGGACTCCGAGTTCCCCGCCTTCGCGGTCATCGCGGGCGCGTTCGTCGCCGTGGCGCTCGGCGTGCTGCTGATGCGCAGGCGCCGGACCTAGGCGGACGCGCGGTCCTGGTGTCCCTCGCGGGACGCCAGGACCGCGCGGTCATACCTGGGCGCCGGTGTCGTCGCCGTCCGGGAAGGTCGGCGGGGTCTTGCGCACCCGCAGCAGGAGCAGGCCGATGCCCGAGGCGAGCGAGATCAGCGCGATCGGGGTGGCGATCCGGGCGTCGAGGCCGATGACGTTCGGCAGGATCAGCAGGATCACCCCGACCACCAGCAGGAACAACGCGACCAGGGTCAGTGGGCGCAGCTTGGGCAGCGGCGGGGGCTCCGGGGGCTGGTAGCGCTCGTTGTCGTCGTCGCCCGCCCAGTCGAACTCGGTCTCGTGGCCGCGCCACGCCGCGGCGACCGGGCCCGCCTCGACGACCGGCGTCGGCTCGGTCACCGGCTCGTCGACCAACTGGTCGCGCCGAGTGCCGATGTCGCGGCCGACACCTTCGCGCTCCAGGTCGGCGATGATCTCGGCGAACGCGGCGTCGACGTCCTCCGGGCCGTCTCCCGGGCGCATCACACCCGCTCACCCGCGACGACGCGGCGGACGAACTCCACACTCGAGTCGAAGATCAGCTGGGCGTCGTTGTCGAGCGTCGCAACGTGGTAGCTGTTGTCCAGCACGATCTCAGTCTTGTCCGCGCTCGACACCCGCGCCAGGATCTCGCGGGAGTTCTCCGGCTCCACCACGTGGTCCACCGCCGAGTGCAGCACCAGCAGCGGCTGGTCGACTCTGGCCAGGTCGCGCCGGACCTGGGCCCAGAGGTGGGTGAGGCTGTGCACCGCCTTGAGCGGCGTCCGGGGATAGGCGTGCTCGCTGACCCCCGGCTTGGCGATGTCGTCGCTGATCGGCTTCAGTGACGACACGACCTTCGACAGCGGGCCGATGAACCGCATCTCTTTGCGCAGGGTCATCACCGACGGGTTCACCAGCACCACGCCCGCGACGTCGGCGCCCTGCTCCTCGGCCACCCGCAGCACCAGCGCGCCGCCCATGGACAGGCCGAAGACGAACACCTTGTCGCACCGCTCGCGCAGCTCGGCGAAGGCCGACGACACCGCGCCGTACCACTGGGGCCATTCGGTGCGGTTCATGTCCTGCCACCGCGTGCCGTGGCCGGGCAGCAGCGGGACCCGCACGCTGTAGCCCTGCTCGACCAGGTGGTCGGCCCATGGCCGCATGCTGAACGGTGATCCGGTGAAGCCGTGACTGAGTACCACGCCGATCTCGGTCGACGCGTCGTGCGCGTAGGCTTGCGCGCCTTCGATAGCGGGCACCCCGCTCCTCCTATGATCAGCTCTGGCGAGCCTGGGTTGTGGCCATCGTCGCATGACTGCACACGGCGCGGACCGGATCCGGGCACCCGGTTTCATCGTTGTGTACCCGGGTGACTTCGGTGTCTCGACTCGGGGTGTTCTTGTTACCGCTCCGGCGCGCTGTTGTGCCAGGCCACCGGGGGTTCGTAGGCTCGATCGGGGACGCGGGGAGAACGGGAGCGCTGGTCACGTGGTTTATTGGCTGATGAAGTGGGTCTTCTTGGGGCCCCTGCTGCGGTTGTTCTTCCGGCCCAGGATCGAGGGCGCGGAGAACATCCCCGCCGATGGCGGCGCGATGCTGGCTAGCAACCACCTCGCGGTGTCCGACTCCTTCTTCCTCCCGCTGAAGGTCTCGCGGCGGGTGACGTTCCCCGCCAAGATCGAGTATTTCACCGAGCCGGGGATCAAGGGCAGGCTCAAGAAGTGGTTCTTCACCGGGCTCGGTCAGATCCCGATCGACCGCTCCGGCGGCAGCGCCGCGCGCGCCGCGATCGACACCGGGGTGCGGCTGCTGCGTGAGGGCCACCTGATGGGCATCTACCCGGAGGGCACCCGCTCGCCGGACGGCCGCCTCTACAAGGGCAAGACCGGCATCGCCCGGATCGCGCTGGAGGCCGGGGTCCCGGTGGTGCCGGTCGCGATGTTCGGCACCGACAAGGCCAACCCGATCGGCTCGAAGATGTGGCGGCCGTACCCGATCCGGATCAAGGTCGGCAAGCCGCTGGACTTCTCCCGCTACGCGGGCCTGGAGGGCGACCGCTTCGTCGAGCGCTCGATCACCGACGAGATCATGTACGCGCTGATGGAGCTGTCCGGCCAGGAGTACGTCGACATCTACGCGGCCAAGGCCAAGGAGTTGGAGGCCGCGCACAAAGCGGGCGCGATCACCGATGTGCCGACCCAGCTCAAGCGTGAGGCCCGCGTCCCGGAAACCGAGGCCAGCTAGTCAGGGCCTAGTCTTTGTCAGTGCGATTCGTCTACGACACCCGTTTCGTATCGGGCGAGAATCTCGCGAGCCCAGGCGAGCGCGTCCTGCACTCGTTGCCCATGTGGCTGCCGTGTGACCCACAGTTCAAGGTTCTCGGGCCGGTTGTCCACTCGGTCGCCGTTGATGTGGTGGACGTTCTCGCCGGGCAGCAGGGGCCTGCCGAGCGTCAACTCCATGATGTGTCGGTGCTCCAGAACCCAACGGCCCGCTCCCATGCGGATCAGCCGATATCCGTTCGATGTCAAGCGTTGCCCGGGTTTCTCGTTCCGTCGCGGTCGGCCGGG
Source organism: Actinokineospora sp. (assembly GCA_035540215.1). Classification (GTDB taxonomy): domain Bacteria; phylum Actinomycetota; class Actinomycetes; order Mycobacteriales; family Pseudonocardiaceae; genus Actinokineospora. The sequence goes on along the minus strand of DATLIA010000375.1, from coordinate 7,546 downwards.
CGCTCCGCGACCCGGAGCGGCTTCGATTGAACCCCATCTGCGTATCTTGACCAGGTGCCGGTCGGCAGATCCCAAGTTCTCGCTGCCCCGGCAGCCGGACACATCGGCTGTGTATTCATCTTAGGAGAAAACGTAGGGTGCGGTTCTTTTACGATACGGAATTCATTGAGGACGGAACGACCATCGACCTGGTGTCGATCGGTGTGGTGGACGAGAACGGCAGAGAGTTCTACGCCGTCTCCACCGAGTTCAACCCGGCCAAGGCTGGCCCTTGGGTGCGCGACAACGTGCTGGACAAGCTGCCGTCGCCTGCCGACAAGGCCTGGTGTGACCGGGCGACCATCCGCAAGCGGCTGCTGGAGTTCCTGACCACGCCCAAGACCCGGGACAAGATCGAGCTTTGGGCCTGGTTCGGCGCCTATGACCATGTGGTGCTCGGGCAGTTGTGGGGCGCGATGCCCGCGCTGCCCAGGGAGATCCCCCGGTTCACCCGCGAGCTGCGGCAGCGCTGGGAGGACGTGGGCAAGCCGCACCTGCCCTCCCCGCCGGACGACGCGCACGACGCGCTCGCCGACGCCCGTCACAACCTCGTCCGGTGGCGCATCATCGAAGGCGAGTGGCGCAAAAAGGTCGCGGGTTAGAGCCCTGCTTGCTACACCGATTCAGTAGCCGGCAGGCTGGGCGATGTCAACGGTGACGATAGTCACTCACCGACAAGTCCAGGAGGTCTCATGCGGGTCGGCGTGCTCACCGGTGGCGGTGACTGTCCAGGTCTCAACGCGGTCATCCGGGCGGTGGTCCGTAAGGGGATCGAGGAACGCGGCTGGGACATCGTCGGGTTCCGCAACGGCTGGCAGGGACCGATCGAGGGCAACACCAAGCAGATCGGGCTGGCCGAGGTCGAGGACATCCTGACCCGCGGCGGCACCATTCTCGGCTCATCCAGGACCAACCCGTACAACGTCGATGGCGGCCCGGACAAGATCCGCGCGACGCTGGCCGAGTTGGAGGTCGACGCGCTCATCGCGATCGGTGGCGAGGACACCCTCGGGGTGGCCAAGCGGCTCACCGAGGACGGCATCGGCGTCGTCGGCGTGCCCAAGACGATCGACAACGACCTCAGCGGTACCGACTACACCTTCGGCTTCGACACCGCTGTGCACATCGCGACCGAAGCCATCGACCGGCTGCGCACCACCGCCGAGTCCCACCACCGGGCTTTGGTCGTGGAGGTCATGGGCAGGCACGCGGGCTGGATCGCGCTGCACTCCGGTCTGGCGGGCGGGGCGAACGTGATCCTGGTGCCGGAGCGGCCCTTCAGCGTCGACAAGGTCATCGAGTGGGTGCAGCGGCGCTTCGAGCGGCAGTACGCGCCGATCATCGTGGTGGCGGAGGGCGCGTTGCCGGAGGGCGGCGCCGAGGTGCTGGCCAGCGGTGAGAAGGACGCCTTCGGGCACGTCCGGCTCGGCGGTGTCGGCACGTGGCTGGCCGAGGAGATCGCGGCCAAGACCGGCAAGGAGTCCCGCGCGGTGGTCCTCGGCCACACCCAGCGCGGCGGCACGCCAACCGCCTACGACCGGGTGCTGGCCACCCGGTTCGGCCTGCACGCGGTCGACGCGGTGGCCGACGGCGACTTCGGGGTGATGGTGGCGCTGCGCGGCACCGACATCGTCCGGGTCAAACTCGCCGAGGCCACCGCCGAACTCAAGACCGTGCCGCTGGAGCGCTATGCCGAGGCGGAGATCTTCTTCGGCTGACGCTCGGCCCTGTGCCGTGCCCGCGTTAGGGTGCCCGCCATGGAGGATCTGCTCTGGGCGGGCGCCGACGCACAGGCCCGTGCCCTACGCGACGGCCAGGTCACCGCGCCCGACTTGCTCGAGGCCGTCCTGCGTCGGGCCGAGGCGCTCAACCCGACCATCAACGCCTTCCGCGTGCTCTACCTCGACGCGGCGCGCGCGGCGGCGGCGGACGCCCAGCGCAGACTCGACGCGGGGGAGCGGACCCCGCTGCTCGGCGTGCCGGTGGCGGTCAAGGACGACACCGACGTCGCAGGCGACGTGACCACCAAGGGCGGCAGGCCCCAGTTCCCGCCCGCCGAACACGACAGCGCCGTGGTCGCCCGGCTGCGCGCCGCGGGCGCGGTGGTCATCGGCCGGACGCTGACCCCTGAGCAGTGCCTCTGGTCGTTCACCGAGACCCTCACCTACGGGGCCACCCGCAACCCGTGGAACCTCGACTACACCACCGGCGGCTCGTCGGGCGGCTCCGCGGGCGCCGTCGCGGGCGGCATCGTGGGCGCGGCCACCGGCTCCGACGGCGGCGGCTCGATCCGCATCCCGGCCACCGCGACCGGAGTGTTCGGCCTCAAGACCTCGCGCGGCCTGGTCGACCAGGCCCCGTCGCTCGGCGGGTGGAACGGCCTGTCGGGGATCGGGCCGCTGGGCCGCACGGTCGCCGACGTCGGTGGCCTCCTCGACGTGATCGCCGACGACGGCGGTGGCTACCGGGCCGCGGTGGACGCCGACCCTGGTCGGCTGCGGATCGCGCTGTCATGGCGCACCCCGATGGGCCGCCCGCCGATGAACCCCCGCTGGCGCCGCGCGGTGGTCGACACCGCCGACCGGCTGCGCGACCTCGGCCACAAGGTCACCGAGGCCGACCCGGCGCTTGGCTCCGCCCCATCCCAGCTGTTCCTTGTCCGCTACCTGCGCGGCGTGGCCGACGACGTGGCGCGCCTGCCGCACCCGGAGTGGCTGGAGTCGCGCACCCGCAAGATCGCCTTCCTCGGCAGGCGCGTGCCCGACTCGGCCCTGGACTGGGCCACGCGTGTCGAGGAACGGCTGCAGCGCACCATGACCGACTTCTTCGCCGACCACGACGTGATCCTGCAGCCGTCATGGACCCGCCGCCCCACCCGCGTCGGTGCCTTCCACGGCCGCGGCCTGAGCGCGACGTACGCGGGCGTCAGCATCCGGATCCCGTACTTCCCGACGTGGAACGTCCTGGGCAACCCGGTCGCGGCGGTGCCGGTGGGACGCGATGAGGTGGGGATGCCGATCGGGGTGCAGTTGATCGGCCCGCGCCGGTCCGAGCGGCTGCTGCTGTCGCTGTCGGGCCAGTACGAGCGCGCCCACCCGTGGGCCGACCGGAGGCCCGAGCTCTGATGCTGTTGGTCCACCTGACCGACGCCCGGCTCGCCGCCGCCATCCGCCGGGGCGGGATCCGGACGTCCTGGCACCGCTGGCTGACCGACCGCGGCGTGTTCTGCATGCCGGTACTGCAGTCCTACGTGCTGACCAACCAGTGGGGCCGTGAGCTGCGCAAATCGGGCTATCGAAGCACCGTCGCCGTGCGGTTTCGGGTGCCGGACGACGAGTCGGTGACCGTCTCCCACTACACCCGCAAGCCGCTGCGGATGACAGCGGCGAAGGCGGCGGCGCTGATCAGCGCCCACCCTGATCCGCGCGGCTACGAGGTGTTCCTGCCTAGGCCTGTGCGCGCCGCCGAGATCCACGATGTGCGCCACGTCAAGGGCGTGATCGGTTGGCGGCACCAGCCGGACGCGCACGGCAGGCCACCCTGTCCGTGCCCGTGCTGCCTTTCCCGCGGGGAATACGGCTCTCGCACGATCCGGGCACGGGCCGAGTGACAGCAGAGGAGCGACTGGTCCGGCGCTTCGGCGAGTCGGTCCGGCCGTGGCTGGCAGAACTCCCCGACCGCCTCGACCGGCTGGCCGCCGACTGGGGACTGACGCTGGGCGACCCATTCCCCGACGGCGCGTCGGCGGTGACGCTGCGGGCCGAGCGGGCAGGCGTGCAGGTGGTCCTCAAGGTGTCGCCGGACGTCGAGTTCGCCGCGACCCAAGCCGGGATCCTGCGCGCGTTCGAGCCCAGCGGTCGCGTTCCCGCGCTGTTGGCGGAGGCCGACGGCGCGTTGCTGATGGCGTGGATCGACGGAACCGAGGGCTGGCCGGAACCCGCCCGGTTCGCCGGCCTGCTCGCCGACTTGCACGCGGTCGCCGAGCCGGAGCGGGCCGCCTGGCGGGATCTGCGCGCGGGCGTCGCCGCGTTCTTCCCGAGGTTCCCGCCGACCGGGCCGGTGACCGCCGACCACCTCGACGCGGCCTGGGAGATCGCCCAGCGGCTCCTGGACAACCCCAGCCGCCAGGTCCTGCTGCACGGTGACCTGCACCGCTTCAACCTGCTCGACACCCCGACCGGACTGGTCGTCCTCGACCCGCAGGGCACCCTGGGCGAGCCCGAGTTCGACGCGGTCGACTTCGTGCTCGACGGTCCCGGCATCGAGGCCAGGCGCGACGCGCTGGTCGCCGCGAGTGATCTCGACCCGGACCGGCTCGACGGCTGGTGTCGGGCGATGGCGCCGCTGGTCGCGGTCGGCAAGGTCCGCAGGGGCGAGCCGGTGGCCGAGCTGATCGCCTACAGCGCGCCCACGTCGAGGTAGGCGGCGAACGTGCCGAGCCAGTGCTCGGCGGCGTAGCCGTAGCCGAAGACGTACCGCAGGCCGACCTCCCGGTGTTCCCGCGCCGCCGCCACCGCCAGGTCGGCATACCGGTGGTCGGCGGGCAGGGCGGCGGCGATCCCGCGCCACGCCCACGCGCGGGACAGGGCGAGTCCGGCGAGGTGGGAGCCGTACGGGTCGGCCGGGTCGTCGACCTCGATCGGCGCGCGCAGCGTCGACCAGCGGGGCGTGTCCAGGTCCGGCAGGAAGGCGTCGAACCAGGCCGGGAAGTCCGGCACGACCCGGCGCATCAGGTCGGCTTCGGTGAGGGCGGGGGAGACGAAGTCGGCGGCGTCTGGCTCGAACCCGCCGTAGCCCCGGTCCCCGCCGAAGAAGCGAAGGGCCGCGTCGGCGCAGGCGTCGGCCAGTTCGGTGTCGCCGACGGCGCGGGCGGCGTCGAGCCCAAGCCCGAGCGCGAACGCCGAGTTGGCGTGCACCCCGGCGCGGATCGGTCGACGGGCGCTCGCCAGCCAGCCCAGCCAGCGGCCCCGGATCACCTCGGTCAGCGGTCGCAGCGGCTCGGCCCACCGGCCGCCGCGCAGCTCGGCGTCGAGCAGCAGCAGCCAGGCCCAGCCGTACGGACGCTCCCACGCGGCGCCGTCCGGACCGGCGAAGAAGGCCGCCTCGGTCGCGACGCCGTCAGCCGTGATGAGCTCGTCCAGGACCTGTTCTGCCTGGTCAGTGCCGGGTAGGCCGGGGAACAGGCGCAGCAGTCGCGCGATCAGCCAGGTCTGGTGCACACACGAGTGCCAGTCGAACGACCCGCCGAACACCGGGTGCAGGACGCGGTGGGGGAGCAGGTCGCTCGGTGACTCCACGACCCGCAGCCAGTGCACCGGGTAGTCGCGCCGAAGGTTCGCCACGGCGAGCTCCAACAGCCGCCGTGCCCGCTCCGGATCCAGCTCGTCGGTCATCCCGCCATCCTGCCGTCGGTCCACGGTATGGGACAGGCGTCCCGGCGTGCGGCCGGAAAACCCGACCTCCTACCCTTGACACGTGAACTGGACCGTGGACGTGCCAGTGGAAACGCTTCCCGAGCTGCCCCCGCTGCCCCCGATGCTGCGCAACCGCCTCGACGACGCCCTCGCGCGCCCCGCCGCGCAACAGCCCGAGTGGCCCGACGCCGACCAGGTGCGCCAAGTGCGCACCCTGCTCGAAGCGGTGCCCCCGATCACCGTGCCCGCCGAGGTCGACCGCCTGCAAGCGCGGTTGGCCGAGGTCGCGCGCGGCGAGGCGTTTCTGCTCCAGGGCGGCGACTGCGCTGAGACCTTTGTGGACAACACTGAGCCGCACATCCGCGGCAACATCCGCACCCTGCTGCAGATGGCCGTGGTGCTCACCTACGGCGCGAGCATGCCCGTGGTCAAGGTCGGCCGCATCGCGGGCCAGTACGCCAAGCCCCGCTCGAACAAGCTCGACGCGCTCGGCCTGCCGGTGTACCGCGGCGACATCGTGAACTCCCTTGTCGCCACCCCCGAGGCGCGCGTTCCCGACCCGGGCCGGATGATCCGCGCCTACGCGAACGCGGGCGCGGCGATGAACCTGGTTCGCGCGTTGACCGGCGCGGGCATGGCCGACCTGACCCAGGTGCACGACTGGAACCGCGACTTCGTGCGCACCTCGCCCGCAGGCGAGCGCTACGAGGCCCTGGCCACCGAGATCGACCGCGGCCTGCGCTTCATGCAGGCCTGCGGCGTCGAGGACAGCTCGCTGCACACCGTCGAGGTCTTCGCCAGCCACGAGGCCCTGCTGCTGGACTACGAGCGGGCACTGCTGCGCCTGGACACCCGCGGCGAGCCCAAGCTGTACGACCTGTCGGCGCACTTCCTGTGGATCGGCGAGCGCACCCGCCAGCTCGACGGCGCCCACATCGCCTTCGCCGAGCTGCTGAGCAACCCCATCGGCCTCAAGATCGGCCCGACGACCACGCCGGAGCAGGCCGTGGAGTACGTCGAGCGGCTCGACCCGCGCAACGAGGCGGGCAGGCTGACGATCATCAGCCGGATGGGCAACGGCAAGGTCCGCGACGTGCTGCCCGCGATCGTGGAGAAGGTCACCGCGTCCGGCCACAAGGTCATCTGGCAGTGCGACCCGATGCACGGCAACACGCACGAGTCGAGCACCGGCTACAAGACCCGCCACTTCGACCGGATCGTCGACGAGGTCCAGGGCTTCTTCGAGGTGCACCGCCGCCTCGGCACGCACCCCGGCGGCATCCACATCGAGCTCACGGGTGAGGACGTCACCGAGTGCCTCGGCGGCGCCCAGGAGATCTCCGACGACGACCTCGCCGGCCGCTACGAGACGGCGTGCGACCCGCGCCTGAACACGCAGCAGTCGCTCGAGCTCGCGTTCCTCGTCGCCGAGATGCTCCGGTCGTAACAGCGTTCCTGAAGACCGGCTGAAGAACGAAGGGCCCCGCGTCGAGAACGCGGGGCCCTTCGCTTTGCCCGTGTCAGAGGCCGACGATCGTGATCTCGGTTCCTCGCTTCACCCGCGTGCGCGGCGGGATCGACTGGTTCACCACGGTCGCGTTGTTGCTCTTGTTGAACTCGACCCGCACCTTCAGGCCTGCCCGTTCGAGCTGTTCCTTGGCCTCCCGCACCTTCTGCCGGGTGACGTCGGGGACCTCGATCTCCTCGTTGTTCTGGTAGAAGAGCGTGACGCGCTTGTTCTGCGTCGGGTCCAGCACCGTGCCCGCGGGCGGATCCGTCCGCACCACGCGCGAACCACCGTTCTTCGGCGCGTCCTCACCGCTCGCGTCGACCGCCTCCAGACCGGCGCGCTGCAGCTCGGCGGTCGCCTCGTCCTTCGTCTTGCCCGTCACGTTCGGCACCGGCAGGCGCGGCGGCGGTCCCTTGCTCAGGATGAGGGTCACCGGGGCGTCGAGGGCGAGCGCCGTGCCGGGACGGGGGTCGAGGCCCACGACCTTGCCGATCGGCACGGTGTCGTGGAACGCGTCCTTCGTGGGGTCCTTGACCGCCTTCAGGCCCGCGACCAAGGACATCGAGGCCGCGGGCCTGAAGGC